>JAIOYR010000005.1 GCA_021740995.1 Taibaiella sp.
GCTGAAAAAGCTTGGCAATAATGAGCATCTTGATTAATAGTTGTCCTTTTTACTGATAAGGTCTTATGATATCAATAAAAAAACCCCGGAATTCCGGGGTTTTTTTATGAGGATTTACTCTTAGTAGATTAGTTACCTGTTTCTTCTGAATTCACCAACTCATTTACAAACTTAGCTACTGCTGCAATACGTGCATGGTTCAGTGCATAGTGAATAAATTTACCATCACGCTCAGTAATAACGATGTTAGCACGACGAAGGATAGCAAGGTGTTGTGAAGCTACTGATTGTTCCAGGCGCAGTTTCACATAAATGTCAGTAACATTCATGCGTTTGTTCTCTTCCAGCAATTTTACGATCTGCTGACGCAGTTTGTGATTTATTGCCCTCAATGTCATAGCCGCATTTTTAACTGCTACGTAATCCAATTTGATTTGTTCATTCGAACCTTTGATAACCAGAGTGTTTGCTGATACCGTCGTTTCCATTAATTTAAATTTACGATGTTAATTGATTAAAAAATAATTTTTATATACCCAAATGATATTGACACTGTGAATACTTTGCAAACATACGTATTTAAAGCGATATGAAGTGCATATTATTTAATAAAAAAGTTAACATTGAGTTAAAGTGCTGGCTGATAAGACATAATTAGGTTCTTAAGTAAATGATAATCAGTTACTTATGCGTATAAACTTGTTTCAAATAGAGTGGTACAGCGGTTGAAATATTAGCAAACTCTTTGCGTTCGTATTGCTCAAAACTCAACTCTGACCATGTGTGATAGTCAATTTTAATGTTTTCATTATTAGTCGAAAAATTAACTTTTAGTTTATAAAATTTTTCGTTTGACACGTCTGATACAATATGTAAATTTTCTTTTCCGCATAAAACATCTACCATTTCATTTTCTAATACGTGTGTAGGTGTCAATATGCAGTTATTGTTTTCGTATATACATATAAAGTATTCAGTCTCTCTGGCAGTAATAATTACTGCGAGATTTTGAATAGGTTTCGGGTTATTTATTTTTATCGTACTTCTTGCCAGCAGTGTCAGCTTATCGTTTAGAATTAATGGAATGTCTAAAGCATAACATATACCTTTTGCAGTTGCCATTGCTATTCTTAATCCGGTATAAGACCCGGGTCCTGAACATACTGCAATTGCACTCAATTGTTTAATTGTAATGTTTGCTTTACTCAGGGTTTGAGCTATCATATCATTAATTGCTACGGCATGGTTGCGCATTTCCACGCTTTCTGTTACCGTCAGCAGTTCTCCATTGCGGCTGATGGCAGTGCTGCAGAGGTCTGTGGAGGCGTCGATATATAATGTGTAGTTCATAATTGCCTGCAAATGTACATTGAGTATTACATTTGCAGTTATGGAAAAGAAAATCATTAATACCAAAAATGCTCCTGCACCAATAGGGCCCTACAATCAGGCTGTGCAGTACGGAGATCTACTCTATGTTTCCGGTCAAATAGCGTTAAGCCCAGAGACGGGTGATCTTGTGCAGGGGGACATACAGGCCGAGACGCGCCGGGTTATGGAAAATTTGTCTGCTATATTGCAGGCTGCGGGTATGGACTTCTCAAACGTGCTCAAATCATCTATATTTTTGATGAATATGGGGCAGTTTGCACTGGTTAATGAGGTGTATGGTGGCTATTTCAAGACAGATGCTCCGGCAAGGGAAACAATTCAGGTTGCTGGTCTTCCAAAAGGTGTAAATGTTGAAATAAGTGTGGTGGCTGGTAAATAAAAATTTGCTAATTATGACAAATGTCTTTAATTTTGTGTCAAATGTCATTCTATGAAAAGCGAAAAGAAAAAAAAGTCTTCTGGGGGTTCTGTCAGCTATGATAATCAAACATCAGTAGTTGATGCAGTTTCAGAGCCTTTAATTCCATACGAAAGCAATTATTCAGGGGCTGCAATGCGCACTATCGGCATTATGGGGATGAATGGGAAAAAAGACTTTGCTTCCATAAGAAACGAAAATGATTTCATTGATATCATTCGCTCGGGCATACCCCGTCAGGTTATGGATCACCTGATGCTTGTTGCTGATATTTCACTTTCAGAAATGGCTGCTATAACGCATACCTCTGATCGCACGTTGCGCAGATACACCCCAAACCAAAAACTATCTCAGGAGCAGTCTGAAAGAATGATAGAGTTGGCAAGGCTATACACCCGGGGAGAAGAAGTTTTCGGGACGCTGGCTGATTTCAGACAATGGATGGACACTAAATTAATCCCATTTGGCGATAAGAAGCCAAAAGAGTATTTGGATACGTCTTTGGGTATTGGTATAATAATGGAAGAATTGGGAAGAATTCAATACGGAATATTTGCCTGATGATTGTATACAGAATAGCAGACTGCAAATATATAAACGACCTTTCAGGCACCGGTGCGGCGCTGTATGGAGCTCGCTGGAACAACAAGAATACTTACATGGTATATACTGCACAAAGCCCTTCGCTGGCATTGCTGGAGGCTATAGTGCATATGGGTAAGCTACCTGACAAAGGGTATTGTATGATATCAATTGAAATCCCGGATAGTATTGCACCAAAGCTATTGCAGGAAAATTTGCCTGCAAACTGGCACGCAAACCCTGCGCCGGATATCCTGAAAAGAACGGGTGACAACTTTATCAAATCAGGACGATTTCTGGCTTTGCCGGTGCCTTCTGTTATCATGTCTGATGAATGTAATTACTTGCTAAATCCGGCTCATCCGCTTTTCAGTAAGGTGAAAATTGTTGCTCAAAAGCCGGTAAGATTAGATGGGCGGATACTGCCTCTTGCAAAAGCATAGGGCAGCAATAGTGTCTGCTATCGCTGCCCTATACTTTCTTTATAGTTTGTTTATCCTCTTCTTTGCTCTTTAGCCCATGCGTCTTTTAGTGTTACAGTGCGGTTAAAGACCAGCTTGTTGCTGGTGCTGTCTGTGTCTACACAGAAATAGCCTTTTCTCATAAACTGTACACGGCTGCCGGGTGTTGCTTTTGCCAGTTCGGGCTCTATAAATACAGATGATAGAATCTGCTTCGAATCAGGATTTATATACTCCTTAAAATCACCATCTTCATTCGATGGGTCTTCCACTCTGAAAAGGCGGTCATACAAGCGTACCTCGGCTGTTGCTGCATGTGCTATGCTTACCCAGTGTATGGTGCCTTTTACAGTGAGACCGCTGGTGTCGTTGCCGCTTTTGCTTTCGGGCAGGTAGGTGGCATGTACTTCCGTTATTTTTCCTGATTCATCTTTGATGCAACCGGTACAATTAACTATGTAGGCACTTTTCAGGCGCACAGTATTACCGGGTGCCAGCCTGAAGAACTTCTTGGGGGCTTCTTCCAGAAAGTCTTCCCGCTCTATCCATAGCTCTCTGCTGAATGGTATGGGGCGTGTGCCGCCATTAGGGTCTTCGGGGTTATTCTCTGCGTCAAATAATTCTGTTTGCCCTTCAGGGTAGTTGGTTATCACCAGCTTTACGGGGTCCAGCACTGCCATTACTCGGTTGGTAGTCTTGTTCAGATGCTCTCTCACACAAAATTCCAGCAAGCCTACGTCTACTATGTTTTCGCGCTTTGCTATGCCTATCGTGTCACAAAAGTTGCGAATAGCCTCTGCCGGGTATCCGCGCCTGCGCATGCCGCTTACTGTGGGCATACGGGGGTCGTCCCAGCCTGATACATGGTTCTCGTTTACCAGTTGCAATAGCTTTCGTTTGCTCATTACTGTATAGGTCATATTGCGGCGGGCAAATTCGTACTGGCGCGACGGGAAGATACCTAGCTGCTCTATAAACCAGTTGTATAGCGGTCTGTGGTGTATGAATTCGAGTGTGCAGATAGAGTGCGTAATTTCTTCGATACTATCTGATTGCCCGTGTGCAAAATCATACATGGGGTAGATGCACCACTTGCCTCCTGTGCGGTGGTGATGTTCGTGTTTTATACGGTACATCAGCGGGTCGCGCAGCAGCAGGTTGGGGTGTGCCATGTCTATTTTGGCGCGCAGGGTTTTTTCTCCGTCTTTGTACTTGCCATTGCGCATTTCCTCAAAAAGCAGCAGATTTTCTTCTATACTGCGGCTCCGGTAAGGACTATTGCTGCCCGGCGCTATGGTAGACCCTTTTGTTGCGGCTATTTCTTCCGCGGTGCTGTCGTCTACATAGGCGAGCCCTTTCTGTATAAGGGCTACTGCAAAATCATATAGTTTGTCGAAATAATCTGATGCGTACAGTTCATTATCCCACTCAAAGCCCAGCCACCTTATGTCGTTCTTTATACTCTCTACATATTCGGTTTCTTCTGTAGTAGGGTTAGTGTCATCAAATCTCAGGTTGCACTTGCCGTTATATTTTTTTGCCAGCCCAAAGTTGAGACAAATGGAGGTGGCATGACCTATATGCAAATAGCCATTTGGCTCCGGCGGGAAGCGGGTGTGTACTCTTCCGCCATGGGTGCCTGCGGCTATGTCGTTTTCTATAATTTCTTCAAGAAAATTAAGTGATTTTTCTTCGCTCATCGTATTGTGTATCTTGCTGCAAATGTACGCAGGATGTGCTCTTTTTTCAGGATGAATTAATTTGAATAGGTTGAAATTCTGCAAAATCACTAATTTGCCCGTTGGTGTTTGCTTTTATTGCTATCCATGACTGAAAAAAAACGCATTGCTTTTCTGTGTCATCCCTATCATAGGGGCGGTGTTACCCGGTGGATGGCTGATGCTGCTATTACGGCTGCGGCTACCGGATACAAAGTGTACTTTGTTACCGTAAATCCGCTAAAGGAATTCCTATCGGCAGGGGGAAGAGCAACAATGCTGAGTTTGTTAAGCTCGTACGGTGAAACTATTAGCATTATCAAAGCAGATGTTGATTATAGTTTCGAGTTTGGCTCAGAAGCATACAGAGCTAATATTTATAGAGGTCTTATTTTGCGAGATGTGCTTCTGGGTACACCTATTATTGCATCTGATGATATGGCTGCATGGCGTGCTGCTGCTGCAGTTGCAGATAAGTACCCTATGATAGGGGTGTTGCATGGCGACCAGGATTATTACTACTCACGGGCTATTGTTTTTCACCGGCAACTCTCGTGGTGTGTGTGTGTGTCTGGTAGAGTAAAGAAGAATCTGCTGGAAAAGTGTAAAGAGATTGATAATGAAAAAGTACATATCATACCCTGCGGAATAATACTGCCGGAGTTTGTACCAGAGACTAAGCCAAATGAGCTTACCCGATTGGTATTTGTAGGCAGGCTTACCGACTATGAAAAGCGGGCTTACGACCTGGTAAGCATTTGTGAGCAACTGCACTTGCAAGGGTTTCCGTTTCAGCTTCATATAGCCGGAAACGACGAAAGCTCTAAAGTGGAATTTACAGAAAAACTAAAGGAATGTGGTGCCGACAAACAGGTCATTTTTCACGGCTGGCTGTCTGGCGCGGAGGTGCAGCACCTGCTGAGCAGCTCAGACATTCTGTTGCTCACCTCCAACTCTGAAGGGATGCCACTGGTGATGATGGAGGCACTGGCTGCCGGTTGTGGCTTTGTAGGTACTCGTGTGAGTGGGGTAGAGGATTTTGAGAACCATACCCTGGCGGAGGATTGTGTGCGGGTGTACAGTATAGGCGATATGCAGGCTGCTATTGCAGGTATTAGGGCCATTGCCGCAATACCGGAAACAACAAGGCGCGTAGCAGCCCGCAAGCTGGCCGAATCTGAGTTCAGAATGGAGGTATGCCTGAACAAGTATGCTGCAGCAATTGGTGCTTCTGCGGGAAAAAAGGTAGAACCGAAATCATTTAAACTTTCCTTTTTCAGCAAGCTACAATCCAGGTTGATAGCTACTGCCAGATACCTGAAGGTGAGGGGTAAATGAGCGGTTTAGTATGGTATTGATTGGTTGATGGAAAAGCTGTGTCCACAAAAAAAGCCCTTGCAATGCAAAGGCTTTTTGTTGAAGTATTATTCGAAAATTATTTACATTTTCCATTCTTCTACACCACTGCTATCATCGGCTGCCGCGGCAATCACTGATGGCATTTCTGCTACCACCTCAGTCCTGATTTCTGAAGTACCTACACCTACTGCTCCCTCTTCATTTTCCTGATCGTGGTTGAATGCGTCGAAGTCGAAATCGGGCATAAGGTCGGTTTTTACATAGTTGATTGTATCTACCAGCCCGGCAAGAAACTTGTTGAAATCTTCCTTGTAAAGAAACATTTTATGGCGGTCGTAGCCGTTATCGTCAAAACGCTTTTTGCTTTCAGTAATGGTAATGAAGTAATCGCTGCCTCTGGTAGCGCGTACATCAAAAAAATAGGTTCTTCTTTTTCCTGCTTTAATACGTTTACTGTACAAACTTTCGTTTCGGCTTTCGCCTTTGTTATCTTCAAAGTTTTTATTTTCGTACGCCACAATTCTTATTTTAAGTGATGAATGGAACACAAATTTAATTAAACAGATGAAGTATCCAAATTATTTTCAATCCTGATAAATACCCTAAAACCACATCTTTCCGGTTGTTGTATCACACCGGCCTGTTTTCTCTCATTCCTTTGCTTAGGGACGATGACAAAATAAGTGCTGCAATATGGCGAAATTGTTTTTCTTTTTTTCAAGGCGGATCCCGATAGCCATCGGGAGAGAATAGTGTACTACTTGAAGCTTTTTTCAACGCAGAAAAAATGGAAAAGAATAAGCCAGAATGTGGAAGTTATTTTGTCATCGTCCCTTAATATCTGTTATATTTGTTGCCATGAAAGTAGTCATATTTGCGGGTGGCAGGGGAACCCGTATTTCTGAGGAGTCCACACTGCGGCCAAAACCTATGATAGAAATAGGTGGCAGGCCCATACTATGGCATATTATGAAAATATATGCCGCTTATGGTCATACAGAGTTTATCATTTGTCTGGGGTACAAGGCACATATCATCAAAGAGTATTTTGCCAATTACTTCCTGCACAATGCAGATATTACCGTAGACCTGTCTAATAACTCGCTGGAGGTGCACAGAAACTCTTCTGAGCCATTCAAAATATCGCTCATAGATACCGGGCTCGACACCATGACTGCCGGCAGGCTAAAGCGGGTATTGCCCTATGTGGGCAATGAGACCTTTATGCTTACCTATGGCGATGGTGTGTGCGATGTAGACCTCAATGAGGTGCTCAAATTTCATAAGAGTACGGGCAAGATATGCACTATGACCGCCATACAGGCTACCAGCCGTTTTGGTGTTATAAAGATGGAGGAAAACGGCACTATCGATAGTTTTGAAGAAAAGCCGGAAGACTCAGGCACCTGGATAAATGGTGGCTTCTTTGTGATAGAGCCCGGTATTGCCGACTATCTGCACAGCGATGCCGATGATATAATGTGGGAACGCCAGCCTATGAACGATCTGGCTCAGGACAAAGAAATAGCTGCTTACAAACATCATGGGTTCTGGAAGTGCATGGATACCCTGCGTGACAAGGAAGAACTGGAACAAATGTGGCAAACTGATCCTCTATGGAAAAAGTGGTAACTGCCGGAGATCTGCGCAGGGCCTATAGTGGCAAGCGGGTGTTCCTTACCGGGCATACGGGTTTTAAGGGTGCGTGGATGCTGCAGATACTGCATTGGCTGGGTGCCAATGTGAAGGGCTATGCGCTGGCACCAGAGAAAAGCCACGACCTCTACAACCAGATAAATGGCGACAAGCTATGCTATAGCTCAGTGATAGCCGACATAAGCGACAAACAAAAACTACAGACAGAGCTGGTGCGATTTGAGCCCGATTTTGTTTTTCATCTTGCAGCCCAGCCGCTGGTGCGCCGCGGATACGATATGCCTTCTTACACCTTTATGGTAAATGCGCAGGGAACAGCACATGTGCTGGATGCCATGCGCAACCTGCCCAAACCCGCTGCCGGTGTGATGATAACCACCGACAAGGTGTATGACAATCCCGAGCGGGGAATGCCATTTGCCGAAGACGATAAGCTGGGCGGATATGACCCATACTCGGCCAGCAAGGCGGCGGCAGAGATCGTCATATACTCTTACCGCAGATCGTTTTTTAATATTGCCAAACACTCAGATCACAAAAAATCTATAGCCGCAGCCAGAGCGGGCAATGTGATAGGTGGTGGCGACTATTCTGACGACCGCATAGTGTGCGATATTGTAAGGGCAATATCCTTTGGCGAAACAGTAGGCCTCCGCAATCCGGCATCTGTAAGGCCATGGCAGCATGTGCTGGAGCCACTGGGTGCCTACCTGCTGCTGGGTGCCCGCATGGCAGCAGACCCGGTTAAGTACAGCACTGCTTACAACTTTGGCCCTAACCCTGAAGATATGCTGACGGTAGAGGAGCTGACGAAGATATTTATGCAGCACTACGGCGCAGGATCTTATAAGGATGTTTCTGATAGTGGTGCGCTGCACGAGGCAAAGTTGCTGCTGCTGGATAGCAGCAAGGCGAAAGAGCAACTGGGCTGGCAATCGCAGATGGATGCCCGCACTGCTATACAGTGGACTGCTGAGTGGTATGCCGATAAACACCACACAGCAGCAGATAAGTGTATGAAACAAATAGAGGCGTATTTTTAACTACATAATTTGCCTTATGAAATGCTACAACCATCATAGTGCCGATGCCGTAGGGGTTTGTAAAAATTGCAGCAGGGGCATTTGCCCAGACTGCGTTACCGACACCGGTTATGGTGTAGCATGTTCCAGTTCTTGCGCCGGCAAAATGAGGGCCGTAAGGAAAAAATCTACAATAATAAATGTGGGGGCAGGTGCCATTATCCTGGTTGTCGGGGCAATGTATGGATATCGGGGCTACCTCAGGGGAGATTGGATGATCATCATATTTTCTGCCTTTTTGGTGTTAATGGGGATATTATCAATTAGCAAAGGATCAGAAAAAAGAAATGGAGATAGTTGATATACTAAATGGTGCAAAGCTCATCACCTTGCCATCCTCGCAGGATGCAAGGGGTACCTTTGTAAAGACCTTTCACGAAACTACGCTGGCGCAGGCGGGCATAGCGTTCACCCTCAGGGAGAGTTACTATTCATTCTCCAAAAAAGATGTGATACGCGGCATGCACTTTCAGTTGCCGCCACACCAGCATGCCAAGGTGGTCTTCTGCCCGCAGGGAGCTATACTCGATGTGATAGTAGACCTGCGCCGCCATTCGCCCACCCATGGCCACCACTATGCCACAGAGCTCAGCGCCGCCAACCACAAGGCATACTACATACCGAAGGGCTTTGCCCATGGGTTCAGGGCACTTACAGACGATGCCATGACCTACTACCTGGTATCATCCGTATACAGTGCTGCCCACGATGCCGGTATCCGGTACGACAGTATAGGCTACCATTGGGACGTAAAAGAGCCAATAATATCTGCCCGCGATTTATCTTTTGGTACACTCGCGGATTTTGATAGTCAGTTCTGATAGGTGTTGCTTTATTTATCTTTGCATTTTAGCCACCCTACTCCTTTACAAACCGCTGCACCGCTACTTCATTCACTTTTACAAAGTAAAGATTGGGAGGCAGCATGCCTATATCTACCCTTGCCAGCTCACTATTGCCGGCACTGCTATACACTACCTGCCCCGCTATATTGCTGATGCTGATGTGCGTTATTTTTTCTGTGGCAGATATGTATAGCACGGTGGATGCGGGATTGGGAAAGATAGCAATTGTCACCGCTTTCCTGGTGGGTACATTGTCTTGTTTTACCACAGTTATAGCCGTATCTGCCTCTACATACACATTGGTTAAACCTAAGTAGATGCCCGTAGTGTCGAAAAACCTAAGCACTTGCGATGTATAGCCACAGGCAACACCCGCAAGGTTAGGCGCATTTATGCGATCCATGTATCTGGAAAACTGCCAGCCCACACTATTTGCAGTATCATCGCGCCCTGCCAGATATATTTTATGATCAGGTCCCAACTTCAAATCAGATGAACCATGCGTATTTACGACACCTACCTGTGTTTTGGATGCTCGGATGGCCGCCGGTGTAGCAAGGGCAATATTATACTGATGGATAATCATTGTATCGGCTCCGGAAGCAATCACACTTCGCTGCGTATATAGTTTTGTATTATCCGGTGAGAATTCTGCACCATATTGTCTGGTAGTACTGTCCAGCACCACGCAATTGGAAACAATACCGGTTGCTGGATCGAAGTCAAAAAGCTCAGTACCCGCAAAAAATGAAAAACACTGGGATACAATTTTTCTGCCATTGGGCGATGCTTTCAAAACACCTGAAGAGTAACGCAAAAACTGAGAAACTGTTCCTACGTGCGATACCACAGGTACTGTATCTATACCTGCACTCGTAATTTCATAAGCAAAAAATAAGGTGCTATCCGAACTATGGGTAAGCAGCCATATATTGTGGTTGGTGCCGGCAATAGCTATCATCTTTTCGCTGAGCGAATCAGCCATAAGAATACCCTTGGATGTTGCAACCACATCTCCTCTATTGGTATCCAGCGTCATATTCACCTTGCTATAGGCCAGCCTGCACGCTGTAGCGCTTGCTGTTGCCATCTCTAAAGAGAAAATATAATACCGGTTTGGGCTGTCTATCACCGGAGCAATGAGTGCTGCCTGAGTAGTGCTATGGGTCGAGAAGGGAACTATTAATGCCCCCGATGGCATTAACACATGATTCTTGTTATAAACCTGTCTGCCATTGGTATAAAACAATAAATCCCCGGCGGTGTCGCACACAGACGCAACACCTTCTGTAAAACTATAACTGGTAGTAAGATCATAACCCGAGCGTATAGGCACCGGGCTGCCCGATGTAAAATCTATACCAGCATTAAGACCAAATGCCCATACCTTATTGCGGTTGGTATAGTACTGTGCATTACTGTCTGCTACCGCATATAGTAGGATGATAAGGAATAAGAATGGTTTTTTCATTGGTTTTAGTGTTTGTTTGCTATTATTGTTGCGTCTTTGTCCTACATTATTTTATAAGTCTATTCAAAACTAGGATAAATGAAATCATATTTTCCAGTTTTCATTCTGGTTACAATATCATCCGGTGTAACAACAACCCCAATCTCGGCCTTCTTTTGATCTCCTACCAATTTCCCCACTTTTGTAAAGTCATAGTCATTTATATGCCATATATGCCATTTCTCAGATACCTTGATAGATTCTTCTCCAAGTTTTCGACCATAATCATTAGTATCTCTGAATAAAACATGTGCAGTGCCCCCAAGTTCTGAGGTGTTTCCAATTTTATCCCAGTACCCCATTTTTATACCCAATTTAGTGATACAATGAGCGTAAAACTCAACCTCGGCAGATACAATCTCCTGTAAACTGGGATTTGTATAAATAGGGTATATCGTTTTGAATGCCCGAATCACATCACTATTTAGTTGTGTGAGATCGCTAGTAATATATTGCATAAATTTCTTTTGCTGATCATTAATATTAACAGCAAAAACATCGCCAATTTTTGTATTTGTCCTTTGCATTCAATTTTGCTTTTATATCGAATTAGTGAATTCCAAATAACCACCATTTTTTTGGTGATATTGAGTTGATCTTATTAAAAAGTTGACCACCATTTTTCCCTAATCCATATTGGTTTATTAATTTCTGCTCCCAAATTCTAGCTTCAGTTTTTGAGAGGTTCGTAGCTCCATCCAAAATTTTATATCGCAATGCTGACTTTGAAGTTCCAGATGCAAGCTGCTCTCCAAATCTAATTGCAGCATCTCTTCCAGTCATTCCTACGTACCTAATAACATCAAATTTATCAATCCCTAGATACACGGAATATTTACCTGCATTTGAAGCCATCGCTGCTGCACCTGATTGTACTAAAGTTGAAGTGCTTACTTTAGTTGCAGAGAGAATTGGTGTCTGCGCAAAGGTATAACCAATTCCTTCGACATATACAGTTTGATTTGAGCCTCCAGTTACTGTTTGTTTCCACCCCCATTTAACTGCCAGATCCATTCCTGCTCTGGCCATAGGACCTGCTCCTGCGACACTAGTCGCATTTAATAATTGCGTACCCCCGTATTCAACGATATCAATAATATCGTTTTTATCAGGCAAGTTATTAGTCGAGGCATCCAAGGCTACATTTCCTGCAAGTGCCATTGCACCGCCAGCCCAGGGGTTGAAAACGCTGGCAGCACCAGAAATTGCCCCTACTCCAAAATAACTACCAAAAGATTTTAAGTCAGTAATTTTGTCCCAGTTATTTACCGCATTCATTGTTCCGCCAATCAATCCTGCTACAATAAGTATGGATGCGCTAATGGGCTCATTACCATCCTTATCTGTATATTTCAGCGGATTGTTATTACAGTAGCTATATATGTTGTAAGTTTGAGCATTGTCAGGGTTGGATATGTAGGGGTCAACACTAAACATCCTGCCTATCAGTGGGTCATAGAGCCTGCCATTCAGGTTTATTACATTAAAGTCCTTGAGCAGCTCCTGCCCTGTATAGCCACGGTCATAGTCGGTAAGTGGTGTGGTGGTGGCAGTATAGGGCACCCATGTGCCGGGGTCTCTCATGCGCCCCCATGCATCATAGCTCCGCTGCTCATCCAGGCTGCCGGTGCTGTTCAGTATCTCTGTTATGCTGCCCAGGTGGTCAGTGCCTATATACTTTATATCGCTTGGTCCCGTCAGGCCGTTGGTTACAAACATAGCTACCGGTTTGCCTTCCGCCATCACATAGCTTATCTGCTGCGTACCGCCTGGGGTTATAGTCCTTTCATAGTTCTCGGCATAGTATCGGGTGCGGGTCAGGGTGGGGCCAGTGTAGTATTGTGCCCTGCCCCGCTGCTCCTCTGTGTTGTAAGCAAAGTTGATACTCTTGGTTCCTTCTATGAGCGCAGCCACCTTGTCGAAAGATGTATAGGTAGCAGTCTGTGTAAAAGAGGGTATCACGGCTGGCATCACGCTGCCATTCATAGGTATCACTGTTACCGCATATTTATCGTAGTTCCAGTCATAGGTAGATATGTCGCTCTTTTTGGTCATATTGCCATTGTCGGCATACTCAAACGTTTTTGTACCCGTCGGTACCATCAGACCAAATTGTGTGACTGTTGTAAGCCTGTCAAGTGCGTCGTAAGTGAAGCTTTCAGATTTTGAGTGTAGCACATCATTTATTTGCAGCAGGTCGGCGGTAGGCTCACTAAATGTGTAAGTTTTTGAATTGAATATAGCCGAGGGTGTACTCAATTGTGATGCGGTAAGGAAACCATGTGCATTGTAAGAATGCGTATGGTTATACATCATCGGTATCAAAAATATTGGTGCAGGGGATGTGGTGCTAGCTGATATAGTTACAGATGGGTCAAACCCCAAAGAAATACTGGTTGTTTGCCCAAATACATTTTCCGAAACCTTGTACCACAATGGTATATCCGGCACTAATGATAATGGAATGCCATGCCCCACAGCCCACAGCCCATGCAGGTAACCTTGGTTGTTGTATTCTTTCCTCACTACATTACCATCAGGGTACGTAGTAGTCAATGACCTGCCATAGTTATCGTAAGTATGATAGGTAGCAAAAGATACACCACTTATGGTTTCTGTAGAAGATAGTAACCTTGAGTAGACATCGTAACTATACAATGCAGACGTACTGGCCATCGGACCCGTCGCCATTGTTAGGTTGCCGTATGTTGATAAACCACCACCATCGTATGTGTAAGTAAATGCTTCACCGGGTCCGTTTTTCGCGGTCACACGGTTCAGTGCATCATACTGATAGTTTGTAGTTATACTGTTTCCATCTGTTTTAGATACCATCCGGTTTCGGTTGTCGTAGGCATAGTCGGTATAGTTTTTATTTGGGGCCAGCTCATTATCCAGATTACCATAAGCATCATAGTTGTATAAAGTTAGAATCCCATTGGCTATAGTCTCACTAATATTGCCGTTGCTGTTATACTGTTTTTTCACAGTGCTTATGCCGCAGTCTGTTATTTCTACTGTTTTACCACTTGCGTCTGTTGTTGTTTCCTTCGATCTGGTGGTCAGGGTATTTACAGCATTTATCCTCATCCCTGCCAGAGCCCAGGCTGTAGACAGGCTGATGGGGGCATAGCTATAGTTGGTAGTGCCTGTTACAGGGCTTACTTCAGATTCTAATCTACCCATAACATCGTAGGTGTAAGCCGTAGACTCTGGCGCGGTAGATAGATACCGGGGCAGGTAGGCAGCACTAATGGTGCCATCCGGGTTATATTCTGCATCGCTGAATATGCGTGTCCCGTCAAATCCATTACTTACACTACGCCTTACCTTACCGCTATAGTCATAAAATTCTAAATCACTGCCTGTAATACCCGTTACCGTTTTTTCTATGGCCAATGAGAATATTCCTGTAGGACATTCACCCAACGCATTGGCCCAGTGGTAGGCAGTAGTGGCAGTAATGGTAGGCGTAGCCGAATTAATGCTGGTGATAAGCCGGTTAAAACCATCATAAGTATTGGTAGTTACTACTCCATTTATATTGGTTGCAGTTAGCACATTGCCCCACGCATCGTGGGTGTAGCTTTCAGTATGTCCTAACGTGTTTGTCTTTTGCGTCTGAAACCTATGATCTGCACTATATGCATACGTGTTGGTTACAGATGCAGTGCCCGCAACTATAGAGGCCTCAGATGTTACATTACCCCAGGCATCGTAGTTGTAAGTAATAGAGTTTTCATGTGGAGTGCCAGGGTCTGTCTTCATGTTGGCTACCAGTCCTGCCGGATTGTAGCTATAGCTAATAGCCCTATTATATGCAGTAGAGCCCGCCCTATTATTGGTAGTGGTTACTGTAGCCGGATTATCCTTATTGTAAAACTGAGGAGCACCGGTACTGTATGTAAATACCTGCTCAGATATTTCTCGTCCGTACCCAATATCGGTAGTTATCTTATCAGGCTTGCCATAGTTGTGCAGCGATGGGTAGCTGCCCCCGCCCCCCAGATAGGTGTAAGTGGTTTTTGAGTGCAGATTATTTACATAGTCCTCTGAGGTTTCCTCCCATGGGTATACAATATGAATACCACCCGACAATGCGTCTTCATGATAAATAAATTGTTTCTTCGTCAACAAAGTGGTAAAAAGAGGAGGCCACATTGAAACAAATGTTGTGAATGAACAAGCACCGCATGTAGCTACTGTTATCTCCTTGGGTACTACAGTTTGAAACGTAGTTTGGTCATACTCCTGCCGGCTTTGGCGCAGTGGGTAGGCATCTTGTACCATTACCCCCTCAAACCCTCTGAAGCCCAGTCCTGTTCGGTGTGCTACACAGCCCCTGTAATAGTATTCCTGATGCTGTAGGGTACGGTTATTTATAAGGGACTTTGCTACCTTCATACCGCCACTTCTTATTTCGCTGAATGGGTATCCAATCGTTGCAGTACTGTGCATATAGCTATAGTCCTGAGCCAAGGGCATATAACTAACTGTTATTGTTTGTCCGCTTGCCGCGAATAAATTGTCATTTTTTTCCACTTTCTTTATCAGGTGTTTCTGTTCATTTTTTCGGAAGTAATATATAGTGGCAGGAACACCAGATAAGGGGCTCGTAAAGAGAATGTCTGCCTGACCATCTCCATTAAAATCACCTACACTATACAATCGCTCATCCGGGCTTGAAGGGCTCGGAGAGACGATCTCGGTAGTAAAAGTATTGTTGCCTTTAGAATAGAGTAAAGTGAAACTGGTTCCACTCATTTGAAATATATCATCCTTCCCATCACCATTATAATCTGCAATAATATAGTTATGATCAGCAGGCGTTGCGCCTGGGTCAAAAGATGTTTGTAATGGAACTGAGGCAAGACTTTGCCGGTCAAAACTTGCATCTCCCGTCGAATAATCTATAAACCATTGACCAGATGGGCCGCCTGAGATAGGCTTCCAGGTAAGTATGTCTGTTTTACCATCACCATTAAAATCTCCATAGTGAAAAACATCATCCCTGGTTAATAATAACGATGCACCAGTCATTGTCAATGACATTATACCGCTTGTTGGCGTTCCTGATGGCCCGCAAGGCATGGGTATAGAATATGTTCGGCATCCCGCACCTAGTCCTGCCATTGTCGCAAATATTTCATCCCTTCCGTCACCATCTATATCTATTGCTACACAGTCATCCATAGCACCATAAAAGGTAAAGGCTGGTAAACCCAGTACAAATCCATCTCCCACCAATGACCCCATATATGGTGTAGCTGGCCCCCAGAGACCAATACCCATAAAGGGCTCGAATATCATTACTTGCTTTTTTCCATTTCCTACAAAATCTCCAATTACAACTTTAATTTCAGGAAACGTTATAGTAGCCAAGGCAGGTGTGCTATGATACAACAGAATAGGCATACCCAAATCTGTACCAGTTGTATTTGCCAAATTCAGGTACACAAGATAGTCCGTAGTATTGTATGATATGGTTATCAGGTCATCTTTTCCATCTCCATTGAAGTCAACTTTTGTTGTTTTACTTGCAGGACGACCATCATAAAATCCGGCAACCGACGAAACTGCAGGTAGCAATCCAGCCCCCAAGGGACTAAAATTATCCGAATGACTATTCGTATACATTTTATAGTATGGATGTGGTGGGGGGGCTGAAACTGCCAGTGGGTGTGTCCCTCCTGGATCGATTGTCCTTACATGATAAATATCCGAAAAACCATCTCCATTAAAGTCACCAACACTTGGCACAAACCCGATATCATGAAATAAATTGGTAGTACCGGTTGTTAACGGTAGTGCAGTAGTGCCATAAATAAATTTCGTTTCAGGAAAAAAGCTACCTCCTCTGCCTAATTCGGTTACCGTCTCGAGATGAGTATAAAAGTCCGGAGCAGTAGGTGCAGCAGTATATCCCATTACATATCTGTGTTCCAATGTTCCTGCATGTTTTATCTCCACCTGATCAAGCTTATAATTAGCTCTTACTTTGCTTCCACCTACATAGCCAAAATTCGCATCGGTTCTTGTGGTGTAGATGAAATTCACCTCCTCTGAAGCTGCCGCAAATGTTACATTGTTACCACCATATAAAATCTGTGCTATCGTATTTTCTCCTGTTATTAGGTCATTAGCATAAATAAACGATATATAATTTCCCGTCCTGTCGCGAACAGTATTGAGTGCCCAGGTATGCACTTCTCCTGCAGCAATTGCGCTTCCGGGTACAACAAACTTTGAATTTGATGAGTTCCCATATTCATAAACCATGCCATCATTGTTTTCCACAATGAAGTGGTCGGGACCACTACCGGAACTACCTACAGATGTAATCCTTGAAAAGCTCTTACTGTAAGTTTCAAAATTTCCGGGTGTAGTTTGAGAAAGGCGACTGCCGTCTAATGCGTAAATATCATTTACAAAACCCACAGGATTTACTCCGCCATTGTGATGAATATCGGAAGGGATGCGGCTAATTGCTGACAACCCAGCTATATTCCAGCCCATACCTAACACGCCATTACCTGCCTGACTATTGTAGGTGATAGCAAGTTGTGGAACAAGGTCTTTTATCCCTGGCAATAATGCAAGCGGTATTGAATAGGTGAATGCGCCTGATGACGAGACGTTTGGTGTACCAGCCATAGACCCGGCTACAAGCTGAGCTTTTGATGCTGTAAATGCGCAGATAAAAGATAGTAAAAGCAGGTTTGCTTTAAATAAGAAATATTTCATGGTTTGTGTTTGTGATATTTGTAAGTTGATAGGTTTTACATTTTTATTACACGCCACACCTTGGCAGATTTTTCATTTAGGTAATAGTTTACCAGATACGTGCCGGGTGTAAGCCTTGCAAATGGCACTACATCCGTAGCCTGTGAGAACTGCTGTGATACAATTGTTTTACCCTGAATGTCAGATACTGTTACCAGAGCCTTATCGGTTTGTTTCCAAGTTCTGTTGTTTATTGTTAGGTCTGTATTGGTGGGGTTGGGGTATGCATCCAGCATTATCTCATCACCCACTACAATTGCGTCTATCGGGTTATCACCTTTTAGTGAATCTAATTGAGCAGGTCTACAGCCTATACATACCATATCCATTCTTCTTACTATCCTGTTGCCCACTCCATCATACTCAAATTTCGCACCTGGTACCCAAGTCTGAGCAGTACATTCTCCAATTGCGAGGCACCATAAAATGATGAGGGCAAATAATAATGTTTTCATTTTTCATATTTTTTTACAAACGTAGTCTAATTAATGTTACTTTAGTATTATCTTCATATAATTATTATTCAGTAATATTTCTATGTATTTAACTAAGTTTCTTTAATAGATTGTTATCAATTTTGCATGGCGCAGGAGTGAATAGCTAAAAAGTCATGATAGAGTTCTTAATTCGGCACAGTTTTTGTTGTATTTCAGGTGTACTGTTACGCCTAAGAATTTTTCAATCTATTGGGGATCCAGCAACACTTGAAGTCACAAATTCCACTTCGAATAGCAGACTGTTCGCTGATAGATAATTGACAGCTAAGTATTTACACCGTAATATGTATATCTCAGGCTCAGCAAATAGTCGGAAAAAGTCGGAAAAAAGGCGTTCCGGTTCTCCGTTCTATTGGTTAGGTATCAATATCATTTTTCTGGTATTGCGAGCTCTGACACTATACCTTCAGAGCTCCCTGCTAGGATATCAGAGTTAAATAAAAGTGAGCAGTTTGAAATCAGGATTAATGATTGCAAATAACGTAACATCTCCCTTTAGGGTCGGGGTTTTCTCGCGCATTTTTTTGCGCAAAAACACCAGAGTGCGCAACTTTTGCGCAAGAATTTCGACACAACTACTTGATAATCAATAAAACACCCAAAAAAATAAAAAGTAGCAGAAAATTGCGCAACTTTATGTTTTAATAAGCATCCACCGTATAGTATATGAGAAGAATAATCTTTTTGTTATGTATAAGCCTGTCTGCCGCAGTCAATACCTTCGCGCAAATGGGCAAATCTATGCCCATCCCACCAGACCCCACCCGCAACCGCGATAGCCTGCCATATAAGCTTAATCCCATGTTGCCGGCATTTAATATCATGCTGTCAGATAGTAGTACACTCTTTAATACCTTCAACATCCCGCGTGGCAGAAAGGTCGCAATCATGGCTTTTTCGCCAGATTGCAAGCATTGCGCCCACCTTACTCAGGCACTCACTGCAGGCATGGACTCGCTTAAGGATATTGATTTTTATATGGTCACCCCATCCCGCGATTTTACTGCTATCCGCAAGTTTGCTAAAGAACATCAATTAGATAAATACCCAAATATCAAAGCCATCGGCTGCGACTACGAGATTTTCTTCTTATACCATTTTGGTAGTTTTCGCATACCGGATATAGCACTATTCGGCAAAGACCGGAAGTTGTTAGCACTCCTGGAGTCGGATATTACAGTCTCACAAATTTATGAGGCAGCACACCGGCAGGATTAACACACAAAAAAATGCCACCCCTAAGGAGCGGCATTAAGAGATAACAGGAACTGATTATCAGATCCTCGTATATTTTATAGCCATGGTTTTGCGCTCAGTGCCACCCATCGGGGTTTCAAACATTTCCATTTCCATAGTATTGTTGTCTATGGTCTTCAGTGTTTGCCTTATGCTCTTTTCAGTACGGGTGCCGGGGTCAATGGTTGTACCCTTTAGCTCGATAGTTTTTGTAGCCTCATTATAGGGGCCTTCCATATACATAATGCCGGTACCCATATTGTCTATCCAGGTACTCATCACAATGTTTTTTCCGTTGTCATACCCTGTATAGCCCATACCTTCAAATGGCATACCCATCATGTCGGCTTTGTAGATAGATTGCTGATAGCGGCCGCCCAGCACCATTTTGTTTTCACAGGTGCCTTTGCTTACTTGTGGCGGTGCATCCGGTGCCATCCAGAATGTCATTTCGGCATTCCATTTGCCATCCTCGCTGGCTATGGCTTTGTGCGCTTCACCGGGAGTGCTGTATTCCATCCAGTTCTTTGCCATGGTTGCAGAGTCGGGCATTGGTGGTGGTGGGGTAGCAGCCGCTGCTGCAGTAATATCAGCTGCCGGTGCTGTGGCTGCTGTGTTGTCACTGGCATTGTTGCAGGCAGTAATCCCAACAATTGCAATTGCAAGTAGAATAGAGTTGTGTTTCATAATTTTTTTTTTGCAAAGGTAAATGATAAATAACAAAATAGTCAATTGTAATTTTCTTTTACCATTGCGTCCTTTTTTGTTCACAAAAGTCAGGCATGTAGCAGCACCCAAGGTCGGTAGCTCCTTGTCCGGTCTGTATTGCTGTGTGCATTGTGCAAGTGGAACCTGAGTAAAAGGTTAGTTGTATTGCCGGTATAGTTTTTTGGGTGTGTAACAGAGTATAGGATATAGACGAACAGAAAGAATAATAGACTCAATAGTCATAGCAAAAAAATGGTTTTTCGTTTATGTGGATTTATCATGTAAATTATCATAGTAACGCTTACTTTTGCCCTCAGAAAGCGAAATTCGTTTTCTTTCATCATTACCATTTTTATGTTGCAGGATATACAGATACTGAATGAAAAAGAAACCCGTGGTGGTTTCGGCGAGGGAATACTGGAGGCAGGCCGTCGCAATCCTAATGTAGTAGCACTTACTGCAGACCTCGCTGGCTCGCTGAAGCTAAATGCTTTTATGAAGGAGTTTCCGGAGCGGTTTGTACAATGTGGTATAGCCGAGGCTAATATGATAGGGGTGGCTGCTGGGCTCACTATAGGTGGTAAAATACCATTCACCACTACCTTTGCCAACTTCTCTACATCTCGTGTGTATGACCAGATACGCCAGTCTGTAGCTTATAGTGGCAAGAATGTGAAGATATGTGCATCTCATGCTGGGCTTACATTGGGCGAAGATGGTGCTACCCATCAGGTTTTGGAAGACATAGGCATGATGAAAATGCTACCCGGCATGACCGTTATAGTCCCATGCGATTTCAACCAGACCAAAGCAGCCACAATAGCAGTAGCTGAATACGAAGGTCCTGTGTACCTGCGCTTTGGCAGACCAAAGTGGCCCAACTTTACTGCCGAAAATCAAAAATTCGAGATAGGTAAGGCACAGGTGCTGGCAGAGGGTACAGATATAACCATTTTTGCTTGTGGACACCTGGTATGGCTGGCAGTAGAAGCGGCTAAAGCACTGGCTGAAAAAGGAATTTCGGTAGAACTGATAAATATACACACTATTAAGCCACTCGACGAGGCGGCAGTAATAAAGTCTATCAGCAAAACCCGCTGCATTGTCACTGCTGAAGAACATCAGATAAATGGCGGCCTTGGCGATAGTATAGCCAATGTAGCCGCAAGAGAGTGCCCGGTACCGCATGAGTACGTAGCAGTTATGGATACATTTGGCGAAAGTGGCACACCAAAACAGCTATTGGATAAATACGGCCTTACTGCGGCTAACATCATAGCGGCGGCTGAGAAAGCTTTGGCGAGAAAGATTGGATAAGAAGTGAATCAAATGCTTTTAAAAGTATCGAGTAGTTATCCGCTTTTCTGTGTTATTTCATGGAATGCAATCTGATATGCGTATAACAAAACAAAAAATGAAAACAACCCGCAATAATTGCAATTAGTTATTTACCTTTGCAATCCGAAATTTCCGGCGAGGTAGCTCAGGTGGTTAGAGCACAGGATTCATAACCCTGAGGTCGGGAGTTCAAATCTCCTCCTCGCTACTAAAGCCCCTCATTGAGGGGCTTTTTTAATTTATGGGTATTGATTTTTGTTCTATGCAGGAAATGCATGTTCCAATCTGCTAAATACTTTATTGGTAGCTTAAGGCTTTCGAGGCAGTTAAGTCTATTATTTAGACCAGGATTAAGAGTCTATAAAATATCCCAATTCAGATATTATCACAACCCAATCTTCTCCTCAGTAATATAGTGGTTGCGGTCTGCGGCATTGCGTACTATCAACTCGGCTATAAAGCCCGACAGGAAAAACAGTGTTCCCATTATCATGGAGGTGAGGGCTATATAGAAAGCAGGCTTGTTGGTAATGCCTACATTGGCACCCATCCGTAGTTTATCTATGATGAGTTGGGCTGTAAGTATAAACCCCGTAAGAAAAGTAACGGCACCAAACACACCAAAGAAGTGCATGGGCTTTTTGCCAAACCTGCTGATGAACTGTATAGATAGCAGATCGAGAAAACCATTGATAAACCGCTCCCAGCCAAACTTTGACGTACCATATTTTCGTGCGCGGTGTTGCACTACTTTTTCGCCTATTTTTTTGAAACCGGCGTGTTTGGCAAGTACCGGTATGAAACGGTGCATTTCTCCGTATACCTCTATGCTCTTTATCACCTTGCGCTTGTAGGCTTTGAGGCCGCAGTTCATATCGTGCAGCTTTATGCCGGTTATCAGGCGGTTTACACCATTGTAGAGCTTTGATGGGAGGTTTTTGGTTACCGCATTGTCGTACCGTACTTTTTTCCAGCCACTTACCAGGTCATAGCCCTCGGCGGTTATCATACGGTATAGCTCGGGTATTTCGTCGGGGCTGTCTTGCAGGTCGGCATCCATGGTTATTACCACATTGCCTTCGGCTGCCTTGAAGCCTACATAGAGTGCCGGGCTCTTGCCGTAATTGCGCTGAAAACGAATTGCTTTAACCTCAGGATACCGTTGTGAAAGTTGGACAACAACATCCCAACTGCTATCGGTGCTGCCATCGTCTATCAGAATCACTTCATGTGCATAACTGTTTGATTTACACACACGGTTTATCCATTCCACCAGTTCGGGCAAGGATTCTTCTTCATTGTACAGTGGTATTACTATAGAAATGTCGGGCTGCATCTGCGTGCTAAAATACATGATTTTATTATAACTGCACGCTGTGGGTGTACTTTTAACGGTTTCGTTATAAAAGAACCATTAGGAAAGGAGCAAGAGTAGTTGCAATAGAAAAATGCCGGGAAATATATTCAGGTATGTACAAAACCGGATATTTTATTAATTTTAAGCACTTGCAATTCCACAAATTGATTATTGAACCTCATAAAGTGGAATACAGGAAAGCAAAAAAATACGTGATGAAACACAGAAAATACTTACTGAAAGCTGCTGCACTATTGATATTGCTGAGCCACTTGTCCTCCTGCACCAAACATATACATACGGACAATAAACGTCCGCCAAAATACAAGTACCGTAATGCCGGAAGGGCATGGTAGTGATGTAAACATCGCCCCAATAGGCAGTTGTAATTGACAACTGATAGCAAACAGCCTGCTGTATTTCTTTTATTTAAAGCAAATGGTTAGTCAGCGACCACTGATTTGGTGTCTATAGTGTGTGCTGTAAAATAGCCAATAGCTCCGCCCTGAATATTGGTTACAGGATTGGCGGGTGCAGCAGACTGTGCATTGCCGGTAGCGTTTTGCTGCAGGCTGAACCAATACTTGTACAAAGCCGGGTCTATACATAAAAAATCTACTGTTACGGTGTCTCCGGTTTTTACTTTGTCATCTTCGTCGGCAAACCTGAAAAGCTTGTCGATGTTTCGTTTGCCATTAGAATATTCGTCGTTGGTTACAAATATGTCTTTTAGTACTTTTCCGTTAACATACTGCCTTGCCTGATAACAATGCCCCAAGGATGGTGGGTCTATGTATTCTACATTGGCTAACTTGTTTATGTCGCCAAACAATTCATCACTGGTCATATACAGCGTGTCGAACGCCACCTTTTGTGGCATGGCAGAGGATGCGGTGAATGTGTTGCTGCCGATTAACACTTTGAGTGTATAGGTGTGGCCCGATATGCCGGCTAGTGTAGCGTCGTTGTATACTCCCGGTGCAGACTCTGTGAGCATACTTACAACGCCGGTATTGTTATCTGTAATACTCACTGTGGCACTGGTTACTACATTCATACTATTGTCGTCGCTGAAGTTTTTGGTCTTTGAAAGCAGCACATTGCAGTTGCCGGGGGCATCGGTAAGTGTGGCTTCTATAACGTACTTTTTGTCTGCGTCTTTCAGCTTTATGTCTATTACTTTAGTACAGGACTGGAGCATAGCTGCTGCAGCCACCATTAAACCGATTGTTTTTATGAATCTCATGATTGATTAGAATTTGAAGTTGTAAGAAATTGATGGAATAAACTTGAATAGCGCAGTTTGCACAGCTTCTGTTCTGTTTGGGTCGGTTTTGCTTTCTCTGAACTCGATGGTATAAGCGTTTTCTCTGCCATAGGCGTTGTACAGGCTAAATGACAGCTCAGATGTGCGCTTCTTCGTTTGTTTTAAGGTCCATGTTGCACCCAGATCCAGTCGGTGGTAGTTGGGCATACGGTAACTGTTTCGCTCTGTGTAGTAATACACCACCTGATTGTTGACCGTATACTTGCCTGCAGGGAAGGTGATTGCATTGCCGGTATAATAGATCCAGTTTCCAGAGATAACCCATTTTTTGCTGAGCTGATAAGAGCTGACGATTGCGATGTCGTGGGTGCGGTCCTGACGGGCATTGTACCAGTTATTATTGCTAATGCCTTCAATCTTGCGCTCTGTTTTCGAAAGTGTGTAGCTCACCCATCCTGTCCATTTACCTACTTTCTTTTTCATCAGCACCTCCAGTCCATAAGCCCTTCCTTTACCAAATAGCAATTGTGTCTCTATTGCATCGTTGTTGATGAATATGTTTGCACCATTGCGGTAGTCTATCTGGTTCTGCATGTCTTTGTAGTAGGTTTCTACTGTGAGCTCATACCTGTTTTCGGCCAGGTTTTTGTAGTAGCCCAATGAGAACTGGTCGGATATTTCGGGTTTAATGATGTTGGTGCTGGCCAGCCATTTGTCGGTAGGGTTTGAAGATGTAGAGTTGGAAATCAGGTGCATATTCTGCACGTTGCGTACATAGGCTGCCTTAACGGAAGCTGCCTCGCTGAACTCGTAGCTGGCAGCCAGGCGCGGCTCGGGGTTAACGTACGTCTTCACTATTTGACCACTGTTGTAAGACAAAGTATCTGTTACATCACCATTGGTATTGATGTTGAAGAAGTCGCCTTTGCCCAGTATACTGAAGGCGGTGAGCCTGAGGCCATAGGTAAGGCTGACACGCTCAGATGCTTTCCATGTATTGGTAGCATATACCGCATTTTCGAGAGAATAGCGCTGCTGCAATGATGATGAATTGACGGAGCTGGTAGCCGATGATTTTATCTCGCCCGGGGTAAGTGTGTGGAAAATGCCGTTGACGCCAAATCGTATGCTATTGCGGCTATTGAGATACCATTGGAATTCCTGTTTCAGATTCCAGTCGCGTATCTGGGAGAATATCTCAAAATCATTTGCACCGCTTCTGATATTAATCTTGTAATTGTAGTTGCTGAAAATAAGCGAGGTGTTAGAGAATAGCTTGCTGCTGAAGATATGATTCCAGCGGGCTGTTCCGGTGCCATTGCCCCAGCTGAGCCCGAATAGTCTGCCCACACCCAGCTGGTCCTGTCCGAAGTAGCCGGAGAGGTATAAGCGGTCCTTGTCACTAAGGGTATAGTTGAGTTTGGCATTGAGATCGTAGAAATACAATCTGTTTTGGTTGATTGTAGAATCTGGGGAGAGTTTCAGAAACACATCGGCATAGGTGCGCCTGCCTGTGATAAGGAAGGATGATTTGTCTTTTACAATGGGACCTTCTATGTTCAATTTTGCTGATATAAGGCCTATACCACCGCTCACATCATACTCCTGGTTGTTGCCATCGTTCATTTTTATATCCAGCACAGACGATAGTCTGCCGCCATACTGTGCAGGCATGCCACCTTTGTATACGGTCATATCCTTTATAGCATCGGAGTTGAAGGTACTGAAGAACCCCAGCAGATGGGATGCATTATATACAGGGGCTTCATCCAGCAAAATCAGGTTTTGGTCTGATGCACCACCACGCACATAAAACCCGCTGTTGCCTTCCCCGGCAGACTTAATGCCGGGTAGTAGTTGTACTGTTTTCAGCAGGTCTCTTTCGCCCATCAGAACGGGTATGTTTTTTATCTCGGCGGTAGATAATTTTTCTACACCCATCTGTGTGCCGGATATGCTTCTGCCAGATGCGGTAGACTTAATTGTAACTTCAGACAGGTTTTGCGACTCATCTTCTACAATAATATTCAGCACCGTGTTTTTTTCGAGGGTTACCTCTACCTTCTTCGACTGCATACCCAGCGAGCTTACCTCCAGCGTATGCTTGCCCCGGGGCAGGGTGATAGAGTAAAACCCATATTCATTACTTACGGTGCCTGTAGTGCCTACCCTGATGGTAGCGCCAATAATAGTTTCACCTTTTGCTTTAGATTTTACCACACCGCTCATGGTGAAGTTTTCCTGTGCAATTGCAGGTATGCAAAAAAGAATCGTTACTAAGAATAATATAAACCGCATCACTTTGTTTTGAGGATGCAAATGTGCTTACAGAATGTGATACGGAAATTATTGTTTCGGCGAAAGACTGGAAAATGTCGGCGAAACCGGCGTATTGGTGTTGTTTTAAGACGGCTTTAACAACAATGGTGGTCAATTGAGGAACTTCTATTAATAGAAAACAGCCACCTGTTATAGTGGCCGTTCTCAGGGTATATTTGCATCCTCTCTTATGGGTACAAATGTACTGTTCCAAACAGGAGCATGAAATACGTATTTTTACGTATTTTTCATTTTTCACTTACTCATCATAAAACGGCGTGCAAAAAGTTCACGACAGAGTCGGAATTAGTGGAGCACGCTCAGTTCTGATAGCTATCGGAGGCAAAGCGCCTGAACTCTGCGGCGAATTGAGATGTTTAAGTGGTATATGGCCTAAATAAGAAAGGATGACGTATGATGGCCATCCTTTCTGTTATTCCATTTACGGAAGAATTAGTATCCGAATATTTCTTCGAGAGATAGTTTTTTAACAACACCTATTTTTTTCACATCCTCCATATTCATTTTCTTTTCTGATGCTACAATGCAGTAGGTGTATGGTTTGCCCGACATATAATTGCCATGAAAATTCCTTAGGTCCGCGTAGCTAAGTTTATCTGCACTCTGGTATATTATTTTGCGGATATCTTCTGTAAGACCTTTTCTTTCTGCATCGAGGTAGTTGTAAATAATATTGTCTTGTGTAATGCGCTCTGTTTCTATTTCTTTTTTCAAGCTCGATTTGGCCGTTTGGAGATTGTTTTCAACTGCTGGTAAGTCGTTAAGCAACTCATTCATAGCGGTGACAGATTCGCTGAATTTGTCGGCCTGACAGCCAACATATGCCGAAACGAAATATGGGTCTTCGCGCTTTTCCGGGGCTGCCGCATAAGCATTGGTAGAGTAAGCAAGTGCCTTGCTCTCGCGTATGGTCTGAAACACCAATGCACCCATATTGCCACCAAAGTAATTATTGAACATTTCTAATACAGGCTGATTGGCGGGGTCGTATCCCGGTATGTTTCTGACCCACATTATTTCGCTTTGTACCATGTCGTAGTCGGCAAACAATACCTGATTTTGTTGTTGTGTCGAAAAGTTGAATACGGTAGCCGCTGTAGTGGGGCGGAACATCGAAGGAAGAGTATGTGTTGATTTCAAAGATGCCGAAACAGCTGTTACCGAAGCCGGACCGTAATACAATATTCTATGACTGGTAGCCGAGAGCCTGTGCAGCAAATTTACCAGATCTGCACTGGTTATTGCCTCCAGTTCAGTATTGCTCAGCGCATTATTAAAGGGGTTTTTTTCGCCGTAACGGGCATAGCTCATCAGTCCCTGCATAATTGCATTTTTATTGTTTTTATTATTGGCACGGCTTTTGTTGAAACGTGCTTTCAGTGCGTTAAGAGCAGCTTCGTCTGCTTTGCAATTGGTGAGCAGGTTTTCGAGCAGTGCTATTGCCTTATCGAAATTTTCCTGTAGCCCTTCCAGAGATACAGTTGTGTATTCTTTGTCGGCCGATATGTTGAAACTGCAAGCCAGTTTGTAAAACTCTTTCGAAATGTCTTCTGCACTTTGTTTATCAGTGCCCAGAAACTGCAGGTATTGTGCGGCCACTTCCAGTTTTTTGTCATTCCAGGTGCCGGTCTTGTACCTATAAGCCATACGAAACAAATCATTGTCAGTGTTTTGTACATACAGTACCTCTGCCGGGCCTACTGAGCTTTTTACTATATCCTTGTTGTAGTCTATCCATACGGGTTTTACTGGTTCTGCCGGCATAGCTAATACGTCTTTTACAAATTTAGACTGCGCATCGCGGTTGGTTTCTACGGCAGTGATGGTTGGTTTAGGTACCTTGGTAATGTTTTTGTCTTCTCCTTTCTTTTTGTACACAACTACATAATTTTCACCAAAGTATTTGTTGGCAAATGCTATGATATCCGCTTTTGTTAATTTTGACAAGCGGTCGGCATATGCAACATTATCACGCCAGTCGTCATCGCTGGTAAACACACTCATGAGTGCATAAGAGCGGGATTCATATTTTTCATTCTGCTGCATGAGTGCCTTTTTGGCGTTATTGATAATGGATGTTAGCAATGCATCGTCAAAGTTTCCTTTCTTCAGATTGTCTATTTCGCCCAGCAAGAGCGTTTTAACTTCTTCAAGGCTTTGACCTGTAGTAGGGTTGCCACGCAGGTTCATGTATCCATAGTCTATGAGGATTTCGGTGTAGGCAAATGCCTGCAGCATTTTTTGTTTTTTCACCAGATTCAGGTCTATAAGTCCTGCACGACCATTGGTGAGTATCTGGCTCACCAGATCGGCGAGGAGCGCATCTTTGTCGTGAATGCCCGGCATGCGGAAGCCGATGGTGGTGAAGGCTGCATCCGGCCCCAGTACTTCTTTTTCTATGGGTACGGTAATGGGCACTTCGGCCTCGAAGGTGTACTTAGGTACGTCTTTGTTTTGCAGAAATGAGAAGCTCTCGTCTACTTTTTTAATCATTACATCGGGATCGAAGTCGCCAGCTATAATAATGCCCATATTGTTGGGTACATAATAATTGTCGTAGTATTTGCGTATCTCTATGAGCGATGGGTTCTTCAGGTGCTCTACGGTACCTATGGTAGTTTGCTTGCCGTAGTTATGATTCTGAAAGAGTTGTGCCAGCATTAGTTCAGACACCTTTCTTCCGTCATTGTCCAGTCCTCTGTTTTTTTCTTCGTATACCGCCTCCAGCTCTGTATGGAATATGCGGAATACCGGATTGCGAAAACGTTCTGCCTGTACTTTTAGGAATTTGTCTACAGAGTTGGCAGGTACGTCTTCGGTATAAACTGTTTGCTCGAATGATGTAAAAGCATTGGTACCCTTTACGCCTATTGCGCCCATCATTTTGTCATATTCATTGGCAATTGCAAATTTTGCTGCTTCGCCTGATATGGAATCTATACGTCTATAAATCTGCGCGCGTGCGGTTTCGTCCTTAGTTCTGTTATACTCTTCGTACAGGTAATTGATACGACTGAGCAGTGGTTGTTCTTTCTGCCAGTTGAGCGAGCCATATTTGGATGTGCCCTTAAACATCATATGCTCCAGATAATGTGCCAGCCCTGTGTGTGTGGCCGGGTCTGTTTTGCTGCCTGCCTTCACGGCAATGTATACCTGCATTCTGGGTTCTTTGTGACTGGGGCTGAGGATAACGTTCAGTCCATTGCCCAGTTTGTAGAACCGTGTTTTTGTGGGATCGTTGGTTACATAGCGGTAGTTGTATCCGGCCGCTTTATCACTAGTCCATTTGTACTTGGTTATTCCATCATTATCCTTTCCGTTTGCTGCAATAGCATACATCAGGATAAACATCGCAAGCGCATTTTGCGCCATAAACCTTACTGAATTCATTTTATCTCTTTTGTGGGCGTACAAGTTATTGATAATTATGGTAACACCCAAGCGGTCAGAGCTAAGTACGGCAAGTAATGTTTTTATGTCGTCATATTTATTTTTTTTCTGAGAAAGGCATTTTGGTGCTAAAAGATAGTCTGCACCCTGCAACTGCAATAGAATGTGGTATTATGGACAGTCAGGCTGATATGTCCAGACTGCGGGATAATAAACAACAGGAAGCCATGTGCCGGAACATACTGAGCGGTGTAGGGGCTTATGAGCGTGAATCCCAGAAGAGATGAGTAAAATTCGGCAGCTAAGATGCCTCCTGATTTATGGGTACAAAGCATAGAGTATCTCTGTAGCCAACACCGAAATTCTGCAAGTAAAGCTATACACCAACGCTAAGTGTTGCTTTAGTTTTGTGTTTGTGTAATGGCGCATGTTTTTGCATGATTTGTGCAATAATGTCAGCGGTATTGTCGGGATAGTCTACAGATATGTGGCTGCCTTCTACCAGCCACCTGCGAATAGTATTGTAGTGCTTTTCATCCAGCGTATTTACAACTGTAGCACCCATTGCGGCAGCACCTGCTGCATTGCAATGCTGCTCATACTGAGTGAGCATAGGTATTACCAGCACTTTTTTACCCAGATACATAGCTTCTGCAGGACCCTCAAACCCTGCACCGCATAGTACACCCGTGCATGCTGCCATACTTTCTATAAAAGCCCGGTTGTCAATTTTGGAAACAGATACATTGCCGGTAATGAATGGACTTCTGTTATGTTTTGAGAAGACATGCCACCTGATATTGGGGAACTGTGACAGGTGCTTTACTATAGCTTCATCGCTGTAGGATGGCAGATATACGGTATAATGTCCTTCGTCGGTTGGGGATAGGTCCCTTATCTCCCGGCGTATTACCGGTGTGAATATATTTGGCGCAAAGGCTTTGAAGTGAAAGCCATAGGCTGCAGTGACGGGTGCATATTGTTCCAGAACCAGCTTGCCCATAGGGTCTCCCTTAGCGGGTTTAGGAGCGGCGGGGTGCAGTACAGCACACTGGTGGCTCAAAGATATACAAGGAAGTTTTTTGAGCTTGCATGCCCATGCGGACACCGGCTCAAAGTCATTGATTACCAAATCATACTTCTCTACCGGGAATTCACGGATATCTTTTATAAGTCTAAACAGTCTTAGCTTGGCGGCTGTGTCTATTAGGTCTACTCCTCCCTTTTTGCCAAAGATGAAACTCATTCCGTAAAGTCGATATTTCACTGAGAATGGTACTGCTACATCGGCTTGTATGCCACTTATAAGGACATCTACGTCGCCATACTTAGCCAGTTCGGGGTATATATCTCTGGCGCGGCTCAGATGTCCATTTCCGGTGCCTTGTATCGCAAATAGTATCTTCATTGTAAAATGTTTTTATGAAAATGGCAGTACGGTAGTTTCACTTGGTCTTACTTTCTCCCGGTGCGCAGGACGTGAAGCGGAGTCTGTTTGATGCTTAACATTGAGTTCCTGCATCAGGCTTGCCATCATCTCTTTTGATGACTCTTTGCCGTGTTTTTTCTTAGTTATATCGATAGCCTGAGCCACGGGGTCGTTGGCATAGTTGTATATAGTCCATTTACCATCGGCATATTCCAGCGATGTCAGGTTTTCTATCCAGTCACCTGAGTTCATATAAATCACATCACCTTTTTTGGTAGCCACTTTTTTTATTTCGGGATGGTGAATATGCCCGCACACCACATAGTCATAATCGCTTTCAGCGGCTATTTCGCAAACCGTTTCTTCGAAATCATTAATGAATTTCACTGCGCTTTTTACGGTGTTTTTTACTTTTTTCGAAAAGGACAGCTTTCCTTTTCCCATTTTTTGAGAGATATAGTTTACAAACCTGTTGATGAGTATAAGTGTGTCGTAGCCTACTGCGCCCAGCTTTGCGAGCCATTTGCTGTTTTGCATTACCACGTCAAATACATCGCCATGAAACACCCATACGCGCTTGTTGTCTATTTTTAGTGAAAGTTTGTTTACAATCTTTAGTGAGCCCAAATTGAAGCCTTTGAACCGGCGGAGCATCTCATCGTGGTTGCCGGGTATGTAGTATACCGGCACATCCTTTGCTATGAGCCCTATGATGTGTTTAATCACCATCATATGTGTGGCAGGCCAATAGCGTTTGCTGAATTGCCAGATGTCTATGATATCGCCATTGAGTATGAGTGTCTTTGGCTTTACACTCTTGAGGTAGCGGAGTAGTTCGGTGGCGTGGCAGCCGTATGTTCCCAGATGTATATCGGACAACACAACAATATCCACTTCTCTTTTTGCCATGGGGTCCCTGCTCAGCACATTTGGTTATACAAAATGACAATTTTAGTATAAAGGGAATATGATGAGCCTGTTAAGTGAATATTAAATGTATTGCGCCAGACATAGAGGAGCAATTGCAATTAATCTTAGTGTATGTTTCACTTTCATTTTCACTGATTGAAGTTGATACGTACTGTATGATAATCGAGCGCTGTTGTATCCCCCTTCTCGAGCCCGAATAGTTCCAAAGCGGAGCCGTGATTGACAGCTACTTCTAAAAAGCCTGCCTTATTGAACCTGCAGAGCGGCTCGCCAATGGCAACATCGTTGTAGTGCCGGCTCACAGATGTAATGTTCTGCCCTTTGAAAGTTCTTATTTTAAACTGCCTGTTATGCTGTAAGTTGTCAAATTCTTTTTGAGTAATGTTTACCACAATATTATTGTATCTGTCGGCATAGAGTGCCCTGCAGACCACATTGATGGGGGTGACGTGTGGCGGTGGGAGCGGAGGCTGTGAAGTAAGTGCGAACCCGCTATCCAGCATATTCTCCCCTGGGGGCAGTGTATGAATCAAATCCGCAGCATCGCTGAGCCATTGGGTGAAGTCGTATGGCTTTGTGTATTGATGGCAAAGCTTTACTGTTGCCATTGTGTCTATGCCAAGTGCAGCGGGTAATAGACCATTATCAGGAGCTATGAAATAATACCCTTCTTTTTTCGCCAAAATCATTCGTGGTTGTCTTTCTGTAAAGACCGCTACCGGAATTAAGTGCACTGTGCCTTGAGGAAAAGTATTGTATGCTGTAGAAAGTAGGTAAGCCGCCTCCCGCCAGTTGTGACGGGATACACCATGTGAAATGTCTACCACTTCAGCATCGGCAATAGTGTGTATTAATGCAGCCCTGGCGGCAGCAACAGCGGCATCTTTAGTACCCAAATCAGACAGCAGTGTAATTAACATTCGGATTATTATTGTGGCAAAGGAAATATTTGTTTATTGCTGTTTCAGCATTTGAATATATTCCGGTTGCATTTGTCTGAAGCCTAATGCAATTGCCTGGTCTACATCCTGCATGGCGGCGCGCTTATTGCCCCTCTGTGTATGAACGAATGAACGGGCATAATATATCTCTCCCATTCCGGGATTAAGGAGTAATGCGGCTTCGAAATCTCTCATCGCTTCATCCAGCCGCTTGAGCCGGGTTAGCAGTCTTCCTCTGTTGAGGTAGGGTGCATACATGTCGGGGTTTTGCGAAATGGCTATTCCATACTCTTTTAATGCAGAGTCTGGTCTTCTGGTCATATCGAAGAAGTTGCCGTAATTGCTATGCACTTCCGGAAAATAGGGTTTCAGCGCAATTGCATTGCGAAAGCAGACGCCTGATGAGTCTATGTTTTGCGTAATGGCATAGATGATTGCGAGGCCCAGATATGCATTGGCGGTGCCTTCTTTGTCATTCAGGGTTAGCGCTTTGTAATAGTATTGTTTTGCTTCGGGGAATTTGCCGGATGCTCTGTGCAATTCGCCTAATGAAACATGCGGGTTGGCAAACCCCTTGTCGAGTTCTATTGCCTTGCTGAGCAGGTAGTAGGAAGAGTCGTAGAACACTCTGCGTTCTGCATCATTCACGCTTTCATTGAATTTATTGAAATAATGAAACCCCAGATTATTGTAGGCATTAGGAGCGAGTGGTTGTTTTTCAATCTCATCGCGCCAAAGGCTGGCTGTGTCGTACCATGCTTTACAGCGCTCTGTAGTAAGCGTGCCAATGTATAAGGCGTATACACAAATAGCAGATAAGGCGATGTAGCCTGTTTGGCGCTTAGCTTCATCTTCAAAGAATCCCGAAATCAACCATCCTGCCATGAAAAACAAACCCAGATAGGGTATGTAAGAGTATCTGTCAGCGACAATAGCACCACCTACCGGCAGGAATTGGAGTAGCAAAGCTATATTGACCAGGAAAAAGAGGGCACCGAATACTACAACCCTGTTTTTGCGAAAATGCCAAACGGAGTACAGTATACCTAATGTGGCCACTGGATATAAATAATATAGAAAAGGTAACGTGCCATCTACCTTTGGGGGGTAGGGGTAAAAGCAACTAAGCCCTACGGGCACCACAGCCTTCCATAGGTAGGTGATAAAGGCGTAGCCGCCAAGAGCGGTTCTTTCAAAAATATTGTAGGTCACGTTTTGTGTAGAGATGGAGCCGAACGCTTTCTGGTCTATGAGCGACCGTATACCAAATGCTACTGCAATGGCAAATAGTGGCAGTTTCTCCAACAGCACCCGCTTGTTCCACGCTCTGCGCTCGTAGTAGTCTACAAGTAATAAGGTAAGTGGCAGTGTTACGGCTACCGGTTTAGACAGCAGAGAGCAGATGAATAGTGCTATCACGGCAGCGTACCATTTCCATTCCTTGGAGCCTATGGCTCTGATGTAATATACATAGCTGATACATGCTGCCATATAAAATGTGCCATAGAGTACATCTTTTCTGCCGGCAAGCCATGCTACAGACTCTACGTGCATAGGGTGCAGCCCAAACAGCAAAGCCGCTACAAAAGCGGCTACTGTGCGCCGAGTGAGTAATAGTACAAAGAAATATACCAGAACCGTAACAAGCAGATGAAGCAGCACACTATCGAGATGGTATAACCAGGGCTCCAGACGAACATAGCTATATTCTATGGCATAACTGAGTATAGTAAGAGGATGATAGTTGCCCATGATGGGCGTAGAAAAAATAAGGTTCAACCCTTCAGATGACGTGTCTTTTATGAGTGCGTTATCTCTTATATAGCCTGGGTCATCCCAGTTGGTAAGCTGGTTATAGAGGCAGACTTTATAAAACAGCCAGGAAACTAAGGCAACGCAGGCTGCTAATGCTATATGCAGTTTGTTTCCTGCAAGTATGGACTTGCCAGTTGTATTGTCAACTGACTTTTTCCCGGGTGTTGTGGGTTGAGGTTTGCCTCCAGTATTGATGTTTGTTGCCGGTTGTTTATTTTTATTCTTCGCCATGCCGCATAAAAATACTTAAAAGTTATTTGTAAAAATAAGGGCTACCGAAAAATGGTAGCCCTCAAGGTATTGCGTTACTATTATTCTATTGTCTTTTTACCAGCTTCTGCACTTTTACCTGCTGCCCGTTATCGTTGAACAGGGTAATGAGGTAAAGTCCGTCGGCGAGATTGCGGATGCTTATTTCTTTAGCATTTTCTTTATCTATAAGCACTTTGCCATCTATGCTGCTTACAATAGCCCGAACATTGATACCTGCTTCTATAAATACTGTTTCAGTAGCCGGATTGGGGTAAATGCTGATAGCGGTATTGCTTAGCTCAGTTATGCCCGTAGTGCCGCCGCCCTTCCAGTCGGTGAGTACATATACCGCAGATACCGACTGGCAGCCATTGGTGTCTGTAACTGCTACCTTATAGTTGCCATTACCGGTAATAGGAGTGCTGTATGCAGTAGCTCCTGCTATAGGCGTCAAATTTTTGTACCATTGGTAGCTTACATATATAGTAGCGGTTCTCATGCTGGCGCCCGAAATAGCAATTGGCGGATTGGGCAGCGGCATTTCGTTTACAGATACAGTTGAAGTAGCTATAGTGCAACTCGACGGTACTGATATCTGGCAGGAATAAAGACCAGCCGCAGTGGCACTATAAGTGGGTGAGGTAGCACCTACAATGGCTGCACTGTTAAAGAACCACTGGTAGGTAATAGCGCTGCCCAGTGTAGAAGCACTGGTAGACAACAGGGAACTGCCACCCCAGCAGAATTTGGCAGGAGTGAGTGTAAGTACGGTGGGGGCTGCAACTACAGTGACTACGGTATCTGCGTGAGTCATGTCTGAACAGCCTGTAAGCAAATCAGTAACCCGAACACGGTAACCACCACTCATGTTGGCTACATAGCCCAGACTATTAGCACCCGCAATTGCTAGAGAACCTCTGTACCACTGATAGGCAAAGCCAGGAACGGAAGTAAGCACCACACTGCCACCTGCACAGAAAAGCAATGGGCCGCCTGTAGTTATAGTCACATCGGGCAGCGGGTTTACATTTACTATCGTCGTTAAAGTAGTAGTAGTGCAACCGAAAGAATTTGTTACTTCGGCATAATAGCTTTCAGCCGCAGTAGCAGTAAACGAAGTTCCTGTTGCGCCGGTAATAGCACCAGCGGTGTTGAACCACTGATAGGTATAGCCGGTACCCGAATCAGCGGTAAGTGTTACGTTCCCGCCGTTACAGAAGGTAATTGGGCCTGAAGCGGTAACCACATTAACCGGAGTCGGATTGACAGTAATTACTTCAGGAGCAGATACCGCCCAGCAGCCAGCGCTGTTGATAACACGAACTGTATAGCTGCCGCTTGCAGTGGCATTATATACGCTGTTTGTGGCGCCGGCAATTGCAGTGCCTGCAAGTTCCCACTGGTAGGTAAGTCCAACACCAGTATTAGCATTGAGTGTTACGGGTGTGCCTGCACAGGTGGTAGCTGAGCCACCTGGTAATGTAATAGTGGCAATCGCCGGTAACACTGTAACGGTTTGTGGAGGTGATAACAGGGAACAACCTGCAGTAGCACTTACCCGAACCTGATAACTACCGGTAGTGCTGGCAATATGTGTGGGAGATACTGCGCCGGATATCGGTGTGCCTCCTACAAACCACTGATAAGTAACGCCGGGTGTAGTGCTGGCTGTAAGTGTTACAAAATCGCCGGGACATAGTATGGTATCGCCGATTGGTGTAATAGCTGAAGGTGGCGCAGGCGATACGGTCACAATCGTGGTGCTGATACAGGTAGTAGGGAGGGTGTATGTAATTATAGTAGTGCCGTTGGCAACACCTGTTGCTATGCCCGTACCCAGACCTATGGTAGCCACAGCCGGAGTGCCACTTTGCCAGGTGCCACCTAAAGAAGAATTGGTGAGCGTAATGTTAGTAGCCGGGCATAGTGTGCCTGGCCCGCCTATAGCTGCCGGTAGCGAATTGACTGTAATAGTGCGGGTGCGAGTACAACCCGTGCTGATTGTGTAAGTAATATTTGCTGTGCCGACACCGTTGCCGGTTACTATTCCTGTAGCTGCTCCTACGGGTGCATCTACTATATCGCTGCTGGTCCATGTTCCGCCAGCCGGCGTGCTGTTGAGTGTTGTGGTAAGACCGAGGCACACAGTTGGTGTTCCGGTAATAGTTCCCGGTAAAGCATTTACAGTAATGACTCTGGTGCGGTCGCAGCCAAGGCTTGTATACGTAATGGTAGTGGTGCCGGCCGTAAGGCCATTGAGTACACCGGCTGCGCTGATAGTTCCTACTGCCATATCGCTGCTGCTCCATGCTCCTACAAGTGGCAGGGGTGTTGCGCTAAGTGTAATACTAGCATTGACACACACTGCCCCTGCACCAGTAATAACACCCGGTAAATTATTGACAGTAACCGTAAGAGTAGCCGAGCAGCCATTTGCGGTTGTGTAACTTATGATGGCTGTGTTTGCTATATTACCTGTAACTAGACCTGCTGCATTTACTGATGCTATGCCAGCGTTACTGCTGCTCCAGGTGCCCAGTGGAGTAGTATTGCTCAAAGTAGTTGTTTGGCCGAGGCAAACTGTGGCTGTACCTGTAATAGTGGCAGGTGTAACTAACACTGTAACAACCGCAGTAGCGGAACAACCGGTGCCTATAGTATATAAAATAGTAGTAGTACCTGCTGTAAGACCTGCAACAACGCCGGTAGCTGCGTCTATAGTGCCTACTGTCGATACGCTGCTGCTCCATGTGCCGCCTGCGCTTGTGTTGTTAAGATCGGTAGTGCTGCCTTCGCAAACCGTGAGCGCTCCGGTGATTGCCGGTGGTAAAGGAGAAACAGTAACTATTGCTGTGCGACGGCAGCCTGTGCCCAATGAATAACTAATAGTAGTGGTGCCGGATGATATACCAGCTACTACTCCAGCGGTCGAAACTGTGCCTACAGCAAGGTCTGATGATGCCCAGGCCCCGCCGGGGTATAAGCTGGTAAGTGCAGTAGTAAAGCCAACGCAAACTGAGGGCGTGCCCAGTATGGGGGTAGGCGTAGGGTTAACGGTTGCGATAGCGGAACGGAAACACCCACTAGGCATGATATATGTAACAACGGATGTGCCGGGCAATATGCCTGTGAATACACCAGTTGCGGCATTGATGGATCCTATTGCCGGTGCGCTGCTGCTCCATGTACCACCTGCCAATATATTGGTGAGTGTTGTTGTGGCTTCCTGACAAACTGAGAGCGTGCCACCTATGCTGCCCGGTTGGGCGTTTACGGTGACTTCCTGAGTTACCAAACAGCCTGTTGTTAATCTGTAAGTAATCAATGCAGTGCCAGCAGTATTACCTATGAAAAGTCCTGCATCAGTAATTGTTGCCACAGTTTCGTTGCTGCTGGCCCAGAAGCCATCAACAGGTCCGCTGCTGGAGAGCGTGGTAGAAAGCCCCTCGCACACTGAGAAAATACCGGTAATTGGTGTGGGATTAGTATTTACCGTAATGGTAATAGTGACAAAACAGCTGCTGGGGAAAGTATATGTGATGTCTGCAGTGCCAGGTGATATTGCTGTTACTTCTCCGGTAGAGACATCTACAGTGCCCACAGCCACGTCGCTGCTGGACCATGTGCCTCCAGGCACTGTGTTAAGAAAAGTATATACATCTCCTTCGCACATGGTAGGGAATCCGCTGATGGGTGCAACAGGATTTACTGTAACTATGGCTGTAGAAAAACAACCACTGGGCAGCCTGTAACTAATCATTGTTGTACCGGCAGTGATGCCACTGACAACTCCCGTCGCAGGATTCACTGTGGCTACTGCAGTCACAGTGCTGCTCCATGTGCTACCAGCAACTGCAGGCAGTGCAGACAATGTGGTTGTTTCGCCCATACAAACGCTCAGTGTACCTGTAATAGGGGGTGCCAGAGGCAATGGATTAACGGTAACTACTTCTGTAACCTCGCAAGAGCCGGAAGTATAAGTGATAATAGTAGTACCGGAAGCAATGCCGGTAACCAAACCTGTAGCGGCACCAACTGTAGCCACTGAGGGAGTGCCACTGGTCCAAACACCGCCCGTAAGCGGATTGCTTAATGCCAATGTAAGGCCAATACATGTGCTGGAGCCGCCGGTAATTTCAGGGCAACTTGATGTTAGCGAAAACTCATCGAAATATGCGTTTTGTGCATCCGGTCCTAAGCCAGCGTAGGTAACTGAGTAGTTGCCCAGAAAACCAAAGGTAGTCATAGGGATAGAAGTCAAAGTTGCGTCGATAGTGCTACCAACAGCTACCGATACTCCGGAAGAAGGGTCAGCGAAAGCGCCTACACCGTCGTCGCGGATGTATAAAGTCCATTGGTCAATTGTAGATTCATAGATCACTTTTACGCTTGCATAGTTTGTAGGGCCGGTAAGTGCTGCCCCGGAAGCAACTAATGTAGTAACAGTGCCTGTGAGGCCGCCGCTATACCTTACCAGTTGCAAGCCCGATGGCAATGCCGGATTGAAAGTTACAGCGTATCCGTCACCCATCATCCGTATGTTTGCATCAGTGCCTGCCAATACTACAGCAGCATTGTTTTGGCCATCGGCAAAACCTGTTGCGGGTAAACTGGTTCTGATGTTAAACGTCCAGGTTAGCAACTCATCGTTAAGAGAGAGCGTAGGATTGAAAGGTGCTAAGTAACCTGCAAGGCTGGCTGTAGCAGCCGCAAAACCATTGTTTGTTGTTCCGGTAACTGTAGCTACTGATACCGCAGCTGCAAGCTGATTGTCTGTAAGATCAAGCACGGTGCCAAAAGTACCTCCCACTTGTATGCCGGCAGCGCTACCCGAGGTTGCATCTGTACTGCCTGTCATTACCGTAAATGGTATTAGTGGCGTGCCACCGGGAGGAAAAGGTGGGAATCCATCAACTCCGGGAAAGCTATTGGAATAAACTACAGTCTGAGCATATGTGTGCTGCACTTTAAATAGCAAAAGCATCATACATAACGCTGAAAAACGTAACAATTTCTTCATAATAAAAGTATTTCAATATTATCAGTTAGCAAGGTAAGAATTAATACAATAATTTTCAAGAAATATTTTAGTAAAACGACTGTATGTAATGAATGCTTGCCATGCAGTAAATTGATTAATAATATTTGCAATGCAAATGTTATTAATCAATAGTTTATATTATTCAGGATGAATTATTTCTACAAGACGTGTAGCGAAAACTTGTTCAAAAAAAGCAGGTCAGTATGTAGAAAAATCTGTCTGAATCCAGGGCGATAGGATGAGTAAATCTTTATAGTGTTTCAGTAAAGATTTGCAGTCTGTTATTATCAGGCTATAGATACATAATTGCCTTAAAAGATGATGGATTGAAACCGGTATATGGATAGGATGGAAGAACATGTGCGTTACATCCTATCCATATACCAGTTTAGCTCGCGCTCCATTTTTTTGTACTGGCGTATTGTACTGATTATTTTTTGCAGACGCGTAAAAGCTGTTTCACTTTTCACTACATAGTCGAAGGCCTTGTGGTGCATACAATTGACAGCCACATCAATTTTGTCCTGGCTGGAGAGCATCACTACCGAAATGTCCGGATTATGAGCTTTAATTTTATCGAGGGTATCTATTCCGTTTATTGCATTTTTGTCAATACCATCCAGATAGTAATCGAGTATTACTATATCCGGCGAGTGAGATAAATGCTTCATGCATTCCTCGCCGGTAGGGTAGGTTTCAATAACAAAATCAGCATTTTGTAGAAAATCCAATTCGAGTGATTTCAGATACAGCGCATCATCATCAACCAGAAATATTTTTATTTTTTCCGTATTCATACTTTTATTTTTTTCATAGAGTTCAATTCTTCCAATAATTCGTTACATGCCTGATTGCAAACGTTTTCGAGCTGCGTAACGAGGTCTGTTACTTCATCTGTTTCTGATTGGCTTTTGGCAAAATCCTGCACTTTCCTTGCCATATTTTCAAAGTTCATACTTATGCCCATTATTGAAAAAGACGGGATTATCTTATGAACAGCAGCGTGTAAAGAATGCCAGTCTTTGTCGAGAAAACTTTGCTTCATTAGACTAATCAATGGTGGTGTTTGTTCGAGATAGAGTGATATCATCTCTATCATAAGTGCAGGATTGGATTTAGTGCGACGAGAAAGATAGGCAAGGTCTATGCATTTCTGTTTAATTATCGATTCTGCTTTTTCCTCATTGTTCATGGTAATTGATGGTTTCTTTACAAGACTCATAATTTTGTTATAAAGTATCCGTTCATCAATAGGTTTTGCAATATAATCGTTCATCCCGACTGCTTTACATTTTTGCAAGTCCACAGTGGTCACATCGGCAGTCAAAGCAATGATCGGGATTTTTGAGTTCATTTTTGTACGGATGTGCTCTGTAGCTTCAAATCCATTCATTTCAGGCATTTGTAAATCCATCAAAATGATATCGTAAGATTTGCTCATCATCTTTTCTATAGCAATCCTTCCATTTTCTGCGATATCCCGCTCAAATCCAAAATCGTCCAATACGGTCTTCATCAGCAGTTGATTGAGCGCTATGTCTTCCACCACCAATACTTTTATGTTTTTTATTTTTGTATCAAGCTCAAGGATTTCTGTTTCAAATTCGGCTGCAGCTTTTGTCTTTGTAAAGTTTAAAAAAAAGTTGAAGGTAGAGCCCTGACCGACTTTACTTGTTACACCAATAGTACCGCCCTGCTGCTCTACCAGTTGTTTTACTATGGCAAGACCCAAGCCGGTGCCACCATATAGTCTTGAAGTACCACTGGATGCCTGCTGGAAGTTTTCAAATATTTTTGCGATCTTACTGTCTGTTATTCCGATTCCTGTGTCTGTAACCGAAAAATTAATGGATACATTATCCTCACTTTGAGTTAGTAACTTTATTCCAACAGTTATTTTTCCTTTAGCTGTAAATTTCACCGCGTTACTTACCAAATTCAGAATTATCTGATGCAAACGTACAGGGTCACCTAACAATACTTCTGGTATATTACTGTCATATTCTATTGTCAACTCCAGATTTTTCTCCTGTATTTTAGTTTCAAACAAATGAAGCATTGCGGAGATGGATAATGCCATTTTGAATGGGATATGCTCAAAAGTCATTTTTCCGGCATCCACTTTTGCCAGATCCAGTATGTCGTTTATAAGTACTATCAGCGCATCGCCACTCACCTTTATAGCCTGCAGATATTCCTTTTGTTTTGCGGAGAGATCAGTTTTCAATACTACTTTTGTAAAACCTATAATCGCATTCATAGGAGTACGAATCTCATGACTCATGTTTGAGAGGAATTGCTGTTTAGATTTTACAGCATCTATAGCCAATCTTGTGGCACGCTCCGCTTTGTCCTTTGCTACCTCTGCAATCTCTGTTGCCAACTCGGCAAAAACCTTTGCTTCAGTAAGTGCTTTTTCATATTTCTTCTGCTCTGTAATCACTCTTGCTACCACAACTGCACCGAGTACATTTCCTTCATCGTCTTTGTATACTGAGCCGTTGAAAAGAACATCAGTCAATTCGCCATCTATTATTGTCAGTGGATAGTTTTCTACAAATCCTTTTGAAAACACTTCCTTATATACTTCTCTGGCTTTTTTCGGCTCGGTAAAATAGTCGGCGAAATCGGTGCCTATGAGGTTTTCACGTAGTTCGCCAGTAATGGTCGCTAAGGCATCATTCATGTCTGTAATCTTTCCCTTGTTGCTGATTGTTACCAAGGGGTCAAGGCTGGCTTCTATAAGACTTCGTGAATATTGTGATGCGAGTTTTGCTGAGTAGATATATTCCTCCAGCTCTTTATTTAGTATTTCTCTTTTTTCTTTTTCTTCATTCTGGAAATTTAATTCTATTCCTGCTATTACGAGTTCTGCGGCACGCTTTTCTTTTTCGCCAATTTGGAATACTAGCTCTTTATTAGCAGTAAGCAGTTCTGATGCACGTTTCTCTTTTTCATCATTTTGAAAAAGCAGTTCCCTGTTAGCAATGCCCAATTCTGAAGCCCGCTTTTCTTTTTCTTTGTTTTGAAATGCCAGTTCTTTATTGGCTATGCCCAGCTCGGCTGCCCGCTTTTCTTTTTCTTTGTTTTGAAATGCCAGTTCTTTATTAGCAACACCAAGCTCAGCTGCTCTCTTTTCTTTTTCATCGTTTTGGAAAGCAAGTTCTTTATTGGCTATGCTCAGCTCTGCTGCGCGTTTTTCTTTCTCATCATTTTGGAAAGCAAGTTCTTTATTGGCTATTCTAAGCACGGTAGCCCATTTTTGTTCTGCTACTTCCCTAGCCACAATTACAATACCCAACACTTTGCCATTTTCGTCTTTGTATACCGAACCGTTGTATAGCACTTCGGTTAGCTTGCCTTGTTTATTTTTTAGCGTAAGCGGTGCTTCTGAAATATATCCTTTTTCGAAAACTTCTAAGCACATGCCTTTTGCCATGTCGGGTTCAGTAAAATATCGGGAAAAATTGCTGCCAATTATCTGTTTGTTTGTATTGCCAGTAATAGTAGCAAATGCCTTATTCATATCTGTAATCTTTCCTTTGGCACTAATTGTCACCAATGAGTCGAGACTAGCCTCAATCAGGCTTCTGGCATATTGTGATTTTTTTTCTCTTATTGCTTCCACTCTTTGTGTTAATGACATATCTGAAAAACAGTGCTCTAGAGTATTTTCAATTATTATTTCCTACATCTTCAATCTGGTTTCGCCGCTTATTCTTTAACTGCTTGAAATGCGAAGGAGTAAGGCCGGTGGCTTTTTTGAATTGATTGGATAAATGTGCCACGCTACTGTAGTTCATTTTCCAAGCTATCTCTGTCAGGTTAAGTTCTTCATAAATAATCAGTTCTTTTATACGCTCTATCTTATGTGAGATAATAAACTGCTGAATAGTTATTCCTTGCACTTCTGAAAATAGATTTGCGAGATAGGTGTATTGGTGATTGAGTTTCTTGCTTAAATAGTCAGAGAAATTTGTTCTTAATTCCTCATCGGTATGATGAACCATTTCTATAACGGTTGTTTTTATTCTTTCTATAAGAATTGTACGCTTATCGTCCATCAGTTCTAACCCTGATCGTAACAAGCCGTCTTTCAGTTGGTTGCGCTGCTCTGCTGATAAGTTTTCCATTATCTCTATTTCCCCTAAATCAACAACTATATAGTGGAGGTCCAGTTTTTTCAACTCTTCCTTCACAGCTATTTTGCAGCGGGCGCTTACCATATATTTTATAAATAATTTCAAATAGTCGCTTTGTTTATTGTTCCTAAAACAAAGTTATCGTGTAATCTACTTGAAATATTTGTATAATTTTAAGATAAACTTACATTATTCACACGTTTTATAATATTGTAATGTGAGTTTTTTTGCTAAAAATTACGAAATAGTTGGTGCACTCCCCAGGAGCTGTGTGTGCGGCAAAAAGTGGGGTAGCAATCCGGAGGAGAGGAAATATATATTTTATCTTAGTAAAAAGGCATGATAAGACACAAACACCGGACAGACCGGCAGCAGATTATATGTCGCAAACAGCGAAAAAATGATCATAAAGATTGATGGATATTATTTTGGCAAGTCCACTAAATCAGGTGTTTGTGTTGCCCTATTTTTTTTGCGTGTTATCATTCTTCCTATTAATCCGGCAGCTACATTTATAGCTACAGAGTTTTTGGATACCAGGCTGGTAACGCCAACCTGCAAGAGTACACCCAGCAGTTTTTTTACAGGGTTATGTGTATTGCCCGTTGTCAGCTTTTTTGAGAGATAGCCGGCCCCCAAGCCCACAGCAGTAGTAAGTACGTCGGTGTTGGCGTTTGGGATGTTTATAAATTCATTAATTTGTTTTCTAATTAAGTTCATTGGTTTAAGCTGCTCAATAGTAGCCTTTACCTCTTCTTTAAACAGCCGCTCTTCATGGAGCTGCCTTGTCTCAAGCATATTGATTGCTGCTTTTAGCTCTACGGCCGAATTGATTTTATTCATTTTTATTTATTCAGCAACTTAGAGATAAATGAATCTTTTGTGTGTTTTTTTATGCTTTGTTTCAGGCCAAAGCGAACTATGATAGCAGCCAGAGCGTAGAAAGCTGCTACACAGAAAAAGCCAAAGTATATTTCGCCCAATATATCGCCCAGCCACAATGCTGCTCCCATACTTGCAAACAGCAGAAACATGAGCAATATTATGGCAACAGCCGCATGATGTATAGCAGCGGATAGCAGGCTGCCTATAGAATTTAAAGCCTTGAGTTTATACAACTCAAGGCTTGTTTTTCCATAGGACGTAGCTGTTTCCAGCAACGGTTCAAACATGTTGGTACGTGATTCCATAAGGTTATTGTAGTAATGAGATTCTATGAGAATACAGTATTAGTTCATTTCTTTTTTGATGTTCTTACTAAATGCTTCTGTCTTGTTTTTGCCTGTTTCGTAAATTTCAGTAGCCTCTTCTTTTGCATTCTCAAATTTATCTGAGATGCTAAGCAGCAGGTCGTCAAATTTATCCTTGATACCATCGATAGTATCATTTCCTTTTTTGGCTATTTTTTTTCTGGTATCAGCCCCCTTGTCCGGTGCAAACAATATTCCCAAAACTGCACCTGCGGCAAAACCTGCCAACGCTCCTACAAACACTTTTCCTGAATTCATGATTTAGATTTTTTTGATTGTTAATACTATCTTCCTGTTTAATTAAATTCTGTTTCCTTTGATGAGCCTGAGTATTATGGCTATGATTGCTATGACGAGCAGAATATGAATGATGCCGCCTGTGCCATATCCTAAAAATCCTATTGCCCAAATGATTACCAGTATTACCGCAATGGTGTAAAGCAGATTTCTCATGATTGTTGTGTTTGTGTGTTGTTTTTAATTAGTTTCTATTCTTTATCTGCTACCAGTAGCCCGAGACTTAATGCACTAGAGATGCACTGCAAGACAGAATGTAGAGATTCCGCTAGACAAATCCAGCACCAAGCCTATTTTTTTGTTGACATGATACTCGGTGCCTATGTGCCCGTCAAGGTATAGTCCGCTATTGCCATGCTCCACATAAGTGTCGCCATAATACCCATCATCCCAAACTGTTTTTCTGATGGCGACGCCTATTGATGCACCCAAGTAGAAATCCCATTTTGGTCCTGCTCCTACAAACTGGTCGAAGTAGTAAGTACCCTTTACGCCTACCGGCATTACAGACTGGCGATAGTAATAATTGTCATAAGGATTCTTGGGGCTGTTGCGATAGTAATAATTGCGATAAGAGAAATAGGTAAGGAAGGGAGCCAATGTGAAATTCTTTGCCACATCGAATTCGAAATTGACATGTAATACCGGTGCCGGACTGCTGACATAGCCGTAGTACCCAAGACCCACTCCCAGATTGAGTGTGTTGCCATATTTTTCACCACCTTTTTTTGTCTGTGCATTCGCATTTATGCCCAATGTCATCAGTATAATCATCACTGTTACGCTTAGTGTTTTCATGTTTTTTTTATTTTATTATGTTTTGTTTGGATTAATTTTATGGTCGCTGTTTTTTTCTGTTTGGTGGTTGGTACCGGGAGGCGAAAAAGAAACTGCTACCATATAGCAGCGGTATCTTTTTTCTCCTCTTATGTTATCCAACGCACATTTGGATGCCGGTTTATTTTACGTTGTCTACTCTCAGGTCGTTTACAGACTTGCCCAACTCTTCCATGTCATGGTTGTATTCTGCTTTGAACATTTCCCATTGGTCCTTGCCTTCTACTTTGTAATCGTCCATCTTCTTTTTGATTTCTGTGTTTTTTTGTTCGAGTTCTGCTATTTTTCGAGCATAGTCAGCTTTTGCTTCCTTCTTCTGTTGCTCTATTTTCGTTTTGAATTCGGCTATGCTCTGGTTGTTGGCTGCAATCTTTGCATCGGTTTCTTTTCTGTAGTTTTCTACATCGGCCAGATAGTTTTCGTTGGCTTTCTCCAGATCCATATTTGCTTCTACCACATCATTTTGTGCTTCTACTACTTTGTCGGCAGAGGAAGAGCTATCGCAGCCTGTGAGTACTGCGCCGGAAATAATAAAGGTAACTGCTACAAGTCCTAAAATTGATTTTTTCATTTAATTGTTTGGTTGTGGTTTTTCTTGTTTGTGAGATATGTGTGACTGGTATGATATAGCTTTTGTTTTTTTGCAATGCTGCATTAGTTTTCCCTGGCGTTACTTGCAGTTTGCCAGACAATCCGGTTGAATTGTCATTAAATGCGGTGATGTCTGTTGTTATTTCAACACTGCACAAAGGTGAGCATTGTGCGATTGGTGACCATTACACTTCTTGTACAATTTTTTACATCATTCACACTTTTCTGATATTTAAGGGTGTATATCTATCTAATATATATTGAAAAATATCTTTCTGAATAGTGTGTATCTTTACCCTATGAAATCCATATCCGGCAACAGCAATGACCCCAAATGGGAAAGTAATTTGTCTGATGATCTGGTCTTTATCAAGCAGCACCTCCGTTACCGTATCAGCAAGAAGACCGTACCTGCTACAGCCATTTTGGCTATGATACTTTTCTTTGCAAGTCGCACAATATGGATGACCTTTCTTGCAAGTAAGATGCAGGATGTAGTGATGTCTTTGTTTGTGGTATTGATGATGTGTATTGTGTTGGCTACTGGTATCAGGCGCTATTGGCGTACCCTTTGGTTCAGAAAAATAGAGACCCCCTACTATGCAGCTGACAATATTAAACTGATAGACGATTTTCTGCGCAGCCAGCAACTGAACATCTACCGCCACCCACAGGCGCCTGAGGTTTTTCAGATAATAAGCATGCCAATCGGGAAGAATGCTGCCAAAAGGGAGGTAATGATATTTATAGCAGATGATAAATGCATATTAGTAAACAGTCATTTCACCAATCAAAAATGGACGATTCCGGCTCAATCGAACAATGCGGCACGAATGGCTAAGCAATTGGAAGCCTGGGTTGTTGGGCTGAGACAAACTTCTTCCGGGGTGTCAAGGCAGTAATCTGTATAGGCGTGGCTAGCCGTACTACGGTAAATCAGCTACAATTGCTTTTCTTTGTGCCCTAAGTAAATCCTTATGCAACTACAGCAGAATATATCGCTATTACCCTATAATACCTTTGGGATAGATGTGCGGGCTGAGTATTTTGCTGCCGTAGAACAGCTGCAGGATGTAGATGAAATAAGCGCACTGCCACATCCGGTACACATACTGGGTGGTGGCAGCAACATACTACTTACAGCGCCGGTGAAGGGGCTGGTGCTGCACAACAGATTGAAGGGTAAAACGCTGCTACAAGAGAATGATAGCCATGTATGGCTGCAGGTGCAGGCAGGTGAGGTATGGCATAGCCTGGTGCTGTATGCAATCGACAATGGCTGGGGCGGCCTGGAGAATCTGGCACTGATACCCGGCACAGTCGGGGCCTCTCCTATACAAAACATAGGTGCCTATGGTGCAGAGGCAAGAGATACTATAGAGCAGGTGACATTCCGGCATCTTTCTGAAAAGACGATGCACACTTTCAGCAATGCAGATTGTGGTTTTGGGTATAGAGATAGCATTTTCAAGGGGGAACTTAAGGATAAGGTGTTTATTACTTCGGTTGTATTCAAGCTGTCCAAACATCCGGTATTAAACACAGGATATGGTGCTATAGAACAGGAACTGGAAAGAATGGGTGCAACAGACCTATCCGTGAAGACTATAGCGCAGGCGGTTATAAATATTCGCAGCAGCAAGCTGCCAGACCCTGCTGTTTTGGGCAATGCAGGTAGTTTTTTCAAGAATCCTACTATTCCGAGGGTACAATATGAAAAATTATTAGCCGCTTTTCCTGCTATGCCTCACTATAGTGTAAGCAATGAACTGGTGAAGGTGCCCGCTGCCTGGCTTATAGAGCAGTGTGGCTGGAAAGGCTACCGCAACGGAGATGCCGGGGTACACAAAAATCAGGCATTGGTGTTGGTGAACTACGGTGCTGCTACAGGTGAGGAGCTATGGCGACTATCGGGTGAGATAGTAGTATCTGTGAAAGAAAAATTTAATATAGAGCCGGAGCGGGAAGTGCAGGTGTGGTAGCGCTCATTGTCAGGTATTAACAATACTTTATTTCTATATTCCCCGATTTTATCGCATATTTCACCACTTTTGCCGCTTATTATTTTGTCCATGCGGTTACAATACCTCACCATAGTCCTTTGCAACTTAGTGTTTTTCTTTCTTGTACTACCTGCGCAGGCACAGACTGCAGGTAGTGTGAGCGGTAAGCTTACTGATAACAACAATAGTCCGGTTTCTTATGTTAACGTTACGCTGCTGCGTACTGACTCTACTGTGGCAAACGGAGATCTTACTAAGGATGATGGTGCCTTCAGAATAACACCGGTAAATACAGGCAATTACCTGCTGCGTATAGAATCACTGGGTTTTGAAACTAAGTATGTATCTGTATCTCTGCCGGATGGGGCTTCTGAAAAGAAGTTGGGTACGATAAAACTGTCGCAAACGCAGCAGTCGCTGAAGGCTGTAGAAATAACCGGTGAAAAGCGGGTAATGGAATTGAAAGTTGACAAAAAAGTTTTTAATGTAGAAAAGAACATTACCACTGCTGGTGGCAGTGCTACTGATGTGCTGCAGAATGTGCCTGCAGTGTCGGTAGATATGGACGGCAATGTGAGCCTGCGCGGCAAAAGCAATGTAACCATACTTATAGATGGTAAGCCGGCTACAATGCTGGGCAGCGATGTGGCCTCTGCCTTGCAAAGCCTGCCGGCAGGGAGCATAGAAAGTGTGGAAGTGATCACCAATCCATCGGCAAAGTATGACGCACAGGGTACAACAGGTATCATCAACATTGTAACGAAAAAAGATGGTAGACTGGGTATAAATGGCAATGTAACCCTGGGAGCAGGTACAAGGGATAAATATAATGCTAACCTGGGGTTGAATATCCGCAAGGGCAAATGGAGTACATTTTTCAATAGCAGTGGTCGTATAAACCGGACATTTCATAATGTAACTACACAACGGCTGGATGAGGTAATGACCAATGGCAACAGGCAGTCTTATTATACTTACGAGCATGTGCCCAGGCTTTTTAATGGCCTGTTCAACACCATAGGTGCCACTTACGATATAGATAAGAATAATGCGATAACCCTAACGCAGAATGTGAACTTTATGCAATGGGGTTTTAAAGACTATTCGGATTACACCATTTATAGCGCTCCAAATGAGGGCGGGCAAACACTGGTGCGCCGGGACCGGTACTCAGATATGCTGGGTAGCCCGGTTTCATTCTCTACCGCATTTGATTACAAGCACAAGTTCAGGAAGAAGGGCGAGGAAATAAACATAGACGCAACCTACGCCAGCATGGCAGTAGACCGTACGCAGAACTTCAGGACGATACTGGATACCAATGGGGTGTATGCTTATAATATCCGCTCGAGTGCCCCGGGTAGCGGTGGTAACAATAGTCTGAATGTATGGGCTGATTATACTAATCCGCTTTTTACCGCCAATGGTAAACTTGGATTGGGTTTCAAAACGCAGATTTTTAACTTCTACAGCAGCAACAATCCCATACTGGATACTCTGGGTAAAGCGGCGGTAGTAGACTCTTCTCTCTTTACCATCTACGATTATACACAACAGATACATGCAGCCTATATCAACTGGAGCGACCAGCAGGATAAATTTTCGTATCAGGCAGGGCTAAGGGTAGAAAACGCTATATACGATGGTACTGGTAGTATTCCACGTCCGGCTGAATTTAGCAACAGCTTTCTTAACCTTTTTCCGTCAGCATTTGTTGCTTATCAGTTACCCTCAGACCAAAGTATTTACCTCAACTATAGCAGGCGTACCAACAGGCCCGGATATTTTCAGATGATGCCATTCAAAGACTACTCTAATCCCGGCACAGTGTCTATGGGTAATCCTGACATACTGCCTGAGTTTATAGATAATATAGAGTTTAGCTACAGCCGCAATACGCCTAAGGGAAACACCTTTATAGCCAGCACTTATTTTGCCAGAACTAATAACCTGTCTGAGCGGGTAATAAGACCCATAACCGGCAGCAAGGAAGACAGCGCGCTGGGGCTGATGGGTGAGGTAGGGCAGCTGCTCTCTATGCCCATGAATATTGCCTATGGTACTACTTTCGGGCTGGAGGGTACAGGACGGCTGCAAATTACCAAGGCATGGGATGCGACAGTAAACGTCAACTTCTTCAACAATGAGTTGACCGTTGGCAATATCGACCCAACCTATTCGGCGTTTATCAGTAACAATAACGGCTATGGCTGGTTTGGCAAGATAAACTCCAATGTGAAACTACCGGAGAATTTCTCCTTACAGTTCAATGGTAATTACGAATCGCCAAAGGTGATAACCCAGGGCAGACAGCAGGAAAGCTACTGGCTGGATGTAGCAGTGAAAAAGAATTTGTGGAAGAATAAAGCCTCGTTGACGGTCAATTGTTCGGACGTGTTTAAGACCCGGCAGTTTATCAACAACTACAACACTGCCATCTATACACAGACAATTAATCGGGTAAAAGAAACCCGAATAGGCAATATTACCTTTACTTATCGCTTTGGCAAATCAGATGCCGGTAAAAATGGTGGTGGAGCAGACAGAGGTCGTGGCGGCAAAAAGGCGGAGTCTAAAAAGGTAGAAAAACCATCGGACGAAGACAGGGTAAATAACCTGAAGCGAAATGAAGACGGTGATAATGGAGGAGGAGGTGGTGGTGGCGGAGGAAGCAAGGGCGGCAGATAAGCCGGAGTTTGTATCATGCTGATATAATGGCTGGAGTTTATTGCCGCGTAGGGGTTATTATTGTGTTTTATAGGAATCATTATTCATATAAAGTTCCTTGTTTAAGGGGACATTAGCCAAACGTCCAACCAAATGCCTGAAAATAGCTGTCTTATATGGCGGAAGCCAAAGGATATTGAATAATCGGGTCAATAAGTTCCTGAAAAGTTTTTAAAAATCTTTATCTTGCAACTTAAGAAAAATAAATTTTTAGCTATGCCACAACGTTGGACTTATGTTTTACTGTCATTACTGTCTGCATCTATGATATACGTATCATGCAAAAAGCCTACATATAGCTCTGATGATGTGCTGCCTATCTCCTACTCACCGTCTATCATTATCAGCAGCAATAATCAGGTGGTGTATGCACTGAATCCCACAACCGGAGCAAAGAACTGGGAGCTTGGCCTGCCCTGTGCTGTGCTAGCCTCACCAATAGTGTATAACGGTAGTGTATACATAGCATCGTCTAACAGAGATACTATTTATAAAATCAACTCAAGAACAGGTGCCATAACCAAAAAAATCACTTACAGTGGCGGTGGCGCCGGAGTCAAAGCAACACCAATAGCGGATGGCAACCTGCTTTATGTGGCGTCGATGAGCGGAGGTTTTTTCGCTATTGACACCGGTACTTATGTGACTAAGTGGAGTATGATGGCTGATGGACCCATACAGGCATCGCCCACCATTCATAATGGTAAAGTGTATATAGCCAGCACAATGGGTACAATATACTGTTATGAGAAGACCAATGGTACTACTGCGCCTATGCCTGCGTCGCCGTTTGCTACCTGGTATCTGAATATACCCGGAGCAAAATTTGTATCGTCTCCGGCGGTAGGCGAGCCTTACCTGTTTATAGGAAGCGTGAGCGACAGCAATATGTATTGTGTGTATCTGGATGTGCCTGGTGGTGGTGGTATAGGGGTGCTGCGCTGGAGCTATAAAACCCAAGGCGGAATAGTAAGCTCTCCGGCCGCATACGCCGGTACGTGTATCTTTGGTTGTAATGATTTCAGGCTTTACTGTCTGGATACTACAATAGACCCGGTAATGGGAATAACAGTACCTGAAGCCCGCTGGGTAGATAGTATGCACAGTGAAATTACTTCATCACCTTATGCGCACAATCAGGTAGTTTATGTAGGTTGTAAAGATTACAGAGTGTATGCGCTTAAAATAATTAATGGTACCATAAAGTGGTCATTCTCTACAAACGGGATTGTTACTTCAAGCCCATTGGTCTATAATGGTATGGTGTACGCGGGCAGTTATGATAAACACCTGTATGCACTGGATACAAACAGAGGTACACTGAAGTGGAAAAGCAATATTAATGGTCAGATAGAATGTTCGCCGGTGCTGGATGACTTTACAAAACTTACAGGCACCAATAGCCAGATAAGCGGTTATACCAACTAATGTAATACCTCATATACTAACAACGAAAAGCCTGTTGCACACAAGTGTAACAGGCTTTTTGTTTGTGGTATTTATATTGCCCGTATCTGCTAACGAGCTGTATAGTGCAAAATAGCTAACTATAACAACTATGGTGCAATAGCAACCTGAAGAAAGGTAGTAGCAGGTTGCATAAAAAAGATGCCTGTAGCGTACCTTTGCTGTGTTTATGCACGAAATAGAACCTTTTTACAACTGGCTGCACCTGTATAATGCGGAGGAAGATGAGCTGTCGCCGTTTTATGGTGTAGAGCATAGCGAATTTGAGTATTCCAATACCATATACAACTACTACATCCACCCACAGTGGGATGACTTCGGGTCGCGGACACTGTATCTGAAGGTGCTGTTTGTGGACTATGAGCTCAGCTACGCCATTATTGAAATGATAGGCGAGTGGAATGACGCGATAGAAAATGACATAATGCAGCTAAAACGCTCTGTAGTAGACCTTATGGTAGTCAAGGGTATCAGCAAGTTCATACTGATAACTGAGAATGTGCTCAACTTTCACAGCAGCGATACAGATTACTATGAAGAATGGAGCGAAGACATCAGCGAAGCCGGTGGCTGGGTGGTATCAATCAATATGCCGGAGCAAACCCAGTACGATTTTCGCAAATCGCATATAGACCGATATGTAACGCTGCTGGAAAGCCCCAACTGGCGCACGTTTAAACCAGGAGATTTTTTTCAGTCGATAGATAATCAGCTATTGCGATTAAGGTAGGGGGTAGACAAAAATGATTAATCGAGCCTCTTTATCATAAGCTTGTCTATCCTTAGCCCATCCATGTCTATTACTTCGAATTCAAAGCCATTCCATTCCAGCTTGTCGCCGGTTTTTGGGATTTTGTCCAATTTGTCAAGGATTAGCCCTGCTATTGTGTTGTAGTCACCTTCTACATCTTCTTCGTTCATGTCAAAGTAGCGTAGTAGTTCAAAAAATGGGTATTGGGCATCAGCCAGCCAGCTGTTGTCATCGCGCCTGGTAATCTGGTACTCAGCATTGTCATACTCCGAGACATCTCCCACCAGTGCATCCAGCACATCATCCATGGTTATTATCCCCAGCACTGCTCCGTACTCGTCTACTATAACTGCCAGATGAAAACGTGCTTCCCTGAACTTCTCCAATACATGATATGCGGCTGCATTGTCGTGCACCATCAGGGGATTTGAAAGAAAGTCGGTAAGCAGGAATTTGTCGGACTCTATATTTGCAGCAAACAATTCTTTTACATTTACTATGCCCACCAGTTTGTCCAGGGAGCCTTTAGCCACAGGATAAATGGAATGTAATTCATCTTTGGCCATTTTCATTACATCATCCAGCGAGCTGTCTATGTCGAGCCATCTGATGTCCGTTCTGTGGGTCATCAACTCAGTCACTTTTCGGTCACCCAGTGCAAATACCCGCTCTACAATATTGTGTTCTATCTGCTGTATCTCTCCCCCTTCAGCGCTATGCTGCACTATGGCTTTTATCTCTTCTTCAGATACACGACCCTCCAGATTTTCTTTCATGCCGAAAACGCGCATAAACAGATCGTTGGTAGCAGTAAGTAGCCATATAAATGGCTTGGCTACGGTAGAGATGAGGTTCATAGGGCGGGCTACAACCGAGGCTATTGCTTCGGGATATAGCAGGCCTATGCGCTTGGGTATCAGCTCTCCGAAAACAATAGAGAAGAACGTAACGGTAATGACTATTACGAATACTGAAACAGAATGTGCCTGCGGTGCCAGAAAAGGTATCCCTGAAAAAAACAGCTCCAGCCTTGTTGTTATGTCTTTGCCGCTGAAAATACCGGTAAGTATACCAATAAGGGTAATGCCTATTTGCACAGTAGAAAGGAATTTATTGGGGTTGTTGGCAAGCTCCAGTGCGGTTTTAGCGTTCTTATTTCCCCTTTTGGCTGCATGCTCCAGTTTGAATTTGCGCGAAGAAATCAGCGCAATCTCGCTCATAGAAAAAATACCATTGAGCAGTATCAGAAAAACTATAATTATTATTTCCATTTCCTGTATGCCTGTCTGTTATTGCTTTATAAAATATTGAGAATTTGTTCCTTCGCTTTTTCCAGTTCGTCCTTCATGTTGATGACGATTTGCTGTATCTCGGCATGATTGGCTTTTGAGCCGAGGGTGTTTATTTCTCTCCCTATTTCCTGTAGTATGAAGTTGAGTTTGCGGCCTATGGCATTATCATTTTCTTTTACCGTATTGTTGAAATATTCACAGTGCTGGCGCAGCCTTGTTTTCTCTTCTGAGAAGTCCATACGCTCCAGGTAGTATATCATTTCCTGTTCAAAACGGTTGGGGTCGATTTTTTCCTTTATGGTCATATCCTCGAGCCACTGGGCTATGCGGGTGCGAATGCGCTCAATACGCTCCGGCTCCAGCGGCAGTATTTTGTCGTGTAGCTGGTCTATATTGTTGATACGGAGGGTTATGTCTCTCAGCAGGGCTTCTCCCTCGTGCTGGCGATGCAGCATCAGGTCTTCTGCCGCCTTTACTATTACTGTCTTTACAAGTTCCCACTCTTCGTCGGGTAGCATGTCCTGGTCGGGGCCTACAACCTCAGGCATGCGCATGAGTGTAGATAATACATTGTCTTCCGGCACGCCGGTTTGCTGTGCTATCTGCTTCATTGCATTGTAGTAAAACACTGCGAGGTCTGTGTTAACAACCATGGGTTTTGACGCGCCTTCCTGTTTTACTGTGATGGTGAGGTCTATAGTGCCACGCATGAGCAGGTTGGCAAGCATAGAGCGTATGTCGAGCTCCCAAGAGCGCAGTATTGGAGGCAGCTTGGTATTGAGGTCGAATTGTTTGCCGTTCAGGGCCTTCATCTCTACCACTACCTGGCGGTTATTGATGTTTTCCTCAGCCCTGCCAAAACCTGTCATTGAATACAACATAGATAGATATTTACTGCAAAAAAGAAAGTAAAGGTCGTACAATTAATACCCATGTAGAATGTTTTATGGAAAAAGATTGTAAAAACGTCTTAAAACAATAAACTTAGTTGATGCTATTGTGCCAGCCCTCCCTATATTTAGCTATTTTTGTCCGGTATCAGTTGTTTTTCATGCGCATAATTTTTGGTATATTATTGGTTTTTCTTTCGGTTACTGCTCATGGGCAGGCGCAGGTGCAGTATGCCCAGTCGAAAGATACGCTGATAGCCCGCCGCAAGGCAATAATGGATGCGATAAATGAAACGGAGAAGCAACTGGCTGCTATAAAAAACGATAAGCAGGCAACAATGGGGCAGTTGCGTGCATTGCAAAACAAGCTGGCAGACCGCCAGCGGCTGATAGGCAACATCAATGATGAGTTGTCTAGTATAGATAAAGACATAAGAGTGTCGTCGAGAGAGGTGCTAACGCTGAAGCAGAAACTGGAGCAACTGAATATGCGCTATGCTCAGTCTATCCGCTATTCATACACCACCCGCAGCTCTTACGATATGTTGGCCTTCCTATTCTCTTCGCAAGACTTTAATGAAGCGATGCGCCGGATGAAATACCTTAAAAAATTCAGGGATTTCCGAAAATATCAGGTACTGCAGATAAACCTTACTCAAAACCAACTGAAACAGAAGATTGGAACACTTAATGCCGAAAAGACACAAAAAGACCAGCTGCTGAATGTGCAGGTGCAGCAAAAACAGGTGCTACTGAAAGAAACCAATCAGACAAATAGTGTGGTGCAGGACCTGAAAAGCAAGGAAGGCAAGCTGATGGCCGACATAGAAAGGAACAAAAAAGTGACTGCCCGTATCAATAAGGCCATCAATGATCTGATAGAACGTGAAATGGCAAAAGCAGCAAAAGCAGCTGAGGAAGAGGCAAAGAAAACGGCAGGAGCTGCCGGTGGGACAAAGTCAGGAACACCGGAGCCGAAATCGAACATAAAGACCGGCAGTACAGATGTGGCTGTAAACACTATGCCGAAAGCTGCGCCCAAAGCAAGAACAGAAGTTTCATTGATGCTGACACCAAGCGATGTAGAACTGGCCAGCAACTTTGAAGGGAATAAGGGTAAAATGTACTGGCCGGTAGAAAAGGGATATATAACAGACCATTTCGGGGTGCATCCACATCCTGTATATCCACAGGTAAGTATAGATAATGCCGGTGTGGGCATACAGACCGATGAAAATGCTAAAGTGCGTTGTGTGTTTAATGGCACAGTAACCAGTGTGTTTTCAGTAGGTGGTAGTGATCAGATTGTGATGGTGCAACATGGAAATTATTTCACTGTGTATAATGGATTGTCTTCTGTGTCTGTAAAAGTAGGGGATGAGGTGAGTGTAAAACAAACAGTGGGGATTGTCGCAATGAATGAAGAAGGTCGCCCGGTAATCAACTTCCAGATATGGAAGTCTAACGGAAACAAAGGCAAGGTAAAACTCAACCCTGAGCAGTGGATTGGTAGAGTACATTAATTGGCTTGCACTATACTTCTGAGCAATCTTGTCCAGACATTCATTCCGTATTTTTTTGCCCAGCCGCACTATCACAATATTTTTTTCGGGCACTAGACAATTTATTGGCACAGATGTCCCTGCGCCATAAAATCATTTGATCCTGCATGCCACCACTGGTGGGAATATAATCTCCCATTCTTGTCTCCCGCTGTACTCACCGATTCTTTTAGCCAGCTTACTGATACCAGTTGTTTGCCGTTTCAGTTGCCGTTTTTCAGGTAGAGCCTGCCCAGTTTGGCAAAATCTACAGAAGTAGCATTGAAGCAACAAAATGCTTTAGCCTCGCGGTGTTTGCGGCTGTCTATGCTCCAGCCGGCATTGTACTCGGCGCCTATGTGCTGCCATATTTTCTCTTGCATATAGTCTGCAAACAGCTTGTGGGTAGTCCGCTCTACTATCATGCCCAGTAGCTGTATATTGGCGCTTTTGTATTCGAATGCGCCACCAGGTTCGCCCTCCAGCTTCAGATTTTTGATATGCTTTTTCAGATTGCGGCCATAGTAGAGTTTAGCCACACAAAAATAATACCTACATCGGTTGGCTCTTCTATAGTGGTTGCCCCGGCCGCTATCAACTCGCTAAATGCCGAAGCTGCATCGTTCACACCCCAGTATGTTTTTGCACCGGAAGCTTGTGGGGTATATTGCTCTCAATAGGGTGCAGCCCCGGCTCATAGCCTCCAACATTGAAGCCTATATAAAATGGCTCATCGAAGTAGGGTGCAATACCCACTACCTTACTATCCCATTCGTTAGCTTTTGCTATATCGTCTGCAATGTAAATAACGGTGCGTAGGCCAAGTAGATTAGTAGCCATGATTTTTTATGTGTAAATAAAATATACTGACGGATTTTTAACTTGTGTTTATTTTCGATTAGGGTGATTTGGCTGTATCTTTATATGATTTTAAAGACGTGACTATAATGAAAAAATACCTGCTCCTGTTGTTTGCTTTGGTTTCTTTTGTGTGCGCAGATGCGCAGCAAATACCCGCAATGAGTATGGATGACCTTATAAAAAGAAACTCATCGAAAGATACATTGTACATCATCAACTTCTGGGCCACCTGGTGTGCTCCCTGTGTGCACGAGTTGCCGGTTTTCAATGATTTGTGTAAACGATATGCAGATAAGCCGGTAAAGGTGTTGCTGGTAAGCCTGGACTTCAAAGAAGATTACCCAATGAAGCTGGCTACTTTCCTGCAAAGAAAAAAGGTGCAGCCCGGTGTGATATGGCTTACTGACACCAACCCCAATGAATACATACCCAAAGTAGATGGCAGGTGGGAAGGTTCTATACCGGCTACCTTAATCATACATCCGGGAAAGGGAGTAAAGGAGTTTATAGAAGGACAGGTAACCGAAAAGCAGGTGGACCGGATGGTGGATAAATTAATTCCTTAAAACCGAACAGGGCATTTACAACTTTTTGAATAATCCGATTATCAGTTGTACCTTTGTTTGACCGCTACAGCTACTTCCCCCAATTTATTATAATATCAAAGCTGCGCACCGGTCTTTACAAAACAGGAGCGTTATGACAAAGTACATTTTTGTAACCGGAGGTGTTACATCATCATTAGGTAAGGGCATAATCGCCGCATCGCTGGCCAAACTACTACAGGCCCGCGGATTTACTACTACCATACAGAAGTTTGACCCCTATATCAATGTAGATCCGGGTACTCTGAACCCCTATGAGCATGGCGAGTGCTATGTAACTGAAGACGGTGCTGAAACCGATCTGGATCTGGGGCACTATGAGCGATACCTGAATACGCATACATCTCAGGCCAACAATGTAACTACCGGTCGTATATACCAGTATGTAATCAACAAAGAGCGTGAGGGTGCTTATCTGGGCAAAACTGTGCAGGTAATTCCACACATCACCGACGAGATAAAAAGAAGAATGCAATTGCTGGGCGAAGACAGCAAATTCGACATAGTAATTACCGAGTTGGGTGGCACAGTAGGCGATATAGAGTCGCTGCCCTACATAGAGGCTGTGCGCCAGCTAAAATGGGAAATGGGCAATGAGAATTGTCTGGTAGTGCACCTTACCCTGATACCATATCTGAAAGCAGCCAAAGAACTAAAAACCAAGCCCACACAACACTCTGTGAAAATGATGAGTGAGCATGGCTTGCTTCCCGATGTGTTGGTGTGCCGTACAGAAGAACCACTATACAAAGACCTGAAAAGAAAAATAGCCCTGTTTTGCAACGTTACACAGGATGCGGTAATAGAGGCGCTGGATGCAGATACTATATATAGTGTGCCGCTGGAAATGATGCGGGAGAAACTGGATATCATATGCCTGGATAAGCTGAAAATGCCACTGGGTAAAGAGCCGGACCTGTCTAAATGGAAAGAGTTTCTGAATAAACTACGCTACCCCAAGAGTAAAGTTACCATAGGTCTTATAGGCAAGTATGTGGAGTTGCAGGATGCTTACAAATCGATTCTGGAAGCACTGATACATGCCGGTGCTATGAACGAGTGTAAGGTAGAAGTGCGCAACATACATTCTGAATATCTGACGAAAGAAAATGCAAAAGAAAAACTACTCAATCTGGACGCGATACTGGTGGCACCCGGATTTGGTAGCCGGGGTATAGAAGGTAAGGTGGATGCAATAAGGTATGCACGTGTAAATAAAATACCTTTCTTTGGTATATGTTTGGGTATGCAGATGGCCTGTGTGGAGTTTGCACGAAATGTACTGAATATGCCCAAAGCCCACTCTACAGAAATGGACCCCGATACCGATCAGGGCGTAATATGCATGATGGAAGAACAGAAAGCTATAACGCAGATGGGTGGCACTATGCGACTGGGTAGCTACGAGTGTGAGCTGCAGTCTGATTCGGCAACAGCAGCTATTTATGGCAGCACCAGCATTACGGAGCGTCACCGTCACCGCTACGAGTTCAACAACGAATACCTGAGCAGGTATGAGGAAGCAGGTATGATACCTGTGGGCAAGAACCCTAAAACAAACCTGGTAGAGATAGTGGAAATAAAAGACCATCCGTTCTATATAGGTGTGCAGTTTCATCCGGAATATAAAAGCACAGTAGAAAACCCCCATCCGCTTTTCGTGGCATTTGTGAAGGCTGCCAAAGAAGCTCAGGAGCAAAGAAACAGCCAGATGAAACGGCCATTTGAAAAAACCGTTTTGTAAATTCAAAAATAAATAATTCCAAATTCCACCTTTTGAGGCGGAACAAATTTTATAATACTACATCAGGTGCGTATACTCTTAATTTTATTGTCGGCCATATTGATATCATCTTGTGCGGAAACCCGGATAACAGATCATCCGGATTGGGCGAAGAAATATGAGCTATATGGCATAAGGAATGCCTGCTTCATACTTAGAGACAACAACCACGAGTCTATACATTATTACAATAAGGAGCGTTGTATTCAACGCTTTATGCCCGCTTCGACGTTCAAGATTTTCAACTCTCTGATAGCGCTGGAAACAGCAATTGCGCCTGATGAAAGACTAATGATAAAGTGGGACAGCACCAATAGAAGCCGTCCGGGCTGCGACAGCAACCTCACTATGGAAGGAGCTTTCAGAGAAAGTTGTCTTTGGTACTATCAGGAAATAGCCCGCCGTATAGGTGGTGCTAAAATGCAGCACTATCTGGATACTATAAAGTATGGCAATATGAACATGGGTGGCACGGTAGATATGTTTTGGGTTAATGACTCTCTGAAGATATCTGCTGATGAGCAGGCAGGTTTTGTGAAGCGGTTATACTTTGCAGAGCTGCCCATATCTGAGCGCAGCCAGCGCATAGTGAAGAACCTGATGTTGCGGGAAGAAACGCCTGGCTACAGGCTATACTACAAAACAGGAACAGGGCAAGTTGGTGATAAATACATCTATTGGGTTACGGGGTTTGTAGAACGTATAGAGCATGTGAAAGAACACAAAAACTCTATGAACAAAGCCAATGAGCGCAACTATCCTTACTTCTTTGCACAGAACTTTGAAATGCCGGTTTCAGATACTTCAAAAGACTGGTTTGCTACACGTATAGAGGTGCTGAAAGAAGTGCTGAAGGAAGCTGGGGCAATGCCTAAGGGGTAGTGAGGCATGTATATCGAGTTCTGCAGGTTTTATGCACTTAAATTAATAAAATCAGACCTGATCTAATTTACTGTACAAATTGTTTAGGCATTTTTCCTTATTTTGTCGTCAAACACATATCAAATGCAGTTCAGCGCGCAGCAAGTAGCCGGAATGTTAAATGGAACAATAGAAGGGAATCCGGACGTATCGGTAAGTAAATTATCTAAGATTGAGGAGGGTGTTCCCGGGTCTATTTCTTTTCTGGCAAATCCTGCATATACCCAATACATATACGGCACACAGGCATCGCTGGTAATAGTAAATAGAGATTTTGTCGCTACAGCACCCATATCGGCTACGCTTATCAGGGTAGAAAGTGCAGCGGCGGCATTTGCCAAGCTGCTGGAGATGTACAATCAGGTGAAACTGAACAAAACAGGCATATCGAAACATGCATACATAGCCGACAGTGCAAAAGTAGGTGAAAGCATATATGCAGGCGAGTTTGCGGTAATCAGTGACAATGCCCGTATAGGCAACAATGTAAAGATATATCCGCAGGTATATGTAGGCGACAACGTGGTGATAGGCGACAACACCACCTTGTTTGCGGGTGTAAAGGTGTATTCTGAAACGGTGATAGGCAGCAACTGCATCATACACTCCGGTACGGTGATAGGCAGTGATGGTTTCAGGTTCGAGCCACAAAACGAGGAGGGTTCCCGCAAGGTGCCGCAAATAGGCAATGTGGTGATAGAAGACGATGTGGAAATAGGCGCTAATTGCGCCATAGACCGTGCTACGCTGGGCTCTACCATACTCCGCAAGGGGGTGAAGTTTGACAATCTGGTACACATAGCCCACAATGTGGAGATAGGCGAAAACAGTTATCTGGCAGCATGCAACGTGGTGGCAGGCTCTACCCGCATAGGCAAGAACTGCATGTTTAGCGGACAGGTGGGCATAGTGGGGCACTTGCAGATAGCAGACAATACAATCATAACGGCCCAATCGGGTATATCTAAGAGCATCAACAAGCCCAATGAAGTATACATGGGTTCTCCCGCATTTGATGCCAACAAGTATCGTAAGGCATACATACATTTCCGCAACCTGGATGCGCTGGTGCAGCGCGTAGATAAGCTGGAAAAGAAGCAATAAGTTCCCGGATCATTTTTTGCATAGGGTTACGTCATTTCTGTTTCGCAGTCATAATGCATCCTGTATTGAAACTACATCACTACATAAGTGCATGATTTCAATATGTGTTTTATTTCTATAGTCCTCAAAAATGCCGGAAGAGATGCTGCATGTACTACGTGGGCACTTATACGCATGCTACTCAGTATGTTAAAAATGGTGGGTGACTTATTCAATGTTGTATGATAATCTGATTCACGATATATTTGCTTAACAAAAAATAGTGAAGAAGGTATTATGACATTGTTATCTTTTCGTAATTATTGGGTAGCTACCATTGCTGTTTGGAAAGCCGCATTGCAGGACAAGGCTTTTACATTCAAGCTACTTTTGGTGCCGATCCTCTTTTTAATATACTCCTTTGTCACACAGCATTTAGGTAATTATATAGAGATGCGGAAAGGTGTGCAGCTCGAGGATAAATTATTGTCTCTGTTTCCCAGCATAGACTTCTCTGCATCTATTTTTATTATCCTTTACGCGTCTCTACTGACGTTTATCATTACACATCTTCATGAGCCCAAAACCATACTACGTATTATAGAGATGCACTTTCTGGTGGCTGTAGTAAGGCAAATGTGTATATTGATGGTAGCTCTGGAGCCTCCGGCAAATATTATAGTGCTCAGAGACCTCTTCCTGGAAAATACCGTTTACCCGCACAACTCTCCTCTCACCAAGGATTTGTTTTTCAGTGGGCATGTTGCCAGCTTATGGATATACTTTTTATGCTCCCGAAAGACTTATCTAAAGGCATATCTGCTTGTCGCCACATTCATTATGAGTTTTATGCTCTTGTCAATGCGGGTGCATTACACCTACGATGTATATGGCGCAGTGTTTTTTACAACAATTATTTATTTCATACCATCCTGGACGCGTGCTTACCTGTCTAAAATGCAGGCAGACAAAGCAGAAGGATACAGAAAGCCAACTTTGATACGATTGAGGAAGTGGGCTGCAGCTGGCAGATTTCGGGATGCAGATTAATGTTTTTTGCGATTTGCATCGAAAAAATGAGGGGTAAGAATACCCCACATCATAGCAATCGTTACATACCGGATAGCTTACGCATCAGGTTTACACCACCTTTTTTAGTGCTGTTTAGCATTTTAGTGCCACCTTTCTGGCCTTTTTTGCTCACTGGCTGGCTAGAGAATACTATCTGTTTTGAAGGGAGTTTTGAGGGTGCAGCTTTTTTAGGCGCACCATTTTTTGAATTTTCCATATTGCAAGGTAAGAAAACAGGCAGACAATTCAAAATCCAGGATAGTTTGGGCATGTGTCTGTATGGATTTTTGCCGTTTAGCAACAGGTGTATTTCAGCTGAAAGCTTCAATTTACCAGAATCATTTCTGGGGATTAATTGAAAAAGTAACTAAATTGCCTAATAGCTAACATGCGTATAAATTTAATCTTATGAAAACTATCACTTTTACCTTCTCGATTTTTCTGTCAGCTTTCCTGCTTACATCTTGCGAGAAAACATGGCAATGCAAGTGTACCAGTTATTCAAATCGCCCCCCTGGCCCAATAACTGCCACAGGAACCTCGATAATAACACTGAAGGGGAAAAAGAAGGAAATGAAAGGCAGCTGCGAAGAATATGGTCGTTCCAAATCACACTCAACAGGCGGACTGAGCTGCAAACTCAAGTAATTATAAAATACACTTCCTAAAATAATGGAGTTTGTTTCGCCATCCGTTCGCAAATGAAGTTAGGGTTCGTCCTATGCATTTAGGTGCTACCAGTTCTATAGTTATGTATTCATATAAACTCATCAGCTGACAACCGGTTTTGTAAAACCGGGATATGTGGTTTGAGAATTCATGCAGCCTTAGTGAATTATTAATTTTCAGTATAAGTAGAAAATCGAAATATTTTTATGTAATATTGCTCTACCTTAACCCTTCTATTTTACCTGAGAAACTTACTCAATTGAAACTATGTCATACAAACTACGTATCCTGCCCCGGTGGCTGGTCTTTCTGCTAGATTTGTTTTTAGTTTGCTTCTGCATCTTTTTGTCGAGAATGCTGAAGCTCAATTTCAACTGGGATCAAATCGGTGTTGGTTTGCGCTTTATGATGTTGGTGGTACTTGGTATCAACGCCATATTGTTCTTTGTTTTCAAAAGTTATGCAGGTATAGTGCGGTACACTAATCTCGAAGATACTTCGAGGCTGGTCATGGTCAATGCTATTGCTGCATTTTTCTATCTGGTCATAAACATATTTTTACTACACTCCCGCAATTACTTCACACTGCAGGTAGTGGCTATCAACTTCTTTATTACCAGCTTCGTCATCATTTCTTACAGGCTGGGTGTGCGGTATGTGTTCAATTTTTACAAGACACTGTCGTATGGTGGGTTGCGGATACAAAAGAAAAAGGTAGTTGTCTATGATACATCTGGCGATGGACTGCACATAAAAAAGGTAATGAACAGCCTGCCTGATGGCGACATGCAGGTAGTGGCTTTTCTGGATGACTCTTTCAGCACAAACGGTAAACTACTGGAAGGTATACCCATATACAGCACCCACGAAAGCAACCTTGCAAAGCTGAGTGCCGAGGGTGTAGAGATTCTGATACTTGCCAGCAAGCACATAGAAAAAAACAAACTCAATGAGCTTGTAGATACTTGCCTTACATACGGCATCAAGATACAGCAGGTGCCTGCTATGCTCGACTGGCTGAATGGCAAACTGGATACACAGCAGCTACAAAATATCAATATCGAGGACCTGCTGGAAAGAGAGGTAATAAAAATACACAACGAGGCTATCTATAGCGCGCTGAAAGGTAAAAAGATACTGGTAACCGGGGCTGCGGGCTCCATAGGCAGCGAGCTGGTAAGGCAACTGCTTAGCTACAGACCATCTCTGATAATACTATGCGACAAGGCAGAAACGCCCATGCACGATTTTGTGCTGGAGGTGCAGGAAAAATATAAAAATGCCAGCATAAAGCCCTACCTGGGCGATATATGCGACCGTCAGCGTATGGAGCATCTGTTTGAAGTGTATACGCCTCAGATCGTGTTTCACGCAGCAGCTTACAAGCATGTGCCGCTGATGGAGGATAACCCTTCTATAGCAGTGCTCAATAACGTAGGTGGTACCAAAATGCTTGCTGAACTGGCGGTAGCCAATAATGTAGAGAAGTTTGTGATGGTGTCTACAGACAAAGCAGTAAACCCTACCAATGTAATGGGCGCCTCAAAGCGCATAGCAGAGATTTTCACTCAGAGCTATTTTACGCATCTTGCATCGCTCAATGAAGATGAATCGCACCAGACTACCAAGTTTGTCACTACCCGTTTTGGCAATGTGCTGGGCTCCAATGGTTCTGTGCTGCCCCGCTTCAAGAAGCAGCTGGAAAAAGGTGGTCCCATCACTGTGACCCATCCCGATATAACCCGTTATTTTATGACCATACCAGAGGCATGCCTGCTGGTGATAGAGGCGGGAGTAATGGGTCAGGGTGGCGAAATATTCATCTTTGATATGGGTAAGCCCATCAAAATAGCGGATCTGGCTCGTAAAGTCATAAAACTATCGGGCAAGGAGCCGGATAGGGATATACGCATCGTATATACCGGGCTACGCCCCGGCGAAAAACTATACGAAGAACTGCTAAGCAGTGCGGAGAACTCGCGCCCCACTTACCATGAAAAGATAATGATAGCCGATGTGCGTCAGTATGATTTTGCGGTAGTGGAAAAGAAAGTAAATAAACTTATAAATAGTGCCCGCCAGCATTACACACTCGAAACAGTGTTTCTGATGAAGGACCTGGTGCCGGAGTTTGTGAGCAACAACCTTGCGTATGAGAAGGTGAATGTGCCTAAGAAGTAGGCATTTAGAGGTCGCTTTAGATTGCCATTTCATTCAAATCCACGAAATGGTATATCGTTTATCAGCCAAAAGTCGTTTCCGTTTCCGGCATTTCGCTGTAAGTTTTGCCGTTAAGCAATCGACCTGCTTTCTTTTTATTGGTGCCGCCCCATTGTTTAAAAAAGAATGCTACATCAGCTTCCGTGCATTGATCCTGGATGTCTATTACCCAGTCTGCGTCCATAGGTCGGGGCTTTCTTCCGCTTTCTCCACCTACTATTACCCAGTCAATATTTTGAAGATTCATATTGCGGAGTGGTCCTATGAGCGGCTCGCACGAAAGAAACTTCACACGGGCATTCGTATGTCTTAATTCATCGATTCGGTGTACTACACGTTCATCCTCTACCGATACGCCCATCCAAATATTGTGCGTCCATTTCAGTTGTGCGTGCACTTCCAGCAGGCGTTCAGACCGCTTGGTAAGCACTTGAAAAACATGTTGCGGGTTTTCATTCATTACCTTGAATACCTTTTTTATAAAAGCTATAGGGATTTCAGGATGAAATAAATCACTCATTGAGTTTACAAAAACGATTTTGGGTTTCTTCCACGTATAGGGGATGAGTAGTGCTTCCGGATGTGTGCGCACTTTAAAAGCATCCTTGTATTTCTCTACCCCCATGGCCTGTAGTCGCTTTGCCATTACTTCGGCATAGCAATACTTACAACCGGCAGATACTTTAGTGCAGCCGGTTGTAGGGTTCCAGGTGAGTTCTGTCCATTCTATGCTTGATTGTGCCATTTTAAAATAGTTTTCCTTGGTTGTTTTGCATTTTTTCGACTTTTGTGTAGAAGTCGTTTCCTACATCACTTTTGGAATAGAATGCAAGGTAATAAATGGGCGTGTTTACGGTGTTTTCTATTTTAAATTTCAGGTTTGGGTTAACTTTATATCCAATACTTCTCATGTTATTGTCATAAGCCTCCGCAAGGTACTTTATAAAGTCTTTTTTACTTACTTCTGCATTTAAAAATGGTTCTCGCCAATTTTTGTTGCCAATAAACTTATCAATTTTATCGCTTTCTTCATCGATGTAATAGACAAGATTTCTGTTTGCATCCATTTGCAGAGCAAGTAAAATTAGAAAATCAACCTTTCTTGTTGCTGCTATTTTCCTAATTGTTTCAAATTCAATATTTAGTGAGAAGGGGTCAACAAAACAGAAGCTTAATGTGCCGTCTGCAGGGATTGCATTTATAATTTTCTCAACATTTTTGTTTGAATCTCCAAAAATGAATTCACAGTTTAAATCGCAATTTTCATTGATGAATCTATTTTTTAGCGCATGGAAATTTTCTTCTTTTTCTTCACAGATTATATATTTTGTAAATTTGTCTGGGACTTTTGCGGCAATCAAAGCAGAAGTATGGACTATTTTATTTTCCTTTCTTATTCTTGCACAGCCGGCCCCTGCAAATAAATCAATATACACCCTTTGCTTCCATTTGTACTTCATTCCTGTGGTAAAAATGTTGCAATATGCTCCGAAAAGTCTATATTTTTTGATACCCCAAAGGCCAATTTCAGGCGTTGTCTGCCCATCGTCTTCAACATAAGTAATCGGATCAAATTCCTTCATTGCATTTTAGTTTAATTCGCAATTTACAATTATAAATCAAAATTAATTTAAAAAACAATAGTTTCCAAAAACTTTGTCAAAAAAGATTTCCAATTATGTTGACAAAATACATAACTTAGCCTTGTGAAACGCAAGGGAGATTATTTTAGCAACTCGCTCAGGATAAACAAAGAGCCGCTTGTCATGTATATTGACATGAACAGCTACTTTGCCAGTTGTGAGCAGCAGCGGCACCCGGAGCTGAGGGGCAAGCCGCTGGGGGTGCTTACCTATGATAGTCCTAATGCAGCAGTAATAGCAGCCTCGATAGAAGCAAAAAAAATGGGTGTGAAGACCGGTATGCGCCTGCGCGAGTGTCGCGAGCTATGCCCGCAGATGCTCACTATATGCACACACCCGGCATGGTACCGGCAAATACATGTGGATGTAATGGCAATACTGCGCACGTATTGCGATGATGTGATACCCAAGAGCATAGACGAGGCGGTAATGAACTTCCACTCCTATAAATGGGTATATAACGACCTGACGGCGATAGCGCTGCAGATAAAAGCAGATATTGCTGCTAAGTATGACTACCTGAAGTGTAGTATAGGCATAGCGCCCAACTCGTTTCTGGCTAAGGTGGGCACCGAGCTGCAAAAGCCGGATGGTCTGGTGATAATAACCGAACACAACATAGATGAGCAGCTGGCTACCCTAAAGCTGACCGACCTGCCAGGCATAGCAGGCGCCAATGAGCGAAGATTGAGGCTGATAGGTATACGGACCCCGGTAGAGATGCGTCATTCATCGCCGGCACTGCTACGCAAGGCTTTTGGCGGAGTAGTAGGTGAGTACTGGCATCGCCGGCTCAACTTCGGCGAGGTAGATATGTACAACAAGGTGGAGAACCGCACTATGAGTGCTACCCGCACCATGAGCAGCCAGCAGAGCCGCGACCGGCAGCAGCTGGAGTCTATGCTGATATCTCTGTGCACCCGGCTGGAGCAGCGGATGGTAAAGGGCGGTTTTTTTTGCAGAGAGGTGTACTTCTCTATCAGGTACAGGGACGGGACAAAGTGGGAAACCGTTGTAAAATTGGCAGACCCTGTGCAGGATGCCATGGAGATGCGTAGCTATATAAAGGAGCGCATAGCGGAATTTGAGAAGAGCCGTGGACTGGCCGATATTTTCACCGCCAATTCCACCAATCTTACAGTTGTTATCCAGTCTTTTGTGAAGGGACAGGCAATGCAGTACAGCCTGTTTGACAATCGGCTGAAGCGCGACCTGCTGCGCAAAGTAGTGTACGATATAAAAGATATGTACGAGCAGAAAAACATAGTGAGGAGGGGTAGCGAACTGCTGAGCCCTCATGTGATGAAGGATGCCATAGGCTTTGGCTCTGTGCGGGATATGGTGCCGGACGAAGAGGGCAGGGTAAGAAACAGGCACATGCTTGAAGAAGATGCCGCACCCGGTGAACAAAAAATAATTGTGATAAGGCAAAAGCCATTGCCACCACCACCCAAAGATGATGTTGACGCATACTATGAGTATCAGGGGCCGGCCTATGCCGATGTGCAGTTTGATAATGAGACAATACGCCAATGAGGCAATATGACAATGTGACGAATGTGAAAAGTGCGTAGAATGTGAGCATGTGAACAATGTGCGACACACCCTCTCTGTACTCAGCTTTCTACTTTCTTCTAATTACTTTCTACTAACAACTAACCACTGAAAAGCAATGATCAACCAGGAGGCAAATGAGCGTTTTGAGAAGGGTAGGGGAGCGCAGTACAATCCTAAGAACAGGTTTCTGAAGGGGGAGTATGTGCAGGAGCATGCGGAAGGTATAGACGACTGGGAGCAGGAGAAGCGCAATACTGAATATATACTTGACAACAGCAAGACACTGGTGAATACCGTAACCAGCCCTGACGTGGGTATGTTGTATTCTGCCAATCCCTATCAGGGGTGCGAGCATGGTTGTATCTACTGCTATGCCCGAAACAGCCATGAGTACTGGGGCTATAGTGCCGGTGTGGATTTTGAGAGCCGCATAGTGGTGAAAAAAAATGCACCGGCATTGCTGCGCAAGTTCTTCGACAATAAGAACTGGGAGCCGGCTACGCTATCGCTCAGCGGCAATACAGACTGCTACCAGCCTATAGAGCGCAAGATGAAGATAACCAGGGCGCTGCTGGAGATATGTCTGGAATACAGAAACCCGGTGGGCATAATAACCAAGAATGCACTGGTGCTGCGTGATATGGACCTGCTACAGGAGCTGGCAAGCAGAAATCTGGTGCATGTGACAACATCGGTAACATCGCTGGATGAGCACCTGCGCCTGGTGATGGAGCCGCGCACTGCTTCTTATCGCTCACGGCTGAAGGTGATAGAAACCCTCTCTAAGGCAGGGATACCCACTGGTATAATGAATGCGCCGCTGATACCCGGGCTGAATGATATGCACATACACGATGTGCTGAAAGCCGCCAGTGAGGCCGGGGCACAGTGGGCTGGCTATACAATAGTGCGGCTAAACGGAGCCATAGGTGGTATTTTCAAAGATTGGCTGCACAAGGCTTTCCCCGACAGGGCGGAGAAGGTGTGGCGCCAGATATGCGAGTGCCACGGCGGTAATGTGAATGACAGCCGGTTTGGAAACCGCATGGTAGGCGATGGCAAGTTTGCAGAGCTGATAAAAGACCAGTTTAAGCTATACTGCCGTAAGTTTCATCTGAATGAAACACACGTAGCGATGAACACTTCAGATTTTCGTAGAGGGAATAAGAACAGGCAGCTATCGTTGTTTTGAGCGGGTGAGGTGCCTGTATGCAAAAAGGGGCAACAAATTTGTCGCCCCTTTCGTAATATTATTTTCTGTAGATATTATTTCCCTTTTTTGCCGGTTATCATTTCGTAGGCTTTTACAAACACACATACAAAAGTGTTGAGCAGAATGTTGATGTCGAGCCACACACTACGGTTTTTCATGTAGTATATATCCCACTGTATACGTTTGCGAAGTTCTCTTTCTACACTTATCTCGCCTATGTAGTCTTTTATCTGTGCCATTCCGGTCATTCCGGGCTGCACCTCCAGGCGCAGGTTGTAGTAAGGGATACACTCTGAATAATAACGGGTGTGGTAAACCATATGTGGCCGCGGACCTACTACACTCATGTCGCCCAGCAGCACATTGAAGAATTGAGGGGTTTCATCGAGGTGTGTAACTCTGAGGAATTTACCTATGGTAGTAATACGGTTGTCATTGATAGAAACCTGACGGGTATCGGCTTCATCATTTACAAACATGGTGCGAAACTTGAAGCAATTGAACTCTACCCCCATGTATCCGGTGCGTTTCTGCACAAAGAAAACAGGTCCTTTTGATGTAAGCTTTATTATAATAGCCAGAATAGGTGTAAGCCATGACATAACTGTGATAATAAACAGTGCAGACAAAGAAACGTCCATGATGCGTTTTATTGCCATATAGTACGCTGCCGGCTGATGTTCCAGATACTGTTGATTCATTTCCTGAAACATATAGCGTATACTAGCCATATCCGTTTGAGGAATAGATGTATTTTGTTCTTTTTGAAGTGTGAGATCTAATGTTGCTTCTTGTTTCATTTACGGTATAAACGGGTATTTGATTTTATACAGCAAAAACCGTGCTAAAGTTGTAAAAGTAGGGATATTTTTTTAAGATTTATAATTAATACTAAAATCCTGCTTATCTAATGTTAAGTTTGGATTATAGAATGGGTCACGCTTGATATATTTATCCCATTTCTCTTTGAAATAGGCTACCTCTCTCAAATGTCGCTCATATGATGGCTTGTTCTGATGCGGATGACCTCTGGTTGCAGATTCGTAGTGATACAATACTACATCAGGTACATACACATTGTAGTATCCTTTATCTAATATTTTTAGGCAGAAGTCCACATCGTTGAACTCTACTTCCAGTTTCTCATCCATTCCGTCTACTTCTTCAAATACACTCTTGCGGCACATAAGGCAAGCCGCTGTTACTGCGGAGTAGTTGGTAGTAGACTGCAGATAGTTGAAGTAACCCGGATCGTCCTTGTAGTAATTTACAAATACGTGGCCTGCTACGCCACCCAGAGCTATAACGGTTCCGGCATGTTGGATATTATCATCAGGATAGAGGAGCTTCACACCAACAGCCCCTATGCGCTGCTGTTGGGCGAAGGAAACCATTGTTGTCAGCCAGTCTGAGTGTAGAATTTCTACATCATTATTCAATAGAAGTACAAACTCTCCTGTGCTGTGCGACACGCCAATGTTCATTAACTTGGAGAAGTTGAACGGGAATTTGGCTTCTATACAACGGAAAATACTACTGTATTTTTCTTTATAGCTTTCCATCAGCTCAAAGAACTCGTCGGTGGTACTGTTATTGTCAAGTACTATTATTTCGTAGTTAGGGTAATCGGTAAGTGCAATGATTGAATCAATCGTATTGCGCATCAGTTTTGCATGGTCTTTAGTAGGTATTATTATACTTACCTTGTCTAATGCCGTAACGTGATACTTAACTCTGTAACCCATTAACCCCGGCAGGTACTGTACTTCTCCGGGCAGGTTTCTGCGCACCAGTGTTTCCTCGAGGGCTTTTTTTGCTGCCATAAACGCATATGGCTTCACATCAGCATTTTGAGATGCGGATAACTGGTGTATCCGCCAGTGATATAGTACTTTGGCAATGTGGCCTACCTTATCGGTATGGTCGGTAGCTCTTAGTATCAGGTCGTAATCCTGACTACCTTCATATCCCAATCTATAACCACCTACTTTATCGAGCAGTGATTTTTTGTATACCGTGATATGCGTAATGTAGTTTTTGGCAAATAAGTTGTCCGGGGCAAAATCAGGTTTGAAATAAGGTGTAGAGTATACACCGTTATCATCAATCTTATCCTCATCTGAGTAGATAATCTCTACGTCCGGATTTTCATTGATGTATTTTACTACTTCAAATGCGCAGTTTGTGGTCAGCAGGTCATCGTGGTCCAGACATAAAACATAATCACCTGTTACCAGACTCAGGGCAGAGTTGGAGCAGGCAGAGATGTGACCGTTTTCTTTTCTGAATATTACTTTTATTCTGGGGTCTCTTAATGAGTAGGTATGCAGCATTCTGTTTACCTGTTCATTAGGCGAGCAATCGTCGGCAATGCACAATTCTATGTTATCATAAGACTGGCTCAATACCGAATCAATAGCCGCCTTTAGGTACTCTACCGGTGGGTTGTATACCGGCATTATGATGCTTATCTTAGGCTTTATTGTGAAGGTGTTTATCTTGTCGTCGTATTCTTTCTTTAATTTTTCCGGATTTAGTTTATTGATAATCCACTCCTGATAGGTGTCTATGCTACCTGACTGGTTATCTGCGTCCTCTTCATCCAGAAATACGATTTTTACCCGCTTGTCTTCTGCAAGCAGGTATAGTTTCCTCAGTACCGATTTTACGACTTTTCTGAAAATCCGGAATCCGGGCTTTGTAAACATGAAGAATATAAACTTCAGCATTTTCAGAATTCCCCTGCCTCCCGGCGAAGCTTCTTTGAAGAATATTTTCTTAAAATGACTTAATTTATGAGCCGCTTTAAAATACCACCTGCTTTCAAGCAGAATGATGTGATTTTGCAATTGGCTTCTTTGGTCGCTCACAGATTTCAGCTCGTCCTTGGAGTGAGCTATAAGTGATTGCAAAGTAGAAACCTTGTAATTTAGTTTTACAATTTCGTGTTGGGGCAGGTGTTGGTTTTCGGTTACCTGCAGCAATACATTATTTAGGTTTTGCTCAAATAGCGATTTGTGTTTCTGGATGAGCGTGCTGTACGCGTTATCAGAAATTACGCCGTTGTTTTCATCATATTTAGTAGCAATAGACGGAGTTATCGCCTCTGTTTCAAAAGCGTGACTGTCTTGCTTTTTTAACAAACGGATACAAAAGTCCCAAATCGAAAATTTCAAATCAAACGACTTGTCAAAGCCGCTTGCCTGTTCCCATTCTGCTCTGGTAAACACCAAATTGTCAGGAATTGCTTTTACTGTCAATAACTCTACCAGCGTTAATTTGGTGTCAGTATTTTCATTCAGCTTGTGTGCACTGAGATTACCAAAAACAAAAGACGGAGATTTGAAATCCTTGAAAGGAGACAGTAAGTTGATGATTGAATAATTTAGCAACAAATCGTCTATAATAATGTAAGGGCAGAAGGTCTTGTTTATGATGTTGTTTATTCCTTCTGCTATCTTCGGTTTGTCGTTAGTTACCACCCTTATATCAGGCAATGGCAGCGATTCATCATTCAATATGTTTTTCACAAAAGCTGCATCCTGAGCATTACGGCAAAGTATGGTAAAGTCTGGATGAGGAACAAATGAATGATAAAACTGGAATATTTTATTCAGAAGTATTTCTTCGGTAATATGTTCATTAAATAGTATAATAATGAGCAGATCATTTCCGTTAAACCATATAGGGTTGTTGTAAATATTGTTTTGCTTATCAAGTTCCTGCTTTAGGCCGAATAATTCATAATTATCAGGGCGGATGTAAGAATCAGCATTTTCTTTTCTGAACAGAATTTCATTGGTGGCTGGAATTTCTTTTATCGATATGTCTGAAGAAAATGCCAGACTTTTCAGCACTACAGAGGGTGCGTATTTTACGTTATTTTTATCTAGGATTATGCTGTTTGATCTGTGGGAAGTATGAAAATCGAGCACTTGCGATAAGTATCCATCAGACAGATTGCGGGTAGTGATTTTATTTATTTTAGTGCCATACAAAAACAGGAACGAAGCGTAAGGAAATAATGTATAAATCTTTAGCTCGAAAAAGAGTTCGTAATCTAATTGTAGCCCCCACAATTTTTTATTGTCAAAGCCTTCGTCGATTATTAGTTTTACTATAGCACGGTAATCATCTGTTTTTTTATCGTTAGCGGATGCGGTTATTGGGAGTAATTTGCGGGTATCAGAGTTGGCAAAGTAATTTTTTTTGTGAGTGGAGTTACTTATGTCTTTATTACTGTTTTTATTCAAAATAACATGCTCAGATAGTAATACAGCCAATTCATCCCCATCACTTTTGTTAGGGGAAATAATAAAGATTGGAATAATTCCTGGTTGTAATTTATTTAGAACAACTGTCTGTAATGATTGCATACGTCTAAAGAGTTTCCACTATGAATTAATTCACCATGCTCCAACAATATTGCCTTATTACATATTTTCGCAACATCGTCAGGGAAATGGGAAACAAAAAGTATTGTTTTCCCTTCGTTTTTAATTTTATAAATTTTTTCCAAACACTTTGCCTGAAACCCTTGATCGCCTACTGCCAGTACTTCGTCTATGATAAGAATGTCAGACTCGTTGGCTAAAGATATGGAAAACGCAAGACGTGCAACCATTCCCGATGAATATTGTTTTACCGGCATGCGTAATACCTCGTCACTTAGTTCTGAAAATTCTCTGATATTCTCTACGGCGTTGGTGTTTTTTCTGGCGGTCCCGTATAAAGCTAATAAAAGAGTAATATTTTCATATCCTGTAAGCTCCTGTTCCAGACCGGCACCTATGGCAAGTATGGGTGCAAACGTACCTTTTACAGTCACTTTGCCTTCATCTGGCTTTATAATTCCGGCTATTGTGCGCAGCAGTGTGCTTTTGCCTGAGCCATTGCGGCCCAATATGCCCAGACTCTCGCCTTTATTCACCTCAACTGATATGTTATTGAGTATAGTTTTGTTTGTGAATGGACTTTTTCTGTATGTAATAAGGTCTTTGATAGAGTGTACCCCTACATTATTCTGCCAGAAACTGACATGAACTTTATCGACGCTGATTATTGTTTCTTTTGACATTAACGGGTACTAAATTGCAGAAATAAATTGGTTTTTTAATCTATTGAAAACAAACTGACCTATGAGATACATGATTACAGCTATTATAATGCATTGACTCCACAAATGCCAGGATGGTACCACCGGGTCGTTAAAGATATTTCTGCCCAGCTTTATGAAATAATACACCGGGTTGAGCTTAATAACAAATTTGTATTCTTCCGGAATTGCTTTTTCGGGGTAGGCGATAGGGGTGAGATAAAAAACCGCAGGCTGTACTGTATTCCAGATAATGCCTACGTCTCTGAAAAATACATTTAAAGATGAAAGCAGTAGGCTGAAACCAAATGCAAAAAGTGAAAAAAGCAGTACACAGGGGATAATGAGCAACAATCTGAAACTGTACTCAAGGTTGAACCATCCCATAATAATCACAAATACTACGAGTGTAAGTAACAGATTGAATAACTCGCTAAGCATTTCTGAAAGGGGGAAAAAAATAGAAGGGATATTAAGGGACTTTATAAGGCCTGAAGACCCTACAATATTGCCTACACTTTGTCCCGTAACATTTGAGAAGAAAAACCACAGTATAAGCCCTGATGTAGCAAATAATACGTAGTTGTCCAAATCTGGAAAACCCTTACTGAAAATAACTATAAAAATCAGCAAATAAATAAGCGGCTTAATAAACCCCCAAAAAAAGCCCACTAACGAATTCTTATACCTTAATATAACATTTCGCTTGCTTAAGGCATATATTCGTGTAATGTTTTGCACGTTGATAAATTTGTTGATACTTTGTGCAAGAAAGATAAACTATCCTGCAATAAAAAATGAAATTATTTGTAAATGCACGCTTTTTAACCCAACCAGTTTCGGGTGTGCAAAGGTACGGAATTGAATGTTGCAGAAAAATTAAAAAATTATACCCTTCATCGGTATTCCTTACGCCTAAAAATATATGGAATACAGCTGTTGCTGCTGAGTTAGGTGCAACAGTGATAGGTGTAAATACAGGGCATGTCTGGGAGCAGCTCGATTTAGTACTATATCTTAGGAAACAAAACAGCCCACCCTTATTCAACCCATGCAATACGGCTCCCGTTATGTATGCCAATAATTACATTACCCTGCACGACCTTGCTTTTTTTCATCACCCGGAATGGAATTCAAAATTATTTTCATTGTGGTACAATGCATTGATACCCCACCTAGTAAAGAATTGCCGGCATTTATTTACAGTAAGTGAAACTATGCGCGCGGAAATTGCCCGTTGTTACCACATGCCCACTGCAGTTATATCCGTTACTTACAACGGCGTGGCAGAGCAAATGATAAGCCGTCGTCCTGCTAATATGCCTTCTAAAGAGAAAATTATACTGGCAGTAGGTAGCTTCAATATTCGCAAAAATCACCACAGCCTCATAAAGGCCTTTCAGGAAAGCAAAATAAAAGACCAGTACAAGCTTGTAATTATTGGAGATAAAAACAAAGTGTTTAGTGAAACGGGGATTGATGAGCTTCAAATGAAGCGTAGCAATATACTGGTATATAGCCACCTGGCCGAAGCAGACCTGATTGATATGTATCAAAAAGCTGAGATCCTGGTGTCTTTGTCGGTCTACGAAGGTTTTGGTATACCAATACTGGAAGGGATATATAATGGTTGCAAAATAGTATGCTCCGACATTGCGGTATACCGGGAGCTTTACGATAACTATGCGGTCTTCTGTAACCCCAATAATATTTCAGAAATTATTGAGGCTATTAACACAGCTTCACAATCGACGCATGTAGGGGAGGAAGGTATAAGGCAGCTGGTTTCAAGATTCAATTACGAAGTATCAGCTAAGAAAATTATTGAAGAAATGCTCAATCTAAGGTGATTTGCATATCTATCCCTAACGGATGAAAAAGTATTTATGCTGTACCCTTATCTAGGGTAAAGCCAAAGGAGGAGCCTACACCAGGCTTGCTTCTTACGTTTACAGTCTGTCCGTGTGCCTCTATTATATGTTTCACAATAGCCAGTCCAAGTCCTGTCCCCCCTATGGCGCGTGCTCTGCTGCGGTCGGCACGGTAGAAGCGCTCAAATATGCGCGACAGGTGCTCCTCTGCAATGCCAGGCCCATCGTCAGATATTTCTATGTAAACGTGTTTGTCATCAACCTCATAACAGCCAGCAATAACAGCACCTTGTTCATTGCCATATTTTACCGCATTCTCTACCAGGTTCACTATTACCTGCTTTATTTTGGGTTTATCTGCATTTACCAGTATGGGGCGTTCGGTACCTTTCTTTATCGATAGATTAATTTCTTTTGCTTTAGCGTTCAGTGAGAGCTCTTCATATACATCTTTTATAAGGTCCTGTATCGCAAATGTCTCCTGTATCAGCGGTATTTTTCCGGATTCCAGCTTTGATATTTCATCCAGATCATCTACTAGTCTTACCAGGCGGTCTATTCCTTTCGATGCGTTTGTTAGAAATTTAATATTTACTTCTGGGTCTTGTAGTGCGCCACCCAGCAATGTATCTACATAGCCCTGAACAGAAAATATTGGTGTGCGTAGCTCGTGTGCCAGATTCATCAGAAATTCTTTCCTGAACTGCTCATTGGCTTTGAGTATTTCTATTTCATTTTTTTTCTGTGCGGCCCATTCCTTTACATCATTATTCACCTCATCTATTGACTTTTGTGGCAGTATATTTTCATAAAAGTACTCTTCGCGTTTGGTGGCTTTGGTCTGGTAAATGAATTTATAAATCAACTTGATTTTCCGATAAATAAACTTTTGCAAAGTGTAGTGATACACACTGTAGATAACTATAAAAGTAATACCGAAAACAACAAGCGGTGTCTGCCATTTGTTGTTGATAAACATGCTCATTATTGCATTTGCGATTGCAATAACGAGTGCAGTAATAAAAGACAGTAATCTCGGGGAGAGATTTTTGGTATCCAACAATGACATGGTACTAAGGTAAAGGAAAAGTAGATATCCTGTTCACAATTCTGACTATGCCAAATAATCAAAGAAATTAAGGCATATCAAATTTGTAACCTACACCTTTCACCGTAGTTATCAGGTCTATACCTACTTTTTGCCGTATTTTGCGAATGTGAACATCTATCGTGCGGTCACCTACTATCACATCAGTACCCCATACGCGCTGAAGTATCTCATTGCGCAAAAACACTCTGCCGGGCTTAGATGCAAGTAAGGATAGAAGTTCAAATTCTTTTTTAGCAAGAATAATTTCGTCGCCTTTGTAAGAAACAGTAAACTTGGTTTTGTTGATTTCCAACTCCCCAAATGTTTGTTTTTGATCCTGATCATCGTCTTTTCTGAAACGACGCAGTGCAGAGCCAATACGGGTAACCAGCAACTCTGGTTTTATAGGTTTTGCTATGTAGTCGTCAGCGCCTATTTTTAGTCCTTCTATCTCATATTTCTCGTCATTGAGTGCAGTGAGAAATATGATAGCAGTATCATCAAATTCCGGTAGGTTCCGAAGTTCTTTTATAGTTTCAATGCCATCTTTGTTAGGCATCATTATGTCCAGCAAAATAAGATTGGGGCGAAATTCTTTTGCTTTGCGAACGGCTTCTACTCCATCTCTGGCGGCGGCTATAAGATAACCCTTACTTTTCAGGTTGTAACTGATGAACTCGACTATATCCGGCTCATCGTCTACTATCAATATTTTCCCTGGGAATACTTCCATATTTCGGTTATTTCTCTCGCTATTCGAGTGCAATATTAGGGCTACCTGACTGAACTAAAAAGAATATAGGATTATGTAATTGTTAAGTGATACTGGTATCGGTAAAATAAAAATGCGGCAATTATCATGATAATTGCCGCAAATATTAGATGCATATTCTTGATTATTTCAAACTCACTTCTCCTCCGCCTATCTTATAACCATCGTTGTAAACTTCTATTTTGTAATTGCCTTTGGTATAATCACCCTCTTGCTTCCAGTCGATAATTATGTTTTTCAGTGGTTGGTTTTGTGTGAGCGGTATTCCTTTAGATAATGTGTAAGATAGGTGGTCGCCCTTTGTGGTAGTCATCATACCGGAGCCGTTTGCAGGATTATTCAGCACCGTGCCATCTGGCGCTGCAATGCGCAGGTATACCATTTTGGTTCCGCTTTCCGCTATTCTGTTCTCGTCTATGTCAAATGTAACACGCAATACATCGGCCTTCTTAGCTTTTTTGGTTTCCTTTTCCTTTCCGTTTCTTTTTACCTTTATTGCTTCCAGCTTTATGTTAGACGCATGAAGCACAGAAGCCAGTTGCTTGATAGCAATGTTCTGCGTTACCGTTGAGTCGCGCTCTTGTGTAAGCACTTTGTTTTTGCCGGTGAGTATTGTGTTTTCTTTTTCCAGTTCTGCTATTCTCGCTTCATATTCTTTGGTCTTGTCGTTGAGGGTGGCTATGAGTGCTCTGGCTTGTTCCAGTTCTGCTTGTGTAGCATTCTTTTTACTAAGCAATGTTCTTATCTGTCCCTGCAGTCGGCCCATGGCAGCTTTGTCTTTCTGCATCAGGCTGTCTATCTTGGCATTCTGTGATACCAGCTGGTCTATCTTGGCCGATGCGGCTTCGAAGTCGGCTTTTAGCGAGGATTGTTCGGTATTCAGAGAGTCGATGCGCTGATCTTTCAACTGCTGTGCAGCAGCGTTATTTTCAGCCATTTCACTTTTGCTCATGAACAAGTAAATACAACCCGCCAGCAAAATAATAATTACAACCCAATAGACAATTGAGTTGTTTTTTTTGGGTGGTATATTGTTGAATGGCTCTTGTGGAGTGATCTGATTAATCTGGCTCATAAATTTCTGCTGGGTTTTAAAATGCAAATTGTAAATTCACCACAAATATAGTGCACAATATTATATAATGAAGCAGTTTGGTGGCATTTTGTTTATTGATATTGAAACTGTTCCGGTGGTTTCATCATTTAGTATGCTGCCTCAAGGTATGCAGGCCGAGTGGGAGCGTAAAGCTCGACTTATCAAAAACTACGCAGAAACTGAAGCAGATCCCGCCATGACCTTTGATGAACGTGCAGGTATTTATTCCGAATTTGCAAAGGTGGTTTGCATTAGTTTCGGTACCATATACAAAGACAATACCAGCTGGAGAATACGCCTGAAATCTCTTGCCGGTGACGATGAAAAGCAAATATTGAAGGAGTTTTGTGAGGTAATAGAGAAAGTAATTGTAGCTTATAAAGAAATTAGGTTTTGCGGACACAACATTAAGGAGTTCGACATTCCGTTTATCTGCCGCAGGATGGTAATAAACAACATTGATTTGCCCGCATGCCTGCAGTTGTCCGGAAAAAAGCCTTGGGAGATAAACCACCTGGACACAATGGAAATGTGGAAATTTGGTGACAATAAAAATTTCACATCTTTATCCCTTTTATCGCAGGTGTTTGGTATCCCTTCACCCAAGTCGGACATTGATGGCAGCCAGGTGGCAAGTGTATACTGGAAAGAAAAAGACATTCGCAGAATCAGTGCGTATTGTATGCGCGATGTCTTTACTACTGCCAAAGTATTTCTGAGGCTAAAAGGGATTACAGATATAGATTTGGTGCCTGACTATGTGGATGGCGTTTACGAGTAAGCTGACAGATGGTGCGATAGCTATTTATTAAAAGCTGTCATTGCCTTGCCTATTCCCTGCGAAGCAAAACATTCTATTGCATCTACACTTTTTAGCAAAGTTTCTTTTACCATTGGTATCTCAGATGGTTTCCATTTGCCCAGTACAAATTCTACCTGACGGCCTTTGGGAAAGTCGCTGCCTATGCCAAAACGAAGACGAGGATATTTATCGTTGGTAAGCACCAGTTCTATATGCTTAAGCCCGTTGTGCCCGGCAGCGCTACCAGATGCCCGCAGTCTTAGCGTGCCCAGTGGCAGTGCCAGGTCGTCTACAATCACCAGCATATTTTCCACAGGTATTTTTTCTTTGTCCAGCCAGTATTTTACTGCCTTTCCGCTAAGGTTCATAAACGTGGTAGGCTTTATTACCACAAATGTTTTGCCTTTCCACTTCACTTCTGCTACAAAAGCATGACGATCAAGTGAGTAATTACCTCCGTTTTTTATGACAAAGGTGTCTGCCACTTCAAAGCCTATATTGTGGCGTGTAGCATCGTATTCGGCGCCTATGTTGCCGAGACCAACGATCAGGAATTTCATACGTGCAAGATAAGGAACGAAATGGAAACTAACAGGACGCTCATAGTCCTGAAAAAGTGGGCTAGTTACTAACTGTCACTATTTCTTTTTTCAGGGAGGCGCCATTTTTGTCATGCAGCACCACCAGGTACACTCCATCGGCCCACGAAGCGGTGTTTACAGTAAATACTTTTCCTGCAGTACTGGCCTGTGCAGAGTGAATTTTGCGGCCACTAAGGTCATAAACCGAAACCAGACCAATATTGTAAAGACCATTTTCGGTTAAGATATTGATAGCAGCGCTTGCCGGATTGGGGTATATTTTAGCGATTGGTGCGACACGCGTATTGTTGTATGAGATACCCACGGTAGCTGCATCGCAATTGATAGTATAGTTGCCGCCAAGTGTAAAACAGTAATTTTGCCGCATAATAAAGTCAGAAGCAAGCCCGTTTTGAGAAAAGCAGGTAAGATTTTCATTATACTCGAAACATGCTGCCATGAATGCCGGGAACACAGGGTTGTTCGTACAGCCCACACCTTCTATTACTGTATAAGCACGCAACCCACGACCCTCTTTGTTCTGAAAATCAAAAACCCTGCAGGCTACTCCGTTTATTAGTATTGTATCTATACCTACCACACTATCTGCCACAGTTACCCCGGTACTGATTTTGTACTGTATGGTGTCGCCTAAGTTGAGGTTATAATTATAAAGCAACTCTTCTTGCGATGAAGGAGATAACGTTCTATAAAATACCAGATTATTATTTGTGTCTTCTCTTACATAGAAGTTTTCGCCCAGATCGGCAGTGCAGCCTGAACTGCTGGTTACTATTGTTAAAGAATAATTGATTTTCCGATAATGAAGGCCGGCTATAATAGTATCTGCTCCATATGTGGCTATGCGCTGCCACTCACAGCCCATAGCAGTATTGCCAATGGTTTTCCAGGAGTTTGCCGTATCCGTAAACCATATCTTCTGGGCAGATGTGCTTACTGCCGCTGAAAGCGACAAAAACAATATTATAAAATAAGCACTTAAGAATCGCATAATATTTATTTATACTTGGACGGGCTAGTTGCGCAAAGTTTTGTCTGGTAAATCCGTTTTGTAATTCTTGATTTTCCAGCTGTAAGACATTCTTAATGAGTAACTTACATATCAGCAATGCTACAGCCGGATGCAAAAAGTAGCCCTAACCTTATACTTCATCAAAAATAGTGCCAAAAAATAATACATCGCTTTTTCCGGTGCATAACACGCCTGTATTTAAGGCAGTAGTTTAAGCATTTCACCTTACCTTTGCAAAAACCGAAAATCGGAAATTATGGCAGATATACTGCAAAATATACATCCCGGACTGCATAAGGCAGATGTAGAAGAAACGAGGCAGGGAGAGGCTTATGCGCCATTTGCAGGCGACCCTAATCTATTTAGTAAAAAATTCTATATAGAAAGCTACGGCTGCCAAATGAACTTCAGCGACAGCGAGATTGTGGCATCTATACTACACGAAGAAGGTTTTGGTGCTACCCGCAACTTTGAGGAGGCTGATCTGGTGCTGCTCAATACCTGCTCTATAAGAGAAAAGGCAGAACAGACGGTGCGTAACCGGCTACATGCCTTCAGAAAGGTGAAGGAAAATAACCCTGGCATGCTGATAGGTGTGCTGGGCTGCATGGCAGAGCGGCTGAAGGCTAAGTTTCTGGAAGAAGAAAAGCTGGTGGATATAGTGGTAGGTCCTGATGCCTACAGGAGTCTGCCGGGGCTGATAACCGAAGCAGAGGGTGGGCAAAAGAGCGTAAATGTGCTGCTGAGCAGGGAGGAGACCTATGCCGACATATCGCCGGTGCGGCTGGATAGTAATGGAGTTACTGCATTTGTAAGCATTATGAGGGGCTGCAACAATATGTGTACTTTTTGTGTGGTGCCTTTTACCCGTGGCAGAGAGCGCAGCAGAGATGCAGAGAGTATTGTAAATGAATGTAAAGACCTCTTTGAACGCGGATTTAAGGAAGTTACACTGCTTGGGCAAAATGTAGATAGTTATTTTCATTCGCCGCACGGCGGGGAATCGGTGGATTTTGGGCAACTGCTGGAAAAAGTTGCCTTAATTTCTCCGCTGTTACGCATTCGCTTCAGCACATCGCACCCCAAAGACATTACCGACGATGTGCTGCACACAATGGCTAATTATCACAACATCTGCAAATACATTCACCTGCCTGTACAGAGTGGCAACACTCGTATACTGCAACTGATGAACCGCACCTATACACGGGAGTGGTACCTTAATAAGGTGAAGCGCATACGCGAAATAATGCCCGACTGTGGACTGAGCACAGATGTGATCTCAGGTTTCTGCACGGAAACCGAAGAAGACCATCAGGATACGCTATCCGTTATGGATCTCTGCCGCTTTGATATGGCGTATATGTTTTCTTATAGCGAGCGCCCGGGCACACTGGCTGCCCGCAGGTATGAAGACGATGTAACCGAAGAGGTAAAAAAGAGAAGGCTGACGGAGATAATAAACCTGCAGAACAGTCACTCTCGCGAAAGCTATAGGAGCGATATCGGGAAGACGTTTGAGGTACTGATAGAAGGCAACAGTAAGCGCAGCGACCTGGACTGGTATGGCCGTAACTCACAAAATAAAGTAGTTGTGTTTCCTAAGAACGGGAAAGACCTGAAAAAAGGAGATTATGTAAATGTCACAATCGGCAGCGCCACATCGGCTACACTGATGGGTGAAATGATGTAACATGGTAGCATTGATAAAAGATAATTTAAAAGCTATAAAGGATGTTTGTCAAAAGCATCATGTAAGGTCATTGTATCTTATAGGAAGTGCTGCGCGACAGGATAGCATCACTACAGATAGTGACATAGATTTTCTATATCGCCTCAAGACGGAAGACATAGCTGAAATGGAATACGCAGATAATTATTTCGAGTTATTATTTTCTTTACAGGAACTACTTCATAGAAAAGTAGATCTCGTAGCTGAAGAAAAAATGAAGAATCCATATTTTATTGACAGCATTAATAAGGATAAACATATTATTTATGAATCCTGAAGTTGGAAAATGTCGTTTCGATTTTTTTCTCCAATTATCATCACTATTTCTACTAACAACTTTCTACTAGCAATGGACAACCAAAGCATAAAGAACAGGTTTGGAATTATAGGAAATTCACCGGCACTCAATCATGCATTGAATACCGCAGTACAGGTGTCTAATACCGACCTGTCTGTGCTGATAGCCGGTGAAAGTGGTGTGGGCAAGGAGGTGTTCTCCATGATAATACATGCACTGTCTCCCAGAAAACACAACCCCTTTATAGCTGTAAACTGTGGTGCGATACCCGAAGGCACTATCGACAGTGAGTTGTTTGGACACGAGAAAGGATCTTTTACAGGTGCGGTAGATAGCCGCAAGGGATATTTTGAGACGGTGAATGGTGGTACAATATTTCTGGATGAAATAGGCGAGATGCCACTGGGCACGCAGGCGCGCCTGCTGCGGGTGCTGGAGACAGGCGAGTTCATACGTGTGGGCTCCTCCAAAGTACAGAAAACAGATGTGCGGGTGATAGCCGCTACCAATCGCGACCTGCTTGAATTGACACAACTAAGCAAATTCAGGGAAGACCTGTATTACCGCCTTAGCACGGTACCTATAAGGGTGCCTGCTCTGCGAGACCGCAAAGAAGACATACCACTGCTTTTCAGAAAGTTCGCTTCCGACTTCGCTGAGCGGTACAAAACAATGTCGGTGCAACTGGATAGTGCGGCACTAAACCTGCTGGTAAACTATACCTGGCCCGGCAATGTTCGTGAACTCAAGAACATAGCTGAACAAATCTCTGTACTCTCTACCGACAAAAACATTACTGCCGAGGTGCTGCACCGTTTTCTGCCGCAGCACAATACGGCATCTCGCAGTCTGGCGGTCATATCGCATGGGGCTATGGGAATGTCGTCTACAGGTACCTCCGACTTCAAGACCGAGCGCGATATTCTGTACAAGCTCATCTTCGACCTGAAAAAGGACATGAACGACCTAAAACAGATGATTTTTGATGTGGCACACCATCAGGGCTATACCCCTGCTGACCCATCTGCCGGCAACAATCTTATGCCTGTATATAATGAGCCGGAGCACACTACCACCACCCAGAGCCCATACAATGTAAGCACCCCTATATTGCTGGAGCCAAATGTGCGCCACGAAGAAGTAGAAGAAACCCTCTTTCTCGCCGACCGTGAAAAAGAATACATCACCAAAGCACTGAAAAAACACAAAAGCCGCCGTCGTGATGCCGCTACCGAGCTGGGCATATCAGAACGTACACTCTACCGCAAGATAAAGGAGTACGATATAAAGGAGTGATGGTAGAATCTTTACGATAACTGGTGGATGTAGTGCACAACTCAATTTCCTCCACTGTTCGGACGCAATTGGTGTGGTTCAATAAAACTGCCTAAAAGGTTAAAGCTACCTTGATAGACAATACAGTACCCAGCAAAGGCTGTAGCTGATTTGAAATTGCAATAACATCTCCGATTACCCCACCATCTCTGCCGGCACCATGTTTCTTACCCATGCCTGCAGCGATTCATACTGCTCGTCTATGAGGTCGTGGGGTAACGTTACAGGGTCGTGCTTGGTGGTAAGGAATATGGTGTGCATGGATAGTTTTTTACCAAACTCCATATCACTCATACTGTTGCCCACCATAATGCTCCGCTTAAAGTCTATAGCCGGAAAATCTTCCTGAGCCTGCAGGCCCATTCCGGTGTTCGGTTTGCGGTTGCGGTCGTCGTCGCTTACTGCTGTGCAGTTGTATACTTTGTCTATACGGCCGCCATACTCAGCTACAGTGGCACGCATATTGGTGTTTATTTCACGCAGCGCATCTATTGTCATGATTCCCCTGCCTACCCCTCGCTGGTTAGACACTACTACTATCGTGCCAAATATCCGGCTCAGTGAGCGGATAGCATCCTGTGCACCATCATGAAAGTTGAATTCGCTCCAGGAAGTGATATAAGAGCCTACTGATTCTACATTTATTACGCCGTCTCTGTCAAGAAATAAAGTCCAGCTTTTGTCAATTTCCGGTTTCTGATCTGTAAGGTTCATCCTTTTGTCATTTTTTAAATAATTCCGATTCCACCAGCTCGCAGATAATGTGTCCTACCATGATGTGTGATTCCTGTATACGGGGTGTGTCGTTACTCGGCACATTTATCAGGTAGTCGCACATTGTTCTGAGCTTTCCTCCCCCCTCTCCTGATAGTACTACATTAATCATACCAATTTTTCTGGATTGCTCCATCGCGTTAATAATATTAACAGAATTTCCTGAAGTACTCAGTCCTACCAGCACATCTCCGGGCTTCCCCATTCCTTTTATCATACGGCTATACACGACATCATATCCATAATCATTTGCTACTGCAGTCATATACGAAGAGTTGCAGTGAAGGGCTTCAGAAGGCAGCGGATCCCTGTCGGTATAGAACCTGCCACTAAACTCTGCCGCCAGGTGCTGCGCATCGGCTGCACTGCCGCCATTGCCGCAAAACAACACTTTGTTGCCATTGGCAAAAGCATTGGTGATCACCTCTGTCACTTTTTCTATAGTCCCCATCAATACAGGGTCATTCAGCAGTCGCTGCTTGGTATCTACAGAAGCCTGTATTATTTCTTTTATTTTGTGTTGCATAGCGGTAATACAAAAATGTAAAATTTGGTGCTTTAATTAAGAAATACTTTTCCACACAGGGTTAAATGTAGGACAGCATTACTCAATATTTAGAAAAATCTAAAAAGTATTAAAAATTCCTAAAGGGAAGAAGCTTACACCTGCATCACCCCTACCTTAAAATCTCTTTCCTCTTTGGCATGGTTAGCCGCATTTATCCCTTCGGAAATTACATTGCGTGTTTCGGCAGGGTCTATTATCTCGTCTACCCAAAGGCGTGCCGCCGCATAGTAAGACGATGTTTGGCTATCATACCTGTCCATTATCTCTTTCAGCATTGCTTTTTCTTTTTCCGGGTCTATCACTTCACCTTTCGCTTTCAGCGATGCTACCTGTATCTGTAGCAGCGTTTTGGCTGCCTGCTCTCCACCCATTACTGCGATTTTGGCATTAGGCCACGCATAGATAAACCGTGGGTCGTAGGCCTTGCCGCACATAGCGTAGTTGCCCGCACCATAAGAGTTGCCTATGATGATGGTTATCTTGGGTACTACAGAGTTGGCTACCGCATTTACCAGTTTTGCGCCATCTTTTATAATGCCGCTCTGCTCGCTGCGGCTGCCCACCATAAAGCCCGTCACATCCTGCAAAAACACAAGTGGTATCCGCTTCTGGTTGCAGTTCATAATAAATCGTGCAGCTTTGTCGGCACTGTCATTGTATATCACTCCGCCTATCTGCATTTCGCCCTTGCCGCTCTTTACTATTTTGCGCTGGTTGGCTACTATACCTACTGCCCAGCCGTCTACGCGGGCATAACCGCACACTATGGTTTTGCCATAATCTTCTTTAAACTGGTCGAACTCCGAATTGTCTACTATACATTTGATTACATCTACCACATCATACTGCTTGTTGTTCTGTGCCGACACTATTCCATAGATCTCGGCTACATCCTTAGCGGGTGGCACGGGTTTGGCGCGGTCATAGCCTCTGCGGGGTTGCTCTCCTACCTTATCCATTATGCGGCGCACCTGGTCCAGGCATTGCGCCTCTGTGTCAAATTTGTAATCGGCTATTCCGCTCACCTCTGTGTGCATCTTGGCACCACCCAGAGCCTGCTGGTCAGCATCTTCGCCTATAGCTGCCTTTACCAGGTAAGGGCCTGCAAGAAATATTGAACCATTACCTTCCACCATCAGCGTTTCATCGCTCATTATGGGCAGGTAGGCACCACCGGCTACGCAGCTACCCATTACTGCCGCTATCTGGGTGATTCCCATAGCGCTCATTTGAGCATTGTTGCGGAATATGCGTCCGAAGTGTTCTTTGTCGGGGAAAATCTCGTCCTGCATAGGCAGATATACTCCGGCGCTGTCAACTATATATATCACCGGCAGGTGATTTTCCATCGCTATCTCCTGCATCCGCAGGTTTTTCTTTCCTGTGATGGGGAACCATGCACCAGCTTTTACGGTATTGTCATTGGCTACTATCACACACAGTCTGCCGCATACATAGCCCAGCCCTGCTATAGTGCCACCCGCCGGGCAGCCTCCATGCTCCTGATACATATCGTATCCGGTAAACGAGCCTATTTCTGTAAATGTGCTACCCTTGTCTATCAGGTATTGTATACGCTCGCGGGGTGCCATTTTTCCCTTTTCGCGGGCTTTGTCCATACTCTTCTTGCCGCCACCTTGCGATATTATATTGTGCCTACGCTTCATTTCGCTGACAGCAAGGCGCATAGCATCTTCATTTTTATTGAACTCCAGATTCATCAATTATGTATTTGATTGTAAAAATAGGGTAATAATTGTTTCCTGACTAGGGCAAAAATCCGGCTTTTATCGAAATCTGGTTAGTGCCTGAAACTTTTATAAGCCATGCATAGGATTTGTTTAATTTATATCTCGTGAATTTGCGGGTGAATTTTTGCTGAAATCACGATAATTACCTCCCAAATGCTATTTTTGCCGCAAATAATAAATAATTATGAAGCGAACCGCTTTTTATAGCCTTTTGCTGGGTGTGTCCTTTCTTACCACACTCACCAAGCAAGCTACTGCTAAAATCAGTTTTACTCAATACACCATGCCAAATGGTCTGCATGTAATACTGCACGAAGACCATTCTACTCCCATTGTTGCCGTATCGCTGATGTATCATGTGGGTTCCAAGAACGAACACCCTGAACGCACCGGGTTTGCTCACTTCTTTGAGCATCTTTTGTTTGAGGGTAGTGAAAACATAAAACGTGGTGAATTTATGAAACTGGTGCAGTCTGCAGGCGGACAACTGAACGCAAATACCACACAGGACCGTACTTTCTATTATGAGGTACTCCCTTCCAATCAGCTCGAACTGGCTTTGTGGATGGAATCTGAGCGTATGCTGCATGCCAAAATAGATGATATAGGTGTGGAAACACAGCGCAAAGTGGTAAAAGAGGAGAAAAAACAACGTTATGACAACACTCCTTACGGGCAGCTGATTAATGTAATTTTCGAAAATGCATATACTACCTATCCTTACCGGTGGAGCCCAATAGGCAAGGAGCAGTACATAGATCAGGCTACTTTGGCTGAATTTATGGAGTTTTACAAAACATTTTATGTGCCCAACAATGCCGTAATGGTTATAGCCGGCGATATAGACCAGGCTAAAACAAAAGAGTTGATTAACAAGTACTACAGCGATATACCAAGAGGGACAAAACCTATACCTCGCCCGACTGAGGTAGAGCCCGTGCAAAAAGCTGAAAAACGTGTAACGTTTTACGATAATGTACAACTGCCTGGTGTTGTATTGGCTTACCATATGCCAAAGCAGGGTACACACGATTATTATGCTATTCAACTGCTTACGCAGCTAATGTCTAAAGGAAAAAGCTCCCGATTCGAAAAGGAAGTGGTAGACAAACAGGAAAAAGCAATTCAGGCAGCAGCATTCGATCTTGGCAACGAAGAGCCGGGAATGGCTATAATGCTGGGTATTGCCAACATGGGCGTGAGTGCTTCAGACCTCGAGCAATCTATGCTGGGCGAGGTAGAGAAACTGAAGAAAGAAGGAATTACTGACGAAGAGTACAAAAAACTACAGAATCAGGCAGAGAATGACTTTATTGAACAAAACCAGAAAGTGCTGGGCGTTGCTACCAATCTGGCTACCTATCATACCTACATGGGCAACGCAGACCTGATAAACACAGAACTGGACAGGTACAAAAAAGTATCAAAAGACGACATTAAGCGTGTAGCCAATAAGTACTTCACCAAAGAAAATCGTCTGGTGGTGCACTATCTGCCTAAGTCAGAAGAAAACAAGACTAAAGAAAGTGCTAACAATCCCAAAGGAAAATAGTGCAGGTACCTGAGCCGTTTTTCAGATGCCATTCAATAATTATTTATAGCTAAACAGCTTAAAAGAACTACAATGAAAAAAGTAATAGTATCAATTATATCACTTGCCATGGTTGCTGCAGCTTATGCACAACCGGTAGACCGCAGCAAAAGACCGCAGCCGGGGGCAGCACCCGAAATATCGTTGGGTAAATCTGAAAATTTCACCCTGTCTAATGGCATGAAAATTTTTGTGGTGGAAAATCACAAGCTACCCACCTTTTCCGTTAGTCTGCAGCTCGATATAAAACCAGAGCTGGAGGGCGATATGGCGGGCTATCGCAGTATGATGTCAGAGTTGCTGATGGCAGGCACAGCTACCCGCAGCAAAGACAAGTTGAATGCCGAAATAGATCAAATGGGTGCTGACATAAACATAAATAGCGAAGGTATCACAGCCGGCGGTCTCAAAAAATATCAGGAAAAGATATTTGAACTGATGGCTGATGTGGCTATGAATGCAGTGATAACCAAGGACGAGCTGGACAGGACAAAGAAAAAAGCACTGTCTGGTTTAGAAACTCAGAAAAACCAGCCCGATGCAATGGTGGAAAATGTTAGTTCTGCAATCAATTATGGTAGCAGACATCCTTATGGCGAAGTGGCCACTCAGGAAACAGTGCAGAAAATAACACTGGAGCGTTGCCGCATGTACTACAGAAATTATTTCCGTCCAAATGTAGCATATATGGCTGTTGTGGGCGATGTTACTGCAGCTGAGCTGAAGCCAATGCTGGAAAAACAATTCGGTAAATGGCAGAGTGCTCCTGTTGCAGCTAATCCTTATCCGGCTCCGCTTACCGCGTCAACTACCCCTACCAAAGTATCTTTTGCGCCTCGTACTGCTGCGGTACAGAGTGTAGTCAGTGTTACTTATCCAATTACTGATCTCAAACCCGGCATGGACGATGTGATAAAAGCAAAAGTTACCAACACCATATTGGGTGGCGGCTCTCAGGGTCGGTTGTTTCAGAATATTCGTGAAAAACATGGATGGGGTTATGGTTCTTACTCCTCATTGCAGGAAGATAACATTTGTGGCAGTTTCACAGCATCGCTCAAATGCAAGAACGTAGTGTCTGACAGTGCACTGGAAGCACTGCTCAATGAAATGCGCATCATTCGCACCGAAAAAGTAAGCGACTCCACGCTGCGCAATACCATAAACTTTATGTCGGGCAACTTCGCCATAAGCCTCGAGGACCCAAGACGTATTGCTCAGTTCGCTATCAATATAGAGCGTTACAACATGCCCAAAGACTATTACAAAAACTACCTTAAGAACCTGAGTGCAGTAACTGTTGATGATGTACTGGAAACAGCAAAAAAATACATTCGCCCGGACAATGCAAATATTATAGTAGCTGGCAGCAAAGAAGAAGTGGCCAACAAGCTTGCCAGATTCTCTGCCGATAACAAGGTAAACTACTACGATTATGCAGGCAAGCCTATTGCCGCTACAGAGGCAAAAGCAGTGCCACTGGGCCTTACTGCCGATGATGTGTACAAGAAGTACTTAATGGCAATAGGTGGAGAAAAGGCCCTCAACGGACTTAAAGATCTGAAACTGATAAGTACTGCAGAAATACAAGGAATGCCACTTACTATTACCATTGCCAAAAAAAGTGGTAATAAAATCAGGCAAACCGTTGAAGCGGATATGGGAGGCAATAAGATGACGTTCCAGAAGAAAGTGTTTGATGGAGCTAAAGGTTATATGGAGCAACAAGGCAAGAAAATGGACATGACTGCCGAAGATATTGCCGCTACAATACAGGAGGCAGACCTTCAGGCTGAGTTGCACGACGCGCAATATGGCATCAAACGTACGCTAAAAGGCATAGAAACAATAGAAGGTGCCGAAGCATATATTGTAGAAGCTACAGATGCCAAGAACAAAAAGACTACCGAATATTTCGATGCGAAAAGCGGGTTTCTGGTGCGCCAAACCAAGTATGACAAAGACGAAAAGGGAAACGAAGTAGCTATGGCTACAGATATGTCTGATTATCGCGATGTGCCGGGTGCAGGTGGATACAAGGTTCCTTACTTCATCAGCGTACCCGGTCCGGGTGGAATGAACCTGAATATGAAAGTGCAAGCGGTAGAAGTAAACAAAGGTATACCGGATAGCGATTTTCAATAGAATAGTATTGATAAACTTTGCAAAAGGCAGCCATCTGGTTGCCTTTTGTGTTTTGGTAATTAATTCAGGATTAAGCCATTCAGGTGGTGGGTGAAAAATTTGCCTGTTTGTTTTTTAATGTCTTATTGGTATTACTTACATTCGCACAACCTCACAACATACCGGTATGCGTCGCTTCTACGTGCTGTTACTCTTATTGTTTGTCTTGCTTTCTTCCTGTCATAAAAAACTGTCGAAGCAACGCAGAACATTGCGACACAAGCTCACTACTGAAGAGTACATAAAAGCTTACAAAAAAATTGCCCGTAAAGAAATGAAGCGACATGGGGTGCCGGCAAGCATCACGCTTGCTCAGGGGATATTGGAATCTAATAGTGGCAATAGCACTCTGGCACGAAAGGCGCACAACCACTTTGGGATAAAATGTACCAGCGACTGGCATGGAAAAACATTCCATGCAGATGATGACAAGCCCAACGAATGTTTCCGCCGGTACAAATATGCTGCCGCATCTTTTCATGATCATACTGAATTCCTGAAACGTAAGCGATATGCCAGCCTCTTTGACCTGGAGCGCGATGATTATGAAGGTTGGGCAAAAGGTCTGAAAAAAGCCGGTTATGCTACCAATCCCCGTTACCCGCAACTACTCATAAACCTCATAGAAAAACACAAATTGTATAAGTATGACTAAGGCTTCTTTATCTGTGCGAAAATCTTTATGGGTGTTGCTGCTGCTTGCTGTTTCTGTCTCTGCAACCGCACAGAAAGGAAAGACTAAGCCAAAGGAAAAGCCAAAGGAAAAAGTTCCTGTCTTTAACTATGTGATAGACGACCCCATGGATGTTTTTGGGCGGCAGCCGGTACCTGCCGATATAGTGCAGGAGGTGCTGCTGCCGGAGTTCTGCTCCCGCGGAGACAAGCCTATAAAAGATACAGTGCTGGTATATGAATGTTATAACGCTGCCAATAGTCTTCTAAACCCGGATACCTTGTATGATTACAGTTTGCTACGTTATGTTTCTGTTACCCAAAGCTATCCCGACCCCGTACAAATATACAAAGCAGCTGACGGTACAATAAAACCACTGCCTGTGCAGAAAATAATATACCGCTACGACAAAACCGGAAACGATAAGTGGTTTAGCGTGAATTATATCACCAATAAGTCAGCTCAGTTGAGGGAATACACCAGCGATATTGTGCGCAGAGATAGTATCACTGTTCAGGACCCCATTAAAGGCAATTACTTAATTACTGTATATAAGTATTTCAGGGTGTCGCCCATGCAGTAATCATCCCTGAGCTTGCCATTTTGCAATAGCTTCTGTCATGGCGGGTTCATTTCCGGTCATTGTCGCCAGGCGGTGTATCACCCGTTCCACCAGTGCATCGGGGCAAGACGCGCCTGATGTTATCATTACCCGCAGCAAATCTTTCTGGGGTAAATAATTGGTTGTTTCCAGTTCGGTATGTGTATGCTGGTCGTAGTGGCGAATTTCTTTTTTTGATAGCAGGCAAAACTCATCGCTGATGTAGTAAGTGGGCAGCTTGTGTTCGCACAATTCGGCCAGATGAGAGGTATTGGAACTATTGTACCCTCCTATTACTAATGCCAGGTCGGCTTGCTCTTCCAGCATACCCTGAACTGCACCCTGATTATCGTTGGTGGCATAGCATAGTGTGTCGCGGGTCTCTGCAAATCGTTCAGCAGATTTGTCGGCAGGTACTGCATAGTGTGCCAGTACCACTTGTTTCAGGTAGTCTGCTATAGCCTGTGTTTCACTGGCCAGCATGGTTGTCTGGTTTACCACACCTATGCGTTGCAGGTCTTTTGTTACATCAAATCCCTGCGAATATTGCCCTTTGAAATCAGCATAAAACTCTTTTGTATCCAGTGCGCCTGTTATGTACATAGCCAGATGTATTGCCTGTTCCATATCCTTCACTATTACAGTAGGTGTGTGCGCCTTGCTATGAGAGAAGGTTGCTCTTGTTTCTTCGTGCCCGGGCTTGCCATGTACTACTACTGTATAGCCGTCATCGCCTATTTTTGCTGCACGGTTCCATACTTTTTCTACAAAGGGGCAGGTGGTCTCGTAGCTGGTGGGGTTAATGCCCTTGCTGCGCAGTTGTTGCTCCAGCTCCAGCGTAGTACCGAAAGCAGGTATTATTACTACATCTGCTGCAGTTAGGTCGTCCCAGTTTACGAGCATATTTCCTCTGGTGTCCATTATGAAACGGACCCCCAGTGCCACGAGGTCAGCATTCACACCTGGATTGTGTATCATCTCGCTAAGCAGGAAAATGTGCTTGCCGGGGTTTTCTTCTATTGCTCTGAATGCAATTTCAATAGCATTCTCTACGCCATAGCAAAAACCAAAGTGCCGCGCCAATATCACCTGCAGCGTGCCCAGATCCAGCACGGTAGGGGAGAAATCCCTTTTCATCTTGTCTGCTGCCTTGCGCTGCTCTTTTATGGCACTTACCAGTGGGCTGCGGTAGTGTACCGGAACATTAAATGACTTCATGAGGGTATAAAATTACTGATTAATCAGGAAAACGATTTTTTGATTGTTGGAACCGCACTTCATCTGATATATAAGTTTTGCCTGTAAATCGTTCTTCAAAAGGAGCGCAAAGGGGAAATATTTATTTGAATTTCACCAAAGGTTTCCTGAAATTTTTACGTCTTGTAATAGACAACAATTTTATTGACTGATGATACGCTGTGTCATCAGCTTTTTGTTATCTACTATAAATACCTGAACTTTGTTATTGAATTTGTGGCTGCAGAGCCGCTTCAAATGAGAATCTGGCGGTATTATGCGTTTTAGGCGAGTATTAATTTTTTTAGCTTTTCTGTTGTTTTTGTGCAGGAGCAACCATAGCTATGCCACGCATATATATGGTGGGGAGTTGTTATATAAGCATATTTCCGGCAATACGTATAATCTTGTTTTAACCCTTTATGGCGACTGCTCAGCAGATGCAGGGATCTTTAATTCCTTATATACAGCCCAGCCTCAGGTTATTATATTGAATGGGACGTCACAAGTTGAAATCATAAGGTTAGATACATTTGGAATTCAAGGTGTAGATGTATCGCCAGTTTGCCCCAGAGAGGTCAACAATACTACCTGTAACGGCGGCAAGTATCCGGGGGTAAGGCGGTTTGTCTATTCAAGAATAATTAATTTGCCGGGATTGTCGCCAAACTGGCGGTTTGTATACACAGGTTCCATGAATCTCGGAGGTGGTGGGGCCGGCAGAAGTTCTCAGATTACAAACATAAATGGAGCAGGAGGCAGTATAATGCAACTGGAGGCTACGCTCAATAACACTCTGGCTGCAAACTCATCGCCTCTATACACCACGGTTCCCACACCCTTTTATTGTATCAATTCGGAAGAGCAATATAATCAGGGAGCCATAGACGGCGAGGGAGATTCACTCGCTTTTAGTCTTATAGCAGGTAAAGATGGAACTACAGGCGGACCCGTAAGTTACATATTCCCTTACACCGCAGCAGAGCCGCTGGCTACAGTCACTGGAGCTTTCTCATTCAGCGAACTGAATGGTCAGCTTAGTTTCACCCCATCTGCAGCCCAAAACGCATTGGTAGTCAATCAGGTGTCGGAGTATAGAAATGGTGTACTGGTAGGCACCAGCCAGCGCGAAATGACTTTCATTGTAGCGGCAGACTGCGAAGGAACGCCGCCAGTCCTAAAAGTGGCTAATGTCGTAGGTGGTTCCGTCACTGCCAAAAACGTTATCAACATATGTGTAGGCACTCCCAGCCTTTCTTTTGGTATAAATATAAACAACCCGGATGCTGACACTACGTACATAGTGCCCAAAAATGTGCCGGAAAGTGCATTGCTTACTATAAATAACAACAATACTCCCTTTCCCTCCATCTCTTTTTCGTGGGATACCGAATCCTTGCCTACCGGTGTTCACACATTTTACCTGGATGTGAAAAACAACCATTGCCCTATTGCTAACCGGCAAACCATTGCTTACACTATCAATGTCACACCTTATCCTACTGTGTCGGCCGAGGTGGTAGCTCCTACAAATTGTGTGCATGATGCCTATGTG
>JAIOYR010000068.1 GCA_021740995.1 Taibaiella sp.
GATATTGCCGGCTTACTGAAGTACAAGACCTGGTCCGCCACCATTTACTGTCTGCGTTTGTGTTGCTGTTAGCTTTTTCATTTTGTTTGGTTTTTTGAGTGTTTAAAAACGTTGTTTGAATTACCGGGCGTTTAGTTGAACCTTAATCCACCGCCGTTGACTGTCTGTGTTTCGGTTGCTGTTAGTTTTTTCATTTTGTTTTTTTTTAGATTGTAAGAAGAATTTATTGCTTCATTTACCTGCTTACTGGAGAACAAGACCTGGTCCGCCACCATTTACTGTCTGAGTTTGTGTTGCTGTTAGCTTTTTCATTTTTTTTTTGGTTTTGAAAGTGAATGTATTTCTGTTTGTTTTGCTGATACAAAGATGCGATGATAGAAATGTGTGAACAATAACTGTATATAATGATATTTGTCTCACGGAAATCAGGGATGGGACTGGTTAGCTGTTTGGGTAGAGGTTAGTTAAACCTTACTGTACCGCCGTTTACTGTCAGTGTTTCTGTTGCTGTTAGCTTTTTCATTTTGTTTGGTTTTGATTGTTAAAGAAATTTCTGAACTGAGAAGTATGGGCTAGTTGAGTCTCATACCTCCACCATTTACTGTCTGTGTTTCTGTTACTGTTAGCTTTTTCATTTTGTTTGATTTTTAAAGGTTGAAAAAAAAAATAGAATGATGCTTAAAGATTAGTTGAATTTCGTTCCACCACCGTTTACAGTCTGTGTTTCTTTGGTTGTTAGCTTTTTCATTTTGTTTGGTTTTATGAGTGTTTAAAAATGTTGTTTGAATTGCCGGCGATTAGTTGAACTTTAATCCACCACCGTTTACTGTTTGCGTTTCTGTTGCTGTTAGCTTTTTCATTTTGTTTTGGTTTTGAAAGTGAATGAATTTCTGTTTGTTTTGTTGATACAAAGATGCGATGATAGAAATGTGTGAACAATAACTGTATCTAATGATATTTATCTCACGGAATTCAGGTATGGGACTGGGTAGCTGTTTAGGTAGTAGTTAGTTAAACCTTCTTGCACCACCATTTACTGTCTGTGTTTCGGTTGCTGTTAGCTTTTTCATTTTTGTTTGGTTTTTATTGTTACGAAAAATTGTTGATTAACTGGAGCGATTAGTTGAATTTTGTACCACCGCCGTTCACTGTCTGTGTTTGTGTTGCTGTTAGCTTTTTCATTTTGTTTGGTTTTTTGAGTGTTTAAAAATGTAGTTTGAATTACCGGCGATTAGTTCATTCTATAACCATCGCCATTTACTGTCTGCGTTTCTGTTGTGGTAAGTTTTTTCATTTTTTGTCCTGGTTGAAAAAAGGCTGAACATTAGGTGATTAGTTGAGCCTAATTCCTCCGCCGTTTATTGTTTGCGTTTCTGTTTCTGTTAGCTTTTTCATTTTGTTTGGTTCTTTGACTGTTTAGAAATGTTGTTTGAATTACCGGCGATTAGTTCATTCTGAAACCACCACCATTTACTGTCTGCGTTTCTGTTGCTGTTAGCTTTTTCATTTTGTTTGGTTTTTACTTGTGAGAAGAATGTTACTATAACAATGCCTGAACTATTGCAGAATAAGACCTGGTCCGCCACCATTTACGGTCTGTGTTTCTGTTTCTGTTAGCTTTTTCATTTTACTTGGTTTTTTGATTTGAGAAAATATTTTGTCTGTGATTAGTTGAGCCTAAATCCACCACCATTTACTGTTGGTGTTTCTGTTGCTGTTAGCTTTTTCATTTTTTTGTGTTTTTGAAAGTGAATAAATATTTGCTTGTTTTGATGACACAAAGATGCGGCAGCAACAAGCCGTGAACAATAACTGTAATCGATGATTTTTATCTACCGGAATTCAGGGATATACTAAAGAAGTGATATAAAAAATCCCCCGGATTAGTGCAAAAACGCTGCACCTTTTTCGCCAATTAACCCTTTAACCAATTAACCAAAAAACTAGCTCACCAACCCTGTCTGAATGGCGAACTTCACCAGTCCGGCTATGTTCTTGGCCTGTAGCTTGCTCAGCAGGTTCTTGCGGTGTGTCTCTACGGTATTGGTGCTTATAAATAGCTCGGCTGCTATCTCCTGTGTGTTGTATTCCTGTGCTATCAGTTTTAGCACATCTTTTTCCCGCTCTGTGAGGTGAGCGGCTTCTGCCCTTTGCTCTGCGGGCTTTTTAGAGAAGTTTTGCAAGATGGTTTCGGTTACTTCTTTACTGTAAAAGGTCTTGCCCTCGTTTACACTCTTTATGGCGTCCAGCAGTTCGGTTCTTCCTGTGTTTTTAAGAATATAGCCCGATGCGCCTGCATTCATCAGCCCAAAGACAAACTCATGATTATTATACATGGTCAGCATGAGTATCTTCACCGTGGGGAACCGCTGACGTATCAGTTTTGTAGCTTCTATACCATCCATTTCCGGCATATTCACGTCCAGCAGTACGATGTCTGCCGGTTCTTTATCCAGCAGGGTTATTACCTCTTTTCCATTGAGTGCCTGACCTACCACTTTTATGCCTTTTTCATTCATCAGCAGCGACTTTATACCATCTATAAACATCTGGTGATCGTCTGCTATAATGAGTTTTATCATAATTTGTCGTTTTATACCGGAATATCAATAATCGTAGTAGTGCCTCTGCCCTTACCTGAATCAAATGTAATGACTCCCTGCATCTTTTTCACACGTGTTTCCATATTCCTTAGCCCCATTCCGTCTTTTTCCAGCGCCGCTGCTACGTCAAATCCTATGCCATTGTCTTCCACTACTATATTTAAGTTATCCTCCACTCTGTTTAGCTGTATGGTCACCTCGCTGGCCTTTGCATGTTTCAGCATATTATTCATCAGTTCCTGCACTACTCTATACAGCGATATTTCCATTGTGCTGTCCAGCCGCTCTTCCATGCCAAATGCTAATACATTCATCTTCATTTTCCCTGTATCCTCAATCGTATTTTTCAACTGGTTGAGTGCCGACACCAATCCGAATTTCACCAGCTCGCCTGATACCAGGTTGTGCGATATTTTCCTTACTTCATCACATGCCTCGTCCAACAGTGCAGTAGCCTTATGATATTGCTCCTTGTTTTGTGTTTTCAGGTTATCTATCTGCTCCTCTACAGTGTTGAAGTAGAGCTTTACTGTAGACAACATGCTTCCAAGGCGGTCGTGCAGATCTGCTGCTATGCGTTTTCGTTCCTGCTCCTGAACTTCCAGCATACTGCTTACAGATTTCAACTCCTGATCTTTAAGTAGTGTATTTATTCGTTCATTAGCTATCAGTTTATCGTTTTTTTGCTTGCGCACATAATACATCACCAGCGATATGGCTATGACTACTACCATTCCTATGCCACCTACCAGCGCCCTACGGGTCTGCTTATCTTTAGCAGCTCTCAAGTCCTTCATGTTGTTCTCCTGCGACAGTATTTTTATTTTGCTTTCCTTCAGGTCCAGTTCGCGCTGATTTTCGAGGTTCTGTATCTTCTTGTTGTTTTCTATAGAAAATAGGGAGTCGTTGATTTTACTGTAATTCTTAAAGTTCTCCAGCGCATCTTTATAGTTTCCCATTTCCGCCTGTGTGCCAGACAGACTTTTATAAGCAAAAGCCAGCTGTTGCAGATTATCATTCTTCATCACCAACGCTATGCCCCGTTGCAAGTGATACTCTGCCAGTTGCAAGCAGCTTTTTTTATCTTTTGGTACGATAGATTTTGCTGCAAATTTGTCAAGGTTTAGCGCTATATCGTAATAGTAAGTACCTACATTCGCTTCGGCAAGCCCTGTGCCCAGTTCATACCCCATGGCTTCAAATATTTTGAGCGCGCTCAACTGTGTTTCCAGTGCTTTTACGTAGTCCCGCATTTTGCCATAATAGGTGCTGATGTTAGACAGGTCGCGGGCGGTACCGGCTTTATTGCCCAGCTCTTCATTAAGACTCAGCGATTCCTGAAAACACGCTAATGCATCATCGTATTTTTTCAGGCTCATATACACATTGCCGATATTGCCCAGCTGGTTGGCTATCGCCGCCTTATCGCCCATTTCCCTGAATATCCGCAGAGCAAGTGTATCATACATTAACGCCTTAGCTGCATTATTCTGCTCGTCATACAATGCGCCTATATTTATGTATTGTGTGGCTATGCCATCTTTATCGTTCAGCTCTTCGAATATACGGAGTGCCTTAAACAGGTATTGCAGGCTCATTGCTGAGTTGCCTTCGAGGGAATAAACCAGGGCTATATTCCCAAGGCTTTGTGCTATGCCGGTCTTGTCATTCAGTTCTTCATTTATCTTCAGGGAACTCATAAAACACTCCAATGACTTTTTCCCATCCCCCAGCATTTGCCAGTTTGCACCTACGGCATTGTAGGCATTAGCCATCCCGGGTTTCCAGCCCAGGGCTTTCGCAAGTACCAGCGCCTCGTTTCCGTATTGTAATCCTTGCTCAGGGTTGTACTGGTAATCCAGAAAAGATATAGTACTAAGTACCTTCACCTTATTCGTGTCTTCTTTTTGGTTTGGTAGGGTACTCAACAGCGAATCTAACTGCTCCTGACCTTCTTTTCGGGCAAGTAATGAAAGCGGCAGCGATAGCAATATCAACAAGATATACTTCATAAATGCAAACAATTAAATTGTAGGCCAAAAGTAGCTATTATATATTCCTTTCAGGTAACGGGTATCCGGTATTTCCAGCTCCCTGTAAACAGGGATGCCGGATAGTTTGAGCATGTGTCGGGATTATAGGAAATCTAACTTCATTATCTCCAGGATCGAGTATTTGTTAGAGCCTGGCTATGTTATGCCGATGCCGAAATGAGCCATAGTTGGCGAGTTATTAAGCCAGCAACTCACACGGCTTCATACCGGTAACTTTTTTGAAGGCTGTGCTGAAATGAGAAATGCTGCTATAGCCTAGTGTGTTGGCTACATCTGTTACCGATTGGCCCTCTGTTTGCAGCAATATTTTTGCCTTGGAGATGCGCAGATTTTGCTGGTATTCATGTATGGTTTTCCCTGCCAGTGCTTTAAAGCCTTTTTTCAGATAACACTCGTTCATGCCTACCTTGCGCGACAGCTCACGTATAGTGTGTGGCTGGTCTATATGCTCCTCTACTATCTGCATAGCAGCCATTATTTTTTCCCGCTCGCCCTCGTATGCCAGAAACCGGCAGGCAGGCACCTGGCAGGTAGTAAATGGTGCAGTGATACACTCCAGCGCACGGCGCAGCAGCTGCATAGCAGCCTCGCTGCGCTGCAATGAATTTATGAACAATGATGCAGTGGAAGAAGTGGCCTCCAGTTGCGACAGCAATGTGCGTGCCTGTGCGCATACCGAAAACTGCTGCTCGGTAGTTTCATCAAACCGGAATGGCTGATTGGCTATCAGCATTTCGGCAGGGTATTGGTTAAAGAAATCGGGTAGAAACCGGATAGAGTATATTGCAGCAATATTGTTCTCTTCATCCGCAGCATATTCCAGATAGCAAAGGTGCAGACAGTACTTATTGTCGTCTATTGGGTATAGATACAACATGCCCCTGTCGTCTTGCAGATTGTCATCGGGCAATACCACATCCAGCCGCTCGGCAGCTACTATATTGTTTACAGCAATCACGGCAGTGTTCAGCACACGGCAGCCATCACCTGCAAATCGCTCTGCTATGCCCGGCTTTTTTCCTGATATCGTTGCTATATTCACCACCGCTGCAAAGGTAAGGGCTAATTTCAATAGAAACTGTCAGGATAGTATCATGTAATGGTATCTGAGAGGATACTCCCCCTCACAAGAGTTAAAATAACAATTCCTGATACTATTTACGTTCAAGGCCTAGTCCCCATCACCTCATCTATTTCCTTCATTATCTCCGGCGTTAGTTGCGTATACACCTCCAGGGCTTTCAGGTTCTCGGTAAGCTGGCTTTCCTTTGTGGCACCCAGTATGGCAGTAGTTACATTAGGATTGTGTACACACCATGCTATAGATAGTGTAGCCAGCGATGTTCCCAGCTCATCTGCTACCTTAGCCAGTTTTTTTACGCTTTCCAGTTTATCATCCTGCATCATACGGTCTTTCAGCCACACATAGTTTTCCAGTGCCAGCCTTGAGCCCTCGGGTATGCCATTGTTATACTTGCCGGTGAGCAGTCCGCTTGCCAGCGGGCTCCAGATAGTAGTGCCCATGCCATACTTGTCAAAAACAGGCAGGTAGTCCTGCTCCATTTTCACCCGTTCAAACAGGTTGTACTGTGGTTGTTCCACCGCCGGTGGTATCAGTCCCAGTTCTTTGGCCACCTTATGTGCATCTATTATCTCAGCAGCACTCCACTCGCTGGTGCCCCAGTACAGTATTTTGCCCTGCTGTATCAGTATGTTCATAGTGCGCACCACTTCTTCCATTGGGGTATCAGGGTCTGGGCGGTGGCAGTAGTACAGGTCCAGATAGTCCGACTGCATACGGCGCAACGCAGCGTGGCAAGCCTCTGTTATATGTTTGCGGCTCAGGCCATGCTGGTTGGGCTTATTGTTCTTGCCATACAGCCCAAAGAATACCTTGCTGGAGATACAGTAAGAGGTGCGATCCCAGTTTTTGTTTTTCAGCGTGCGCCCCATTATCTCCTCACTCCTGCCGCCCTCATAGGCCTCCGCATTGTCAAAGAAGTTGATGCCGTTATCATAGGCCAGCCCCATCAGCCGGTCAGATGCGCCATCATCTACCTGACGTGAAAATGTAACCCACGACCCATAAGACAGCACACTCAGTTGCAATCCCGTATTCCCCATTTTTCTGTATTCCATATAGTTTTAAGTTTTAACCTTTGCTTCCTTACCCCTCTAACTGCAGACAAGATGGGAGAATAAATTTAACTGTTTTTCAACTTCTCTTTGCGTCTCTGCGGTGAAACCTTTCTAATGCGCCTCCAGCCAGTTGTTCCCGCTACCAGTCTCTGCACTTGTAGGCACACCATGTGGCAGTGGCATAGCATGTTCCATAGATGTTTTGATGATTGCCTTCACTTCTTCCACCTCATTTTCCGGCACGTCAAACACCAACTCATCATGCACCTGCAGTATCATGCGGGCTTTCAGGTCGTCTCTCTGTTTCAGCTCACGGTGCACCACTATCATTGCCAGCTTTATCATGTCGGCAGCCGTGCCCTGTATCGGCATGTTTATGGCATTTCGCTCGGCATAGCCCCTCACGGTGAAGTTGGCAGAGTATATGTCCTTTAGCCAGCGTTTACGCCCCATTACGGTCTGCACATAGCCATGCTCCTTGGCAAAGTTCACCGAGCCGTCCATATACTTCTTGATAGAAGGATACTGTGTAAAATAGTTGTCTATTATTGTCTTTGCCTCGGTGCGGCTCACACCTATGTTCTCTGCCAGCCCAAAGGCAGACTGCCCGTATATGATACCGAAGTTCACCGCCTTTGCAGCCCGGCGCATATCCTTGGTTACATCCGCCTCATCTATACCGTATACCTTGGCAGCAGTAGCCGTGTGTATGTCTTTATTGTCTTTGAATGCCGCTATCATATTCTCATCGCCGCTTATGGCTGCTACTATGCGTAGCTCTATCTGCGAGTAGTCGGCAGATACCAGCCTGTGCCCGCTATCGCGGGGTATAAAAGCCTTGCGTATCTCTCTGCCACGGTCGGTACGTATGGGTATGTTCTGCAGGTTGGGGTTGTTGCTGCTCAGCCTGCCCGTTACCGCTACAGCCTGGTTGTAACTGGTATGCAGCCTGTTCGTTTTAGGGTTTATCAGCCCCGGCAGCGAATCTACATACGTACTCTTTAGTTTCGTCAGTTCCCGATAGGCAAGTATATCCTCTACTACCTGATGCTTGTGGCGTATCTTCTGCAATATTTCTTCTCCGGTGGCATACTGTCCGGTCTTGGTTTTCTTCTGCCCGGCATCTATTTTCATTACTTCAAACAGTACCTCACCCAGTTGTTTTGGCGAGCCTATGTTGAACTTCACACCGGCATGGTTGTAGATGTTTTCTTCCGCTTTCCTGATGTCTGTTTCCAGGTCTTTTGAGTACAATTTCAGAAAGCCCACATCCAGGTTCACTCCCTCATATTCCATGTCTACCAGCACAGGCACCAGCGGGTTCTCCACCTTTTCAAAAACCTGGTCTACTTGCTTTTCTTTCAGCAGCGGGTCGAAGGCGGCTTTCAGTTGCAGCGTAATGTCGGCATCCTCGGCAGCATATTCCTTCACAGCATCCAGCGGAGCATCGCGCATAGTGCCCTGCCCCTTACCTTTTTTACCTATTAGTGTCTCTATAGATACCGGCTGATAATGCAGATATTTAATAGCCATCATATCCATGCTGCGCTTACCATCGGGGTCTATCACATAGTTGGCCAGCATGGTATCATAGATATTGCCCTTCAGGGCATAGCCATACCACTTCAGCATGATCATGTCATACTTTATGTTCTGGCCTATCCATAGTATTATCGGGTTGTCAAACAGTGGTCTGAAACGGTCCAGAATCGCTATCACCCCATCGCGCTCTGCAGGTACTGCTACAAAATATCCTGTGCCTTTCTCCCAACTAAAACTCATGCCCACCAGCTCTGCGAGGTTGGCATCTATATCTGTTGTTTCTGTGTCAAAGCATATTTCCTTTTGCGCGCTTAGCAGTTGCAGCAGATTGGTTATCTCGGCATCTGTGCTTACCAGTTGGTAGTTGTGTGGCGTGGTGTCTATGGTGGCATAGTTACCCGCCGGTATGTCCTCTGTATCTTCCGTTTCCGATCCGGTTTGCGTGTCCGGTGCTGCAACGGCAGCTGCGGTTGTTGTCACCCCTTTCTTTTGTTGTATGGGGTTGCCAAAGAGATCTGTGCTCACCGGTGCACTGGCTCCCGCCTCCCGATAACTATCGGGACCAAACACACGCTTGGCAAGCGCACGAAACTCCAGCTCATTGAACACTTCTGTGAGCTCTGCTACATTGCGCTCCTTCACTCTGAAGTCCTCCGCATGAAACGGTACTGGCACATTGGTGATGATGGTAGCCAGTTTCTTAGACATTATTGCGAGATCTTTACCGTTACGTATCTTTTCGCCCATAGCACCTTTGATGCTATCAGCATTGGAGAGAATGTTTTCCAAAGTGTCGTATTCGGCCAGTAGCTTGGAGGCAGTCTTTTCGCCCACGCCGGGTATGCCGGGTATGTTGTCTACCGCATCGCCCATTAGTCCCAGCATATCTATCACCTGGTCTACCCGCTTTATGCCCCATTTGGCGCATACTTCCTTTTCGCCCATTATCTCAAAATCATTACCTCCCGTAGCCGGCTTGTATATGTATACATTCTCCCGCACCACCTGCCCATAGTCCTTATCAGGTGTTACCATATATACAGTATAGCCCAGTTCTGCCGCTTCCAATGCCAGCGACCCTATTATGTCATCAGCCTCATAGCCATCCAACTCCAGGCACGGCAGGTTGAAGCCCCTGATGATGCGCTTGATATCAGGCACCGCAGCACTCAGGTCTTCCGGTGTCTCCTGCCTGTTGGCCTTGTAGGCAGCAAAGTCGGTATGCCGCTCAGTGGGTGCCGATGTGTCGAACACTACTGCCAGATGTGTAGGTTTTTCCCTATTGATGAGATCCAAGAGGGTAGATGTAAACCCAAACTGGGCATTGGTGTTTTTTCCCTTGGTAGTAATACGAGGATTGCGTATCAGCGCATAATAAGCGCGGAATATGAGTGCAAAAGCATCGAGCAGAAAGAGTTTCTTTTCAGGCATACTGCTAAGGTAAGGCAAAAGTTTTTGACCAAAGAAATGTACCCCTACACAGCTGGCAGGTTCTGTATTTTCAATGGGTGCATGACAAATCGCACATTTATAAAATATACCTTTCAAAGGCCCGAACTTTAGGTCGGGGTATACATGGTAAATTGTGAATGGCTTCAGCCGAAACCGCTAATGGGGGAACCGGAAGAAAAGTGCGCAACCGTCGATGTGAATTTTGGCTAAAGCCTTTTATGTATTATTTATCATACTGAAGGGCATTTTGTAAATTCTACCGCATCAATGTCACCCCATCCAGCACATACAGTGTTCCTTCCTCACCACCATTTCTTATATTCAATCTGTCACCTTTTTGCAATTGACGCACGCAAGGATTTGTGGCTGCGATCTCATTAATTGTATAATAGGGCATTATGTCAAAATCGGTTCTATTGTATATTGTATTAAATGGGAATGAGGGAATTTCTTCTGGAAAATAGTATGTCCCCCAATCGGGATAATTATCAGATAGTAAAAGATCAGAATCAACTGAGACCCCATCTATTATATAGCAAACCCGTGAAGCATTATTACCGTCTTCGGAGATTTTGAATGCGGTTTCTAGATAGTTTGGAAGGTAAAAAAGTACTGTCCCATTGATACCAACACAAGCTTCAGCTTTTGAATAATATGGCTTATAAGGTAGATGTATACTTTGACCAATGCTTTGTGATAAAGCAGTAAATGTGATACAAGAAAACAAAAACATGAAAACTAATTTCATCACCGATTGCTTTTCGTCTATATGAAGATACCCATTTTCTGCTGCTTTCACAAAAGAAAACGCCTCCGGATTGCGGAGGCGTTCAAAACGATATGAAACTTCTTTGTTTGATTAGTTATAGTTTACAGTTACCGGTACTGCAGTTGCGTTGGTGTAAGTGCCTGCTGCCTGTGCTGCTGATACGTTCAGGGTAGCACCTACAGTTAGTGTTTCTGTACCACCTGCACTTAGTGTGCCGGTAGCTGATGGTGTGCTGGTGAAAGCATTTACCGTCATGTTATGAGATGCACCATCGGTGATGGTAGCCGTAGATGGCAATGTGATATCGTAAGTGTAGCTCGCGCTGCCGGATACAGTGAAGCTGGCTGCCGATACGGTACCGGTAGTAGCAGGTAGTGTAACACCTCCTGCGCCGCCCGTGGTACGGATACCTGCCGGGGTCATGATGACCGTACCTGCGAGGGTTGCGGATACGGCTACGTTACCGAAGTTCATATCTACTGTCTTTACTATTGTAATAGGAGTAATGATATTGGCAGATGCAGATGCTGTTGCTGTTGCCTGAGCGAAAGACGCGTTAGAGAATCCGATTACTGCTACTGATGCGATTGCAATTGACTTGAGGATGTTTTTCATTTTTAGTTGTTTTTTTGATTGTTCGAGAAGTATATTGCTAAACACGTGCCAGTAATATAAGTGTCTGATTATCAACGATTTGATATGTTAACTGCTGCTCCTATTTTCTAAAATCAGGAAATGCTTTCCGGATTTGGAAATGCTGGGGTGTTAATCATTGCTTTTTTACTTCACCCCAGTGCATGGCGCTTTTTCTGAACGTGTTTGCATTCTCCGCATCCCATTTATAACTACCGCTTTAAAACATGTGGGATAGTTATTCACACCTGTGCATTACTAATTTGTGCTGTCATCTCAATGTGTGGTACTTTCGGTAAAGAAATTAGTAAAAGCTGTACGCAATGGATATAGAACAATTAATGCCACATGTAGAGGCACTCATTTTTGCGAGCGAGCGTCCACTCACTCAAATTGAGATGACAGAAATATTGGGTCAGGCATTGGAAACAGTTGTAGAAACAGACCGTATCTCTACCTGCCTCGATGCTATACGTGAGAAATATGATGTTGACTATTACCCTTTCCAGCTTAAGGAAATAGGAGGCGGTTTTCAGTTTCTTACTAAAAAAGCATTCCACAAAACTGTATTACAGCTCAATGGCGACAAGCACATCAAAAAGCTGTCTAATGCTGCTATGGAAACACTTTCTATCATTGCTTACAAACAACCTATTACCAAGAGCGATATAGAATATATACGTGGTGTAAGTGCAGATTACAGCATACAGAAGCTGCTGGAAAAAGAGTTGATAGTTATTTCGGGCCGTAATGAGGATATGGTGGGCAAGCCGCTCATTTATAATACCTCCAAAAACTTTATGGATTATCTCGGTATCAATTCACCATCTCAGTTGCCACAGCTCAAGGATATCACCGATCTACAAATAGTAATGCCTACCAGCAGTCTGGAAGCAGCGCCGGCAGACACTCCCGGACTGATAATAGTAAGTGAGCCAAACGCGCTCAGGCAGGCATCATAGTGTAATTGATAGTTTTTCAAGTTTCAGGAATTAGTAAGTATCTATATAGTATTACAAATTCACAACCAGCCGCCCCTAACCAGGGCGGTTTTTTTTAAATTCTTTTACAAGTATAGCAGCTATACCACCCAACCACAACACATAATATGTACATTTGTGATTCAAAAACTGATATGATTACGCGTTGTTTTACTTTGGTATTTGTTGCCTCATTCATTGTTGCGATTCCCGTAACATTTGCACAGAGCAAGGCAGATAAAAAATTGATTAAGCAACTGCAGGCAGATATCGGGTTTCTTGCTTCCGATTCGCTCGAAGGAAGGCGTACTGGTACAGAAGGTGAGCAAAAAGCGGCTGCATATATAGAGCAACGTTATCAGCAGATGAGGATCGCTCCCTATAGGAGTACTTATTATCACCCCTTCCGTTTCACCTTTGGAAAAGAAGTAAATCCTGCTACCCGTATTACTATCAATAATGTAGACATCCATTGTAATGAAGATGGGTTTCCCATGCCGTTTAGTGCCAATAAAAAGGCTGCCAGCGACATTCTGCCCGACCTCATGGAGCAGGGTAGTGCCTGGATGTTGCCGATATATGCAAGCAAGGAAGATGCAGATAATCCACACTTCGACTGGGAAAAAGTAGCATTCGAGAAATGCCGCGAAGCCGCAAAGCAGGGAGCAACAGCGGTGATTTTTTTTGATGGCTATGGCAGCAAGTATGAGCCCACATTTAACCGGAATACGGAATATGAGCCTGTAGATATCCCGGCAGTATTTATAAACAATAAGACCTACAATAAAGTTGTAACAGAACGGGTTACAGGCAAGGGTGGCCTCAGCATATATACAGACATCAATATATCCAAAACAGAACGCAGTAGTTACAATATTGCAGCTTATATCGATAATAATGCAAAGTATACGGTAGTGCTCGGTGCGCACTACGACCATCTGGGTTACGGCGAGGATCATAACAGCCTGCATGCTAATGCCGCCAAAGAACACCTGATTCACAATGGTGCCGATGATAATGCCAGCGGTACTGCGGCGCTGCTGGAAATGGCAAGATGGATTAAAAACAAAAAACTAAAAAATTACAATTACCTGTTTGTCCACTTCTCTGGCGAGGAGCTGGGTTTGTATGGGTCAAAAGCATTTGTAAAAGAACAAAAACTAGACAGTAGTGATATCGCTTATATGATAAATATGGACATGGTGGGCAGACTAAATGACAGTACACATGGTCTTACCTTGGGTGGTGTAGGCACTTCTCCCTCATGGGTAGATGCCGTAAGTCTTGCCGGCAGTGATTTCAAACTTATAATAGATAGTGCCGGAGTAGGGCCATCAGACCATACCAGCTTTTACAACGCTGGTATTCCGGTTTTGTTCTTATTTACAGGTACGCACAAAGATTACCATAAACCATCAGACAAAGCCGATCTTATTAACTATCCGGGCGAAGTGCAGGTTATTAATTATGTGAGCAGGATAGTAGCCAGGATGGATAAAGCAAATGCAAAACCAAAATACACAGTTACTAAACAGGCTACGGTAGGTAAAACCCGATTTAAGGTGTCTTTGGGTATTATGCCGGATTACACATTTGATGCTGGTGGTGTGCGAGTAGACGGTGTTACAGAAAACCGCCCTGCTATAAAAGCTGGTGTAAAGGCGGGTGATATTATTACCCGCCTGGGTGAGCACAAGATAACCGGCATGCAGAGTTATATGGAGGCGCTCGGCAAATTTGCTCCCGGTCAAAAAACTGAAGTTTCCCTACTCAGAGAGGGCAAAGTGATAGTGTTGCCCATAGAACTCAATAAGTAAGTAGTTGAGAACCTGATTTGGGTGCGACTTGTTTAGGAATTAGCTGAGAATATTTTTCCCTGACATTGGTACAAAAAATAAACCATCCGCCGAGGCGGATGGTTTTATTTTTTTCAGCAGTCACTCTTAATTAGTGGCTAGCTGGAGCAGCTTCAGCTGGAGCAGCTGGAGTAGCAGCAGCAGCAGAATCAGTTGCAGCTGGAGCTGGAGCAGCTTCTGGAGCTGGAGCAGCTTCTGCAGCAGGAGCTTCAGTTGCAGCTGGAGTTTCAGTTGTAGCTTCGCCGCTTCCGCTTCCGCATGATGCAACAAAAAGACCCATTGTAAGAGCGAATACGCTTAATTTTACTAATTTCATAACGTTTTGTTTTAGATGGTTATGCACATTTATACCTCACTTGAAAAAAGGTAACCCGTGATTTTTAAATATTTATCATTGAATATGTAAATGGCTATAATTCAATAACATATAAATAATTAAATGTCATTTTAGCTGTTAGTCACAAAAAAAACCACCCCGAAGGATGGTTATTTTTTTGCTCTTCACAGTACTAATAGCGAAATTAGTTAGTTGGAGCAGTCTCAGTTGTTGTAGTGGTAGTCGTTGTTGTTGTAGAATCTACCGGAGCAGCTGGTGCTGGTTCAGCTGCTGGTGCTTCTGTTGTAGTTGTTGTTGTCGTTTCAGTAGATTCAGTTGCTGCTTCGTTGCTTCCGCTACCGCATGATGCTACAAAAAGACCCATTGTAAGAGCGAATACGCTAAGTTTTACTAATTTCATAATCTTGTTTTTTAGTTGGTTATACGGGTTTATACCACAACAGGAAAAAGGTAACCCGAAATTTTTATATAATTTTGTATTTATTTAAAAATGGTTTAAAATATATTTCGGAGTTAGAATATTAGTAGAGTGTATTCAGCTGCTTTTCAGCACCTTTACCAAGTACCATACTATTTCTTTGCTCAGCCTCAAAGTGCCGGTAGTATATATTGGCTAACATTAGTAGGTCACAAACCGACCCATCACCCATCTGCCAGTTTCTATAGACGAGGCTCTGTAAAAATAAAAACCCGGCACAAATACGTCTGTTATCGGCTGGGTTCCTGTCGTGTATTTCCTGATAATACTGCCATTAATGTCCATGACCTCGATTTTATCCCACTGCTTTTCACCGGTTATCAGGAAGGTAACCTTTCCGCCGGCGCTCTGTGCTATTTTAATTTCATTAAACAAGGACGTTTCCTGAATACCAGTCGGGATTCCCACATGTATGGTGTCTTTGCGTGTAATGGTAAAGCAGTCATTGGATGCAGTAAAGGATACTGTATAAACGCCGGCAGTAAGATAGGTGTGCGAGGGGTTTGCAGCTGTATCCGTACTACCATCGCCCAAAGCCCAATGGTAGCTGGCAGCCTTGTAAGACTGGTTGCTAAATGTTATGGTGTTGGCTGCAGGCTGTGTATAGCTGTATCGGGGGTAGGGGTAGCGCCCATACTGCGCCCACTGTGTCAGGCTATCGTGTACCACTTTGTCGGCTATCCGTTGCAGTGTCTGAGCAGTGGTTGCAGATAGTCCGCCCAGATAGCTGCAGCCCTTCGCATTGCGGTGAAAGACCGAAGCATACATTACACATGCCTGCAGATAAGAACCCGCTACAGATGGGTGTGAACTATCTGTCTGGTAAAGATCTATTGCCGGAAAGCTGTCTATCACTATTTTCCATGCAGAGCCCATGGGCGCCATGATAGCGTTGTTATCCTGCATCATTTGTATATAACTTTCGCGCAGCCTTACCTGCATACCCTCATAGGTGCACACCGCAGGGTAGCCGGGGCAGTTCATTGCATCCCCATTACGCCGCCCCCACGTCATCATAAACATGGTTTGGGTGCAGGTGTCATTGGCATGTATAAAACTATCCAGCCTTGTGGCATAGGGGTAAACATCGGCAGCCACCTGTGCGAGCGGGAAAGATGGTCGCTGGCTCTGCTCCTGCAGCACTACCACATCCCATGCCTGCGAAAAAATTCCGGTAATGGTAGTAGCATTGGTAGTGTGCTGCTGAAAGGTATGCCCGCCGGGCGCAGACATCGCATATATCAATGTGTCACCTTTGGCAGTTGCAAAATCGCGAAACATATCGGGCATACTATTACTGTAGGTATAGCTGTTGCCGATAAAAAACACTTTGCGTACAGTAGCCCGCAGGGTATGGGAAGACAAAACAAGTGTGAGTAGAACGAAGGTCTTTAACAGGGTGTTCATTTGTTCAGATTTTGAGTTGAGTTACAACTAACGCAAGCATTATTATAACGCAGTTAAAAATGTGCAACAACTACCCATTGCATCATGCAGCATTTATACCCAAAATCAATGTGGCAGCGACGGTAAAGGTACATTATTCTTCTGTTTCCGCCTTTGCTTTCCACTCCTGCGCCTTTGTTTTATCGCGCTCTGTGCCGGTGCCGTACTCATAAAATTCGCTCACCATTTTCATCGCATCTTTATCACCCTTTTGGGCAGATTTCAGCATCCAGGTAAATGCTTTTGCATCGTTCTTCTTTATATCGCCTAATCCTTTTGCGTAAATAAACCCTAACCAGAAACAGCCACCGGGATTGCCTCTGTCGGCTGACTTCATTGCCCAGTCCAGCCCCTTGCGATAGTCATTCCCTATTGCTTTTTCCTTATTGATGTATATGTTAGCTATTACGCCCATCATTTCGTCGTCGTTGGTTTTTACAGCAGTTTTCTCAAACCAGTCCAGCAGTTTTGCCTGTTGTTCTTCCTTCAGTTCTCCGGAATTATACAATGTAAAAAGATTGTTGGTAGAGTAGTTGCGCTCTGCACCCGTATAGTTGCTTAGCTCCCTTTCCTTTACCAGCATTTCCATTCCCTTTCCGGCATTCTTCTTTACACCTACACCTACCACATAAAAGCCACCCATGTAGAAGCATGCTTCCGGATTGTTATTGTCAGCATGTTTTTTCATCCATAATGCCATAGCTTCCTTGTCTATTCCCACACATTCATCCTTCATTACTATCACACCTACGGGCTTTACAGATATGCTGTCGCCGGCATCAGCAGCCTTCATGTACCATTCTAATGCTTTTTTACAATCGTTGCCCATGTCGCTCTGCGCAAAGTAGTCGCCCAGGTAGCGCATTGCTATAGGGTCTCCGGTGGCGGCAGCCTTCACAAACCAGTCGTATCCTGCTGTTCTGTCTGCGGGCACGCCATCACCTTCCATATAGGCAAATCCCAATGCCATCATTGCATCCGGATCGCCTTTTTCAGCAGCTATCTTATACCATTTTACAGCTTCTGGCATACTTGCAGGCACGCCGTTGCCGTTTTCGTACATTTCGCCAAGTTCATAGGCAGCTTCCACACTGCCCTTCAGTGCCGCTTTTTTAGTCCAGTCCAGTGCCTTCACCGGGTCTTTCTTTACACCTATTCCCTCTTCATACATGCCCCCCATCAGCAGCATAGCATTTACATTGTTTTTTGCTGCCGCTTTTGTCAGCCATTTAATAGCTGTCGGGTAGCTTTTTACGGTGCCGATGCCATAGTAGGAATACTGCCCCATGGTGTACAATGCATCGGCATTGCCCTTTGCAGCCAGCGCTTTCACCGCAGCCAGTTCTTTGGCTGTAGGTGCTGTGGGTTTTGATAGTTGGCTGTAGCCCGATGTACAGAAGAAGACCAGAGAAAATAAGAAAAATAAAAACTTCATATCGGTAAAAATAAGGAAGGATGTCAAAATAAGTCCCACTAAGTTTGATAGTTATTTATTATTTATGCGAGGCGCAAAATCTGAGAATAGTGAACTATTTAAGGACTTTTGCAACGAAGCAGAAAGAGGAAAGAACAGCAAAATTGGTGGGAGTTATTTTGACATCCTTCCTAAGAAAACGGTACTATACGGGGGTGGCAATTGTTTTTGGAGCATTGTTTTTTCTTAGCAGAAACCATAGCACAACACACAAAACCAGCCCTAACAAGGACATTATAAGCCCTTTACTGAAGTAGCGAAGTTCGTACACCATCTCTATGGTATGCTGGCCAGGGGAGAGCATTATACCTGTCATACCTGCAAAAACTATTTCTTTATCCCGCGGTTTACCATCTACCTTTAGTTGCCAGCCATCGTCGTAAGGTACAGACAAATAAAGCATTTTGTTTTCACTCACATTTATCTTACCGCTTATGTGCGCATCCTCAAATTTTTCCGTAACCATGCTTTCCTTACCCAGCTCATTGATACCTTGCTGATAAATATCAAAATTGAAAGCAGTTTGTGGTATCGTATCTCTTAGCTGAAACTCGGTTAGTCCTTTTACCAGATTTACCTCCTCATCTTTTATCACACAAGCCCTCAGCGATATAAAGTCCTTTTGATTAAGGGGACATTTATCAAAAACACTCTCTTTTATATATTGCTTGTAGGTATAACCAAATGGCAACAGGAATTTATTTCTGTACACTGTTACGTCGCCAAACCTCGCAATTGAGTCACCTGTGGCCCGCCACATAGGCATGGCGTCGTTTTTGGCCAGCATGTATTTCACCCTGTTTTCAGATTCCAGTATAGGGCGGCTCATCAGCCCTCTTGCCCAGCGCGACTCCTGCTCGTTGTTTTTGTCAGAAATACCCATAAGCTGCAGGTAGCGGATGTAGTATAGCTGGTTGAAAGGGTTGTAACCGCTGGTGCCTCTGAACTCCTGAGCCAGTGCATCATTGAGTGAATAATGGATAGCAGGAGATGATGCGTAACTTTTATCAATCCGGAAAAAAGATTTATCCTGATTGTTGATGAATTTTATGGCGTCCATTGTATAGTCGTTGTAGCCTTTTCTCTGCTCAATATCCTCAGCAGTCAGCGGGTCACGGTCATTTACAGATATCCCCGACATATACATGAGCTCCAGTGCTACCACGCCCAGCAATACATACTTGAGGTAGGCAGGGCTCTGCACTCTTCCCATAAAATACAGCAATGCAGCATATACCAGCAGTAGCAGGCTCACAAACGTAAATACAGGTGAGTTGATTGCCTCTGTATCAGGAAAAAACGGATAGTTGAGCAGCAGAAACAATATAGCTACTGTAACCAGCAGTATGATGAGGTTAATCTTTCTGTGTTTTATTATGTTATCTAACGCCAGCAGGGAATAGTACATCACAAACATTGCCAGCACTATAGAGTAGGCCCGGTAGTAGTCGCCGGTAAATAACCAAAATGCATAGCGGAAGTAGGGGAATATCACCGGTATAAACCAAATTGCAAGAAACAGAATAAAGAACAACCTGATTCTTTTCTCCAGAAAAGGAAACACCTGTGGCATGAGCAACAGGCACGGCAGGCCACAATAAAACAGCGGAGCCTCCAGTGTGTTTTGCCAGCCTTTGAAGTTGGTGCCAGCCCCTAGTATGTCGCTTGAAAAGAAACGCATTACGGCAGTGCCAAACTGAAACATATCTACGGTGCCAAAGACAGGTACTGAAGATAGTATGCCGGCATAAGAAGTGTTGCCGCTGCCGCGGGGGCTTTCCAGCAACTGCACTACATTCTCCAGCAGGAACGGCCCTGCCAGCATTAGACCTAAAGCACCCAAACCTGCCAGTTTTGCCAGAAACATACTGCCGGTTTTTAGATTGTAGTTGCCGGTCTGTACCAGTCGCAATGCGGTATAGCCTGCCAGAAACAGCCCATACACATACAGGTTAAAAGGCTGCGACATAGCAATAAGTGCAATGCCAACAGGAAACAGATACCACTTGCCTTTTGACAAAAAATGCTCGAATGCCAATAACAGAACTGCGAGATTGAAGGCTTCAAAAGAGAAGAAGTACCAGCCGCCGCCCAAAATCATAAATCCGCAGAAAGCAAAAAACAGGCTGCCAATGACGGATGTAAAAGAAGATAGGTTGAGTGCCTTGAGGTAATAATAGAATACCAACCCGCTGAGTATCACTTTAGCAAATTCCTTGTAGGCAGTAGCATATACAATATTGTCTTTGCCGCCCATGTAGAGAAAAATATCAAACGGATCGCGGAGGAAGAAAGGGAAAATGCTCTGCCCCATACCCATATTAAACGACCAGCCGGGCATACCATGCCGGGCTATATAGTCGGCAACACCATAGGTAGCAGCATAAGAGTAATTGTATGAATCGCTGCCAATATCCTTGAAAAAGTAGGCATTATGGAAAAGTAGATAGTCTTTGTAGACCACAAATGCCATCAGAAACAACAAGCCAAGCAGTATAAATACCGCCTTACTGCCCAAAGTATCCAGAAAATCTGTTGTTTCCGTTATTGGCGTTTGCACAGGCGTTGCTGTTGCTTTTGGGCTATCCGGTTGATGCTGCCTTTTTTTTGACGACACAGTATAAGTATTTTATATTGTGCCAAAGTACAAAGAAGGGCTTAATCTAACAACAACTTATGTGACGCACCCTTTTTAAGTGCTATAAAAAAGTATACCTTTGAATTGATTTTCAGTTAAATATATGGAAATATCAGAAATAGAACAAAAACAACTACAAGGGAAGCTGCGGCTAAAAATTCTCGAATTGCACTTTGGTGCAGGTTCGGGTCATATTGGTTGTTCTCTTAGTTGCATAGATTTGCTTGTAAGTATACTCAAATACAAAAATCAGGAGGATAATTTTATCCTGTCGAAGGGGCATGCTGCTACGGCATTGTATACTATACTGAACC
>JAIOYR010000006.1 GCA_021740995.1 Taibaiella sp.
AATCCTATTACTGCTACTGAAGCGATTGCGATTGACTTGAAGATGTTTTTCATTTTAGTTTAGTTTAGATTGTTTTAGCCTGCCTGCCGCAGGCAGGTTTGTTTGTTTGTTTGAAAGGTATATTACCAAACACGTGCCAGAAACATAAGTAATTGATTTTCAACGTATTGAAAACTGAAATGGTATGCCAATCTTCCGCAGAGCGGAATTAATTTCCGAAATATGGAAAAAATAACTTGATTTGGCTTTGAAAAGAATAAAAATAGAATTTAAGATATCCAATATGAAGTGACTGTAAAAGTAGACATGCACCAATGTGACGGGTTGACAAATGTTAATGAGCTTTCCAATCCTATTTGGTGTATAGCAGATAAGTACCCGACTGTCAAAATGAAATCACATAACAAATATCACACAATCATTTCTGCCAAAAATTACACACACAAGTAGAAAAAGTCGCTAATTTCTGCCAAAAATTGCCCTTATAGTCACTTAAAACGCTGTGGCATAAAATGTGTTGGTGATAAGACAAACCAAACATTTTAATAAAATAAATCAGAGATTATGGCAAAAAATGTGAACATCACCCCATTGCACGACCGTGTAATTGTGAAACCGGCTCCAGCTGAAGAAAAAACTGCAGGTGGTATTATTATTCCGGATACAGCTAAAGAAAAACCACAACGCGGTACTGTAGTAGCTGCAGGCCCAGGCAAAAAAGACGAGCCAATGACTGTAAAACCAGGCGATGCTATATTATATGGCAAGTATGCCGGCACAGAAGTAAGCTTTGAAGGTGAAGACCTGCTTATTATGCGTGAGAGCGATATTTTGGCAGTTATTTAATCCGGATGTGCTTAGATCCACTCTTGGGGCCGACTAACAACACTAAAAAAATTCAGAAAAACAATCTACAATCATCACCTGCCATATAAAGGCAGGAGTCAAAATTAAATATCATGTCAAAACAACTTTTCTTCAATATTGACGCACGCAACAGAATGAAACGCGGCGTAGACATACTGGCCGATGCAGTAAAAGTAACACTGGGACCAAAAGGTCGTAACGTGGTTATCGAGAAAAAATTTGGTGCACCATCTATTACTAAGGATGGAGTAAGCGTAGCAAAAGAAATAGAACTGGAAGATGCAATAGAAAACATAGGTGCGCAGATGGTAAAAGAAGTAGCATCTAAAACTGCTGATATAGCAGGTGATGGTACTACTACTGCTACTGTACTGGCACAATCTATCATCAGCGAAGGTCTGAAAAACGTAGCAGCAGGCGCTAACCCAATGGATCTGAAACGTGGTATCGACAAAGCCGTAACTGCTGTTGTAGAAAACCTGAAATCACAATCGGAAAAGGTAGGTAACGACAATAAGAAAATAGAGCAGGTAGCATCTATTTCTGCCAATAACGACAGCACAATAGGCGCACTTATAGCACAGGCAATGGCTAAAGTGGGCAACGAAGGTGTGATAACAGTAGAAGAGGCAAAAGGCACTGAAACTACTGTAGAAGTAGTAGAAGGTATGCAGTTTGACCGCGGCTACCTGAGCCCATACTTTGTGACCAACACAGAGAAAATGCATGTAGAGCTGCAGAACCCTTACATCCTCATCTATGAGAAGAAGGTGAGCACGCTTAAAGATATATTGCCAATACTGGAGACAGTAGTACAGAGCGGACGTCCGCTGTTGATTATAGCAGAAGATGTAGATGGTGAAGCACTGGCTACACTTGTTGTAAACAAACTGCGTGGATCTCTGAAAATTGCTGCCGTGAAGGCTCCGGGCTTTGGCGACCGCCGTAAGGAAATGCTGCAGGATATAGCAGTACTTACCGGTGGTACCGTAATCAGCGAAGATCAGGGTTACAAACTGGAGAACGCTACTATAGCATCTCTGGGTCAGGCAGAAAGCATCACTATTGACAAAGACAACACTACTGTAGTAGGTGGCAAGGGTGAAAAAGAAAATATCACTGCCCGTGTAAGTCAGATAAAATCACAGATAGAGTCTACAACCAGTGACTATGACCGCGAGAAACTACAAGAGCGTCTGGCGAAGCTGAGCGGTGGTGTAGCTGTACTGTACATAGGCGCTGCATCTGAAATGGAAATGAAAGAGAAGAAAGACCGTGTAGACGATGCCCTGCATGCAACACGCGCTGCTGTAGAAGAAGGCATAGTACCTGGCGGTGGCGTAGCATACATTCGCGCTATAGACTCTCTGGCTAATGTGGCTACAGAAAACGCTGACGAAAAAACAGGTGTGGCTATAGTGCGTCGTGCACTGGAAGAGCCATTGCGCCAGATAGTAAATAACGCTGGTCTTGAAGCATCTATCATAGTACAGAAAGTGCGTGAAGGCAAGGGCGACTACGGCTTCAATGCAAGGACCGAAGTGTATGAAAACCTGCTTGCTGCGGGCGTTATTGATCCTACCAAGGTTGGTCGTATAGCACTGGAGAACGCTGCATCTATTGCCAGCATGTTGCTCACCACTGAGTGTGTAATAGCTGACAAGCCAGAACCAAAGTCTGCTGCACCAGCAGGTGGCGGAATGCCAGGCGGAATGGGCGGAATGGACTATTAAAAATAAAAAAGTAAAAATAAAAAAAGTAAAAGCTCCGGTTTGTCCGGAGCTTTTACTTTTTGGTGAAATTGTGTGATTTAGACCTTCCCCTGCATTATCTCTTCCACCACACCGGGATCGAGCAATGTAGAGGTATCGCCCAGGTTATCGGTTTCACCCTCTGCTATTTTTCGCAGTATACGGCGCATTATTTTGCCGCTACGGGTTTTGGGCAGGCCATGTACAAACTGTACCTTATCGGGCCGGGCTATGGCGCCTATCACCCTCGTAATGGTTTGTAGTATATCTGCCTGAGTGTGGGCTGCATCATCGGGCATAGACTGCATAATTATGTAGGCATATATTCCCTGCCCTTTCAGATCGTGCAGGTAACCCACAACTGCACTCTCCAGCACACCAGTGTGCATGTTTATGGCATTCTCTACCTCTGCGGTACCGATACGGTGTCCACTCACGTTCAGCACATCGTCTACTCTGCCGGTAATGCGATACATGCCATTTTCGTCCCTGTAGCAGCCGTCACCCGTGAAGTACAGCCCCTCATAAGCAGCAAAATAATTAGTGCGGCACCGCTCGTGGTCGCCATAGGTTGTGCGCACTATAGACGGCCATGGGAAACGGATACATAGGTTACCGCTTACGTCATTACCATAAATAAGAGTCCCCTGCTCATCTACAAGCACCGGCTGTATGCCGGGCAGCGGCAGAGTGGCATAGCCGGGCTTTGCGGGCGTAATTCCTGCAATATTCGACAACATAATACCTCCGGTTTCTGTTTGCCACCATGTGTCTACTATAGGGCAGCGATTTTTACCTATATGATCGTCATACCAGTGCCATGCTTCCTCATTGATAGGCTCACCCACCGTACCCAGCACCCGCAAACTGCTGAGGCTCTTGCCGGCCAGTGGCTGCAAGCCATGTGCCATGAGGCTGCGGAGAGCAGTAGGGGCAGTGTATAATATTGTAGCCTGGTGCTTGTCTACTATATCCCACAACCTGCCGGCATCGGGATAAGTGGGTATACCCTCGTACATAAGCGAGGTACCACCGGCACACAACACACCGTATACGATGTATGTATGACCGGTTATCCAACCTATATCAGCAGTACAAAAATGAATGTCTCCCGGCTGCACCTGAAATACATTTACAAAGCTATAAGTAGCATAAACCATGTACCCTGCAGTGCTATGCACTACACCCTTTGGCTTGCCGGTAGAGCCGGATGTGTAGAGGATAAACAGCGGGTCTTCGGCATCCATTTCTTCGGCAGGCAGGTTGCTTTCACTGACTGCCTGTAGCTCTTCGTGCCACCATACATCTCGCCCCTTTATCATGCTCACCGGGCAGTGTGTACGCTGGTATACAATCACCCGCTTCACTGCAGGGCAAGCCGCCAGCGCATCATCGATCGTATTCTTCAGCGGTATGTCCTTAGGTCCACGGTAGGCTCCGTCGCAGGTAATCACAAATTCGGAGCCGGCATCTTGCAGCCTGTCGGCAATGCTTTGTGCACTGAAGCCACCGAAAATAACTGAGTGAATAGCCCCTATCCGGGCACAGGCAAGCATAGCCACCGGCAACTCAGGCACCATGCCCATATATATACAAATCCTGTCGCCTTTTTTTACCCCGCTATTACGAAGGACAGCAGCAAATCTGCAAACGTAGTCATGCAACTGGGCGTAGGTAAGCACACGGTGCGGTTCATCGGTGCCGTTTGGCTCCCATATTATAGCCGGTCTGTCGCCTAAAGCCGCAAGATGACGGTCGAGACAGTTTTCTGTGATGTTTAGTTTACCATTGATGAACCATTGCACATCAGGCTTCAAAAAATCCCACTGCAATACAGTATCCCATTTTTTTCGCCACACAAACTGCTCTGCGACCGAGGCCCAAAAACCTTGCGGGTCAGCAACGCTGGCTGCGTAATCTTTCTGATATTGTTCGTAAGATTTTATCTGATAATTCATGAAAAAGTAATCAAGTTGTATACACAGAATAGTTATGATGTAGAAAACAACAAAAACAATAGCTTTGGACTAAATATTATTGCAACTCTTAGCCTCAAAAAATCATCTGGATTCCTATAAATTAAATAAGCTCTCGAAATTCTTCGGGAGATATTTTCGCATCTGTAAGTATCTGCCGCAATAAGCCTTTACCCAAATCCTTTTTGCCATGAATCGGAATAGTAACACGGGTATGCTCGCTATTGATGTAGATAGCGTGACTTCCTGATTGGCGTTCAAAATAAAAGCCCTTTTGCCTAAGTACTTTAATTAAGTCTTTTGCATTAATGACAGGTTGCCTTGGACTCACACAGCAATTTTTAGTTGGCTGGAATATACTTCTTCATTTATGCTTTCACCCTTCTCCAGCCTAGCTTCGATATGAAGCGTTATGGCATCCCGAATCATCATCAGGGCCTCTTCTTTACTTTCACCCTCTGCATAACACCCTTGTAATGCCGGACAAATAGCAAGGTAATTTCCATCCTCATCTTTTTCTACAACAACTGTAAGGTTATACTCGCTCATACACAGTTTTAAAGTAAATATAGTCAAAATACCTAAAAATATGAGTTAACCATCTACACCTAAATACCAATTATATGCTAATGAAAACAAGCACTTTGACTTTTGGCTTTTCAGAGGCTATCTTTGAGCAACGTTCATTCATATGACATTCGTTTTCTGGCAGGGAATTATCAGTATTCATCAAAAGTCATTTCTGGAAGCTGTCGCTGCACGGGCGGGAGCCGGGAAAGTGTTGCTGGTGGTGGAAAACGACATTACCCCCTACCGTAAAAATATGGGCTGGGATGTGCCCGAGATAACAAATGTAACTGTTTTACTGTCGCCGGCACTACAGCAGGTGCAGGAGATAGTGCACACCAATAAAGATGCGGTGCATATAGTAGGCGGCATACGGGTAGGCAGGTTGCTGTCAGCGGCATTTGATGAATGTGTGCGCCAGGGGTGCAAAGTTGGTATAATGACAGAACCCTACAACGATGCAGGAGCAAAGGGAATGCTGCGCACCCTAAAATACCGGTATTACAAACTCAGGTACTTCGGGCGTATACAGTTTGTACTGGCTATAGGAAGGCAGGGAGTAGAACAGTATTCCCGATTGGGTTTTGACACAAACCGCATTTTTCCATGGGCTTACTTTATCAGCGTAGCCACTAGCCAAAGAAGCCGCCACCCCAAGCACCCGGTAAGGATCATGTATGCCGGCAGGCTGGAAGCGGCAAAAGGCATATCGAAGTTTATGGAAGAACTGGTGAAGAGCGATAGTCAGAACTATTCTCTGGACCTATACGGTACCGGTGCTGACGAAGAAAAGATGAAGCAACTGGTGACGGAAAAAGGACTCACAGACAGGATATGTTTTTATCCATTCCTGAAGTATGAGGAACTATTGACAAAGTATGCCCACTACGACTGGGTGGTGCTGCCCAGCACTGCCAAAGATGGATGGGGAGTGATAGTGAGCGAGGGACTGCTGAACGGACTAAAGGCCATATGCAGCAATATATGCGGCGTGAGCCGGGTGATAACCAATGGTGTAAATGGTGTTACCTTCGACTGGAACGAACCAGGCAGTTGCCGCGGCGCTATAAACGAAATGCTGGGGAATGACTCCTTTGCAAGTACTGCTGAAATTGCCGCATGGGCCCGGAATGGCATCAGCGCAAGCGCAGGAGCTGATTACCTCTATGAGATAATGGACTGTGTATACGATAACAAATCAAAACCGGGCTTGCCCTGGGAAGGAGCATAAATTATGGTACTGATAGATGCGTTGTATATTAACAAAGGCGGAGGAGCAGTACTCCTTCAATACCTTATTGAGCAAATTTTAGCCAGCGATAATAGCAGTAACTTTTTCTTTCTGCTGGACCCGAGATTTGATAAACCAAAAAACCTGACAACAAACTATACCGTAATACCCAACAAACAGAGTGAACGGAAAAAGTTCTACAAACTGAATACACATAGCTACTCCAAGGTACTTTGTTTTGCAAACACCCCACCACCTGTGCGGCTTAAAGCTAAGATATATACTTACTTTCATAACCAGAAACTGCTGGAAGCGCCGGGAAAGAAACACAAAAGAATGTTCTGGTCGCAGTATATAAAGTACCTGTTTGTAAAACGCTTCAACAAAAACACTGACTACTATATAGTGCAAACCCCGCACATGGTGCAAATGCTGGTGGGCGTGGGGCTAAAGGATATAGCACACTGCCTAACTATACCATTTTATGATACTGATAAATACCTGAGCGGCGGGCTCCCATTTGAAGAGCGAAGAAAAAATGAGTTTGTTTTTATCAGCAACCCATCGCCACAAAAGAACTACCCTGCCCTGCTGGATGCATGGGAACATCTACTATCAAAAGGGCATAAGCCCCGACTGCATGTAACTATAGACAACACCGCACCGGGAATACTGGACAGAGTGGACATGCTCAATAAAATGGGTGCGGATATTGTGAACCATGTATACACAGACCCACGGGAACTCTACTTCAACTGCCCCTACCTTATTTTTCCGTCTATAATGGAGAGTTTCGGATTGCCGCTGATAGAGGCAGCAGAAAGCGGCATGAAAATACTGGCATCGGACCTGCCGTTTGTGTATGATGTGGTTACTCCCAGCCTCACATTCGACCAAAGAAAACCGGCCGCAATAGCAGCCGCTGTGATACGTGCAATGGACAAAAACGACTTACCCTTTCCTAAAGTGGTAATCAGCAACCGGATTAGGGAACTGATAGACCTACTTGGATAAAAATACGGGAAAAATACGGTATGCAACAATGCAGCCATGCATTACATTTGTTTTATAAATTGACCCAACTTCTACCAACGCAAAAAATACGTACAGTAAACAAATAGAGATTTATGAAAAAGATGAAAATATACTTGCTGCCTTTCATTACGCTCATGTACTCCTGCAATAACGAAACATCTAATTCCAATACACAAACCGGCATTGACTCCTCTGCCGTGTCAATAGACTACGCTGTAAAACACCCCGAAGTGCTTTACGACATTAAAGAAATGGCAGCCAGCAGAGAAGCCAGCGCAGCTACGGCAACCGGCATTCCTGTGATTATCAATACTCAGTATCAATTCAAAGATTCTCTTGACCACCTCCAGGCTATTGATTCTATCAACAACTACAACCCATCTAATCTGACAGACAGAAATAACCTGTTCACAATGGGCATAGACACACTGGAAAGTTTTGTAAATACTACCACAAGTGGCAATGCAGATTACTTCATTCAATTTCTACTTGCTTACAACAACCCTGCCAGGCTGAACCTGATAATTTGTGGCGCAAATGACGTAGGCGATAACATCTATGTTCAGGAAACCGGAGGCAAAGCAAATGTTCTAAAACTTGTAGCAAAACAACCTGCAAACAACAATCCATTTCAATTGCCAATGGGGGTGCCTGTACACAGAATGCCCCGGTATGCAAATGGCGCAACTTTTAACTCGGCGGATAGCATGGTAAGAACGTACAGAAATAAACTTGCATCGCCCAACACAGCTACATCTTTTACTGTGGATGCCAATGATTTCAGTGCTTATCTGAGTAAGCTAAAAGAATCGAACGCGACAAAAGTGCATATATATCTGGGAGAAGATAACAACAAGCTGGTTTTAATAATAGCGGGATACAACGGGCAAAAATACATTTACTTAAGAAACGGCGCACAAAACTCATGTGTATACGAGCACTGCAATCCGTGCCCTATATGCAGCCCACTGTATATGGACGGAAGAACAATAGAACAATAAAAAGAGCAATAAAAATGTAGCAAAATGATAGACAAGTACAAAGAATACTTATTTTATGTGTATTTATTCATTGTACTCTTGTGTGTCGTTGCGGGTGCTGTGCGCTATAAAAAAACAGATGCGCCTACAAAAACAATTTACTACTTACTGTGTATAATGCTGATAAGTGAGTGTGCCACCAGGATATTTTCAAAGGCACCGATTTATCATGTTTATACCGTTGTGGAATTGTGGATGATTACCATCTACTTTCTGCAAACAACAGTAAAGAAAATGGTAAGTGCTTTAACCATAGCCGCTACCATTGTCTACCCCACATTGGCAATACTGAATGTGGCATGGGCTGAAGACCCATCTACGCTGAATGCCCATTCTATAACAGTAGAAAGCTTTGCAGTAATAGTCATGTCTTTGTATGCCCTGTATAAGATACTTATCAATGACAGTATAGATAACTTATTCAAGCATGTTCATTTCTGGTTGTGGACCTGCTTTCTAACCTACTTTAGTTCTACATTTTTCTTTTGGTCTACCATTAAGATTCTTTATAAAATTCATTCTACAGGGTACGTATTTGCTGTGTTTTCCCAGATTATTATGAACATACTCGTCTATCTGGCGATACTACTGATATTTATATTTTATCCTAAGAACTCAATGCCAAAAGAACCTACATGAACATACACAATGACCTTATAATATTTCTGGGAGGCACACTTACGCTTATGCTGTTTGCATTCACCCTTGTCATATTTCTGATAGTGCACAAGAAAAAACGATACCAGCACCTGCTGGAAAAACAGAACATGGAAAACAACTATCAAAACCAACTGCTGATGTCGCGCATGGAAGTGCAGGAGCAGTCTTTCAGGCACTTCTCTGAAGAAATACATGATAACATAGGTCAGCTACTGAGCATCGTAAAAATGCAATTGTTCAATATTCGCAACAGCAGCAAGGAGCCCGAAGTAACCACCAAAGCCAATGAAGCGACAAACATACTGGGCAAAGCTATAACCGACCTGCGCAACATAAGCCATACACTCAACAGCTCGTTTGTAACCAATGTGGGGCTGGCTGCGGCCATAGAAAAAGATCTGGAATACATACGCTCCGCAAAGGAGGTGAAATGCAAACTGCTGAAAAGCGGCGAAGAATACGATATGGGCAATGAACGCGAACTGCTTATATTCCGTATCATACAAGAGGCAATATCCAATGCGGTAAAGCATGGAGCGCCTACTGCCATAGACATAGACCTTGAATACACGCCCGAAACACTGTGCATCACCATCGCAGATAATGGCGCAGGCTTTGACACGAACAACATAAGCAAAAGCGGAATAGGGCTCAACAACATGTATGTGCGCTCAGCGCTGCTAAAAGGCAAAATGGATATAACGTCTGCTGCAGGCAGGGGAACAACAATACAACTGAACATCAATAAAAACATAGAACCATAATAAAACAGAAGACATGATAAATGTAGCACTGGCAGATGACCATGCAATGCTGAGGAAGGGAGTAGCAGGCATACTGTCTCAGTTTGGCAATATTGAGGTAATAATGGAAGCAGGCAATGGCAGAGAACTAATAGACAAACTAAAAGCCGCGACAGTGCTGCCCGATGTGTGTATACTGGATATAAACATGCCGGAAATGAATGGCTATGAAACAGCCGCAGCTATTAGAAGAAGATGGCCACACATCAGAATTCTGGCCCTCTCTATGTACGACACAGAGCTGAACATTATAAAGATGTTGCGCAATGGCGCCAATGGCTATGTGCTGAAAGACTCTGACCCTGAAGAACTGAAAAATGCTATCAATGCAATTTACAAAGAGGGCTTCTACCACTCTGATGTGGTTACGGGAAGGATGCTGCATATATTGCATGACCCCGATGGCAAGGTAAATGTGGAACTAACCGACCGGGAAATACAGTTTATGAAGTTCTGTGCATCAGAGCTTACCTACAAAGAAATAGCTGACGATATGGGACTAAGCCCGCGAACCATAGATGGCTACAGAGAGGCCTTGTTCAAAAAACTGAACATAACCACACGCACGGGCCTGGCTATGTATGCCATAAAAGCCGGCATAGTGGCGGTGAAGTAAAACCGAACAAATAATGACTTATACTGCGTTCAACTCACTGCTTACCTGCTTCATAATATTGTCTGCAGTGATGGGCATACCATCATAGTTGAGCACAGATACCAGCTTTGCGGGATTTGCATCCAGCTCTATCATTAGCAGGCTGCGCATCTGTGCATCGCGGTTTTGGTCTATCACGAATACCTGCTCATGTGCATCAATGAAGTTCGCTACATCGCTGTTGAAAGGGAAAGCCTTTATGCGCAGTGCGTCCAGCTCTATCCCTTCCAGCCTTAGTAAATCCATAGCCTCCTCGGCAGCATACTGCGAGGTACCGTAAAATATGATTCCGCTTGTCTTTGCAGCCGCACCCTGATACAATTGCGGTGCAGGTACATACTCCTTGCTGGTATTCCACTTTTTTATAAGTCGGTCCATGTTTCTGCGGTAAGCACCACCATCTTCGGTATAGGCAGCATATTCATCGCGCGATGTGCCACGGGTGAAGAAAGCGCCCTTGGTAGGGTGCGTACCCGGGTAAGTGCGATAGGTGATGCCGTCGCCATCTACATCCTTATACCTGCCAAAACGCTCTATCTGCTCCAGATCTTCGGCAGTAAGCACCTTGCCTCTTTTGTATACCCGGCTATCATCCCATTCAAACGGTGGTGATACATGGTCATTCATGCCAAGGTCCAGATCGGTCATTACTATGATGGGTGTCTGCAATTGCTCTGCGAGGTCGAAGGCATCGGCAGTCATTTCAAAACACTCCTTAGGCGTGGCCGGAAACAACAGCACGTGCTTGGTATCGCCATGAGAGGCATAGGCAGCCTCCATCACGTCGCTTTGCTGTGTGCGGGTAGGCATACCTGTAGATGGCCCCGTGCGCTGCACATCTATCAGCACTGCGGGTATCTCGGCAAAGTATGCCAGCCCCAGAAACTCATTCATGAGCGATACTCCCGGCCCACTGGTGGCGGTAAAGGAGCGTGAGCCATTCCAGCCGGCGCCTATTACCATGCCTATGGCTGCCAGTTCATCCTCGGCCTGCACTATGGCTACATTTCGTTTACCTGTTTCGGGGTCAGTGCGGTAGTCGTCAGCGTAGCTCATAAAAGCCTCTACTACCGACGTGGAAGGAGTGATGGGATACCATGCTGCTACTGTAGCTCCGCCATATACTGCACCCAAACCGCAGGCTGAGTTGCCATCTATCATTATAGCGTCTTTTATGAGGTCGCGCCTGGCTACGCATATATCCAGTGGGTACTTAAAATTGTTGTGTACATACTCCACGCCCATTTTCAAAGCCTTTATGTTTGGTGGTATCAGTTTTTCCTTTCCGGGAAACTGCTCTGCTATCAGTTGCTCCAGCACCGGGAACTCGATACCAAACAATGCTGACAAAGCACCTACATAAATGATGTTTTTGAACAGTTGCCGCTGGCGCGGGTCGGTGTATTCCCGGTTGCACATCTCCATGAGTGGGATTCCAAAATAAGTTACATCATCCCTTTTATAACTGCTGTTCAGCATCTTGCTGCTATCATACAGAAAATAACCACCTGATTTTACCGCAGCCACATCTGCCGCCATGCTTTGCGGATTCATAGCCACCATCAGGTCTATACCCTCTCTGCGACCCAGATAACCATTCTCGCTGATGCGCACCTCGTACCAGGTAGGCAAGCCCTGTATGTTGGAAGGGAAAATGTTCTTGGGCGTAACGGGTATGCCCATGCGGAATATAGCTTTCGTAAAAAGGAAGTTGGCACTGGCAGAACCTGTACCGTTCACATTGGCAAATCTTACTACGAAGTCGTTTACCTTGCTGGCGTTTAATGACATAGTTGCCTGAAATTGGTGAAGTAATCAGAATTGTAAAACTGCGAAAAGTATACCTGTTGCCTTATGCCAATCTATGTTGTTGCGCCGGTCTGTAATTGCCTTACACGGGAATATCAAATATCCTGTTAGTAATATTAATAACTCTTGATGAGAAATGGAAATAGACTAAAAGAAAAAAAATAATAAATCGGGCCGAAAAACGGGCAACATGCTACACACCACTATCACCTGCCACCCTCCAGCGACTTGAGTATCTTGCTACCGGCAATAGCGAACAACCCCATAGTAATGCCGGAGATAATAGCAAAAAACAGTCCCATCAGCAACATCACCTGCACTACTGAGGCGCCTGACTCAGCACTCATTTTTGCAAATTGCACAGCATCCTTCGGATGGTGTGCCATATAAACGCCTGCCATAGATGCATGCATAACCGTAACTATTGCAGAATTGAGGATGCCCATTACCAGGCCGTGGAGAAAATAAGCAACCTCGGCATACCGCGCTATAAAGTAGGCGCACATCAAGAAAACGGGTGTGCCAATTACTGCTTCATACTTTGCCGGAATAAAGTACAATGTGATAAACCCCATAGCCACTCCCGACAAAGCCAATAAAAAAATGAGTTTCCATTTCATTTGCTAAAAGTAAAAATTCGGCAAGGTAATAGCAAAAATTAGAATGAATACCCGAAAAAAGAGGACAGAAAAATACTTGTTTACAAAAAAAATAATATCACCTGCTACTTCCCAGCCTCGTCTGCAGGTTCCAATCAATTCAATATATTCGGAATACCTGACGGGGTGTATACCGTTACCATCAAATCAGGCGATGGTGATTTTGTGGGCAGGCTGATGATAGTGGAGTAATGGTTTTGTTTAAAACTTAAAGTTGTAAGTAATAGCCGGCACTATGGGTAAGATGTATACCTGATATGCCTTTACACTGATGCCGGACGATACACTGCCCGAATTGTCTACATAGAGGAAGTAAGGATTCTTGCGGTTGTATACATTGTATACCGAGAATGCCCAGCTTCCCTGCCAGCGGCGGGGCTTGCTGTGTTGTGGCGTATAGGTAGCAGAAATATCCAGACGATGATAAGATGGTATGCGATAGGCGTTTACCTTGCTATACAACTGCACCAGTTCTCCATCTATAAAATAATAGGCAGTAGGCAATGTAATTGCATTTCCCGACCCGAACACAAACACGCTGGATACTGTCCATTTCTTATTGAAGGTATAAGTACCCACAGCGGAAACATCGTGCCTGCGGTCATACTTCAGCGGAAAGGGCTCTCCCCCATTCAGCTTCTCAAAGGTCTGGTAGGTCCAGGCAAGTGTGTACCCTACCCAGCCGGTAAATTTCCCCTTGGTTTTATTCACAAAAAACTCAGCGCCATACGCAGTGCCCCTGCCAAACACATACTCCAGCTCGGGGTCGCGTATGGTGTTGGGCGTGTATCCCTCGCGATACTGCAACTGGTTGCGCATATCCTTGTAATATACCTCTACCGATGTTTCCAGCTTATCATCCAGGAAGTTGTGGAAGTAACCTGCCGAGTATTGTATGGCCTTCTGCGGCCGTATCAGGAAGGTGCTGGGCGCCCATATATCAGTAGGCAGTGTGGAGCCATTGTTGGATACCAGGTGTATGTACTGATAGGTCTGCGAAACACTTGTTTTAATCGATGACTTTTCATTGAGCGTATAGCGCAGATTGAGCCTTGGCTCCCAGCCACCGTATGTTTTTACAATCTTGCCCCTGCCATACTTAGCACTGTCTGCCACACCGCCTGCCGCGTCAAATGTGTAAGCAGTATAAGGTCCCGTTTGCCCAAACCAGGAGTACCGCACTCCGGCATTTACCCTTAGTCGGTCAGTAGCATCAAAATCATCCAGTATGTATACACCCGCCTCGTGTGCATACTTTATATACGCATTATCAGGCTCCAGTTTTATGGTATCCAGTTGACCCGATATCTGATTGGGTATAAACGTATGATGCGTGTAGGCTCCACCTACTTTTATGTGGTGATTTTGGCGGGTATAGTAGTCAAAATCTGTCTTGGCATTATAGTCCTTAATACCCGATGACAGCTTTACCGAGAAATTATTCTGGCTGAAATTAGAAGCGAAATTATAATCGTTATACACCAGAGTGGTGTTGGCAAAGAGCTTATCGGTAAACTGGTGATTCCAGCGCAGTGTTGCCGTATTGTTTCCCCAGGGTATATCTGCCTTGAAGGTACCGCGCGAGTTCTGAAACTTAAATTTGTCTACACCCGTATAGCCGCTCAGGTACACCCTGTCCTTTTCGCCCAGTTTGTAGTTGGCTTTCAGGTTGGCATCATAAAAGAAGTATCCGGTATTTTCCAGCTCCTTGGCAAATGGCTTGGCCAGTACATCTATATAGGTGCGCCTGCCCGATACCATAAAGGAGCCCTTCTCTTTTTTTATAGGTCCCTCCAGCGTAAGCCGCGATGCTATAAGCCCTATTCCACCCTCGGCATGGTATTCTTTCATATTGCCTTCCTTCATAGACACATCTACCACAGATGACAGCCTGCCGCCATAGTTGGCAGGAGCACCGCCCTTTATCAGTGTTACATCCTTTATGGCATCGCCATTGAACACCGAGAAAAACCCAAACAGGTGACCGGTATTGTACACCACGGCATCATCCAGCAGCACCAAATTCTGGTCAGGGCCACCACCACGCACATAAAAGCCCGAGTTGCCCTCTCCGGCAGACTGCACCCCGGGCAGCAACTGCAATGTCTTCAGAATGTCTACCTCACCAAACAGCACCGGCAATGTTTTTATACGCCCTATAGACAGGCTCACTGTGCCCATCTCCGCATTCTTCACATGCTCATCCTTGCGACCCGATGTTATTTTCACCTCCTTCATCGTACTGCCGTTTACCAGCTCAGCATTGTACTTCAGGTTCGTTGTCAGATCCATCTCCAGCATTATGGGGTTGTAGCCGACATAAGAAAAAATAACGGTGTACTTGCCTGCCGGCACCGTTACCGAGTAGAAGCCATAAGTATTGGTTTGTGCACCCTGGTCTGCCTCCTTTATATATACAGTACCAGCTATCAGCGACTCGCCGGTAGCCCCATCACGCATGTAGCCGCTTAGCGACACCTTCTGTGCCGTGGCCCTCGCAGGCAATAAATAGAAACATAGTAGTAAGGCAATAGCAACAAAGCGCATCCGGGGTGATTTTGAATAGCAAAAGTAAGGGAACGCAAATTATATAAAGGTTAGTATGAGCCGGACTGAAAAATTAACATAGTATGGGGAATATGGATGAAATGAAATAAATTTGTATGCGACTAATAAACCCATCAATACTAAATTGAAGTTGTTATGCATACAAAGAAAATGAGAAATATACATCCCGGGGAAATTTTGAAGGAAGAAGTAATAAATGCTCACGACCTTACCATTACAACTGCTGCTGCAATGCTTGGTGTTACGCGTACTACATTATCAAACGTACTTAATGGCAAATCTGACATCAGCCCCGAAATGTGCTACCGCATAGCAGGTGTATTTGGTGGCACACCGGATATATGGGCTCACCTGCAGACTAAGTACAATTTGAGGGCAATGGCAGACAAAGCCAGCCAACTAAAATTGATTCCCTATAACGTGGCTGTAAGGGCGTAGTTTTTATTAAACTAAAAAGCAAAAAACATATTCTATCAGTATACCAAAATAACTTTCAACTTATTTTGTTTACTGGTTGTCTCTGAATAAAGAAAACTGTACGGAACACTACTTTTTTGAGCGTCATTTATTTTCACAAGTATGTCCCATGCCAGCCAATAATATAGATTCTCACTCATGCTCATAAATTTACGATAATCTTTTTCATCAGCAGATTCATAAACAAAGTATTGGTGTTTTATGGGACCACAATCCACTACTGCTTTTTGTATTTCTTTTATCTGGGCGGCAGTAGCTTCGTAACCTTTGAGTACATAACTGACATCAAAAGTTAGTTTGTTTTTATGGTTTCGCAGGTGTTCTACTTTTGATGGTTTGGCCCTGTTCAAAATATTGTAGTAAAACCTCGAACTACTATACCCTGCAATTACCGCTCGCTTTATGTATGGTAAATAAGACTGCATGTGCCTGGCATCATGCATAGCAATAATCTCTGCAAAAAATGAGCCATTTTCATACGTTGGCCATCCATTTTTTTTGACATAATTATACAAATACTCAAAATGAAACGAGTCTGTACGCACCATTATCTGCTCTAATTCAGTACATGAAATACTGTCCTTACACCAACTCAATTTTCTACGTGTTGTCTGATCTTCCTCCAGCATTACCTTGAATGTTTGATACGCTTCCGTTCTTTCGGTTTGGTATGCTATGGTAAATACTTTTTTGTACTCATTCTTCGTCTGCCTCGTAAGTAAGTAACCTGCAAAGCCAGAGTCTATTGTTTCTAATGTTCTATTAGTTGAAATGAAAAAGTAAGCGTCAATTTTCAAAAAGTGCCTGCTGGCATTTATACTATCACCTGCCGTTGAAAAACTATCTGCCAACTCCATGTTCCTAATAGCAGAATTTTCAATGAAAGGAGGAAGAAGAAAATTAGTGTTTGTTATTTGGGCATATGAAGAATTGAAACAGCTTGTCAACAACAAGCATAAAATAAACAGTTTACAATTCATACAATATTTGTTTTTCAAAGCATCATTTAATCTACGGTGGTTACAAGACTTCATCAAGTACGAAAGGAATCCTGCATACTCTAAATATACAATTTTTCCTTTTCATATACTTTTCCTATTTTCATTACTGCGTACTCTCTATATTTCGAAAAGGACTACTCTATAGCTAAATATGAAGCGTATTAATGAACCAATCGCTTGTATCATTTTCACACTTTCATTCAGTCTGTTTGTGGGTGTTGGAGCTGTGTATTCCCAAAGGGATTGCTGCAGAGAAAAAGCTATTCAACGATTTTCTTTCCTGAAAAAAATTCATAACCCCAAAACAATCTCCCATAGTCCCAATGGCACATTTGTATTGCATAAACCCTATACCTACAAAGATAAAATCAGCTATCCACAACATGCATACGATCTTGCAATCGCCTATTACTATATAAATCTGGATTCTGCTATCTACTATTATAGAGAAGCCACCCCCACTGGTCGAAGCGTCTCGCTTCGTCCTGATATACCGAAGCGTCTCGCTGCTGCATAATACAAAGTAACTGCAAAATAGTTATAATTGGTTTACGCAGCGAGACGCTTCGACCAGTGGTTACTTCGCTCCCACCGCTCTCCGCCCTCCGCCTCCGCTCTCAGATTAAGCAGGCCTTACCGGGCTTCCTACCCAGTCACTGTCCGGCTGCAGGTTCTCGCCCTTCATTACCAGCGACAGAGCATCCACGTTTACATCGTCGCCCATTTCGCTGTCGTAGAGTATAATGCTTCGGGCACCTATACTGCATCGCTTGCCTATTTTTATCCTGCCTACTTTCATTACCCTGTCTTCAAACAGGTGTGTCTGGGGGCCACAATCTTCATTCATGGCAGTATCGTCACCTATCTCTACCATGTCGTGTTCGGTTATGTCGGTAGTGTTCATATACACCCGCTTGCCGGTCTTTACCCCAAACAGTCGCAGCAGTAGCGGCAGCCATGGTGTACCCTTCATATAGTCGAGCAGAAACGGCACTGCCAGCGATTCGTAGGTAGATGTTATAGCCTCGCTCAGCCACACACGGGGTGTCCACATGGGTTGCTGCTCCGGCTTGTACCTGCCCACTACTATCCACTTGAGCAGCACGGTAACCAGCAAGGTAGGCACCCCCATAAAGAACAGGTAGTAAAAAGGCAGCTCCAGTGCAATGCGCCACCAGGGCTTATCTACTATCAGATTGTGCGAGTAGGCAATAAACAAAATACTACCAATAAGGATAGTGGTCTCCGGCAAAATGATGCGTATAAACTCTACTAAGCTGCGGCCGAGTATACGGGGCGGCGTAGGGTTGGAGGTTTGTGTGGCCGGAAAGGTGCGGCTCTCCTGCCTTCGGGGCAGGGGTATAGCTGGCGACCCAAACCAATCGCTGGCTGTGTTGTCTGCCAGTTGCTTGGGCGAAGGCGGTGTAGAGAGCACACCTATCAGCATTCTTCCGGGCAGGGTGTATCCCTGTGGTATCAGCGCACTATTGCCCACAAAGCTGTTGTCACCTATCACAGTACGGTCCAGTATCAGTTGCTGCCCCCGCACATCCGACTCGCCCAGCGTTACCGCATCGGCCACAAAGGCACCCTTGCCTATCTCCAGCAGCGGATGTGTAACACTGCTGGCAGTAGATATTTCGGTATTGCTGCCCACCTTAGCACCCAGCGCACGAAACAGCAACGCCACATAAACAGTGGCATACATAGGGTGCAGCACTATCAGCGACAGGGACATAAGCTGATCCGCAAACCACTTGCGCACGTAAAACATGCTGTATATGGGGTATTTGCCGGGCTTTATGCCCCACTGCAGCACCCGCGACAGCAAGATTGTAGTAAGTGTAAAGATGATGATGTAGCTCAGCGCCAGCGAGGGTGTAACCGTCAAATAGCTGAAATCGTAATCATCAGTAGAGTTATCCAGGTTGTGAATGATGATAATAGTAGGCAACAAGGGCAGCAACACTACCACCGGAAATATAAGCAGCGAAAGCAGGAACAACCAGGAATAGCTACGTCTTTTGAGCGTAGACACCGGCAATGGTTGTGGCAAATCTTCAATAGCTTTTTTCTCCTTCAGCACGGCCGGACTACCCTGCCACACCTCACCGCTTTTTATAGTTTTACCTGCCGGCAGATAGCTAAGGTCTTGTAGTTCGCCCCATGCCTCAATGGTTGCCCCGCCGGCTATTACAGCACTGCTGCCCACGTAGGCATGGTCCCCCAGATGAATGCGCCGGAGCTTCAGCATACCGTCTTCCACATAGGCATTGTTGAGTACTGCCTGCGAACTGATGCTGACATCGCTGCCTATGGTTATGAGATCTTCAGCACCCACCGTCATGGCACCCAGCTGTGCATCCTTTGCCACCTTCACACCCAGCCGCCGCAGATAGCCGCAGTAAAGCGGCGTACCATTGAGAAACTGAGAAGGGAGCAACTGCTGCATGGTCTTCACAAACCACCACCTGAAGTAGTAACTGCCCCACAGCGGATAATCACCCTCCTTCATTCTGCCTATCACCACCCACTTCATCACTATACTGCACAGCGCAAAGAATGGCGGAATAAACAGGAACAGACACAGGGCGGTAGCTATGGCATAGGGTATATCGTTGGTATCTTCCTTTACTATGTAGTAGCCCAGATACGGAAAGAATATCTGCACCGCAAACAGGCCATACATAAGCAGCAAGGAGAGTGTCTGTGCTGCCCAGCAGGTATAGAAGCGCAAAGGAGGAATTTTGTTAAACACCCGTTTGGCCTTTGCCGCTCCCGCAGGCTTAGACTGCCAGTGCGCTACCACTGCACTCAGCGGCCTATGCAGGTAAAGGTCTTTGAGCGATGCCTGGGGTATGTTGGCATCTTTGCGCAGGCGCGATACTACTGCCGCAGCCAGCAATGAATGTCCGCCGAGATCCGTAAAAAAATCATTTTCAGGTGTGATATTTCTGTTTGGGAAAAACTTGCGCAGCACAGCTATTACCCTGTCTGCAAAAGGGGCATCTATATCTATCACATCATCGTCTACCGGTATTACATTCTCCATCAGGGTAGCAGGTATGGGCAATCCCTTTCGGTCTATCTTACCACTCGACAACCGGGGCAGCTGGCGTAGCTGCATGATCACAGCAGGCACCATGTAGGCAGGCAATACCTTTGCAAGCTCATCCCTTATATGCTGCTGATTCATGTGCACAGGGTCATCGCACACCACAAATCCTACCAGGTGCTCCTGCCCGTTTATGTCTTTCTTTATAGCTACTGCGGCTGCAGTAATGTCGGTAAGTGAGCAAAGCTGGTTTTCTATTTCGCCCAGTTCTATCCGGTATCCCCTCAACTTCACCTGATCGTCAAACCGTCCCTGAAAGTCAATACTGCCATCTGCGTTTATGGTAGCTGCATCGCCCGACCGGTATATACGGCTGCCGGGCATCACATGCAGCGACTCCGGCTTGGCTACAAATTTTTCTGACGTCAACTCCGGCATATTTATATATCCATCGCACACACCTGGCCCGGATATAACCAGCTCTCCCTGCTCACCAAATGGCATTGGGTTCAGCTTTTCATCTACTACTGCCAGACCGTAGTTGGGCAATGGCTTACCTATTGTGATCCTATCATCAGGGTTCAACTCTGCCAAGGTTGCAGTTACAGTTGTTTCTGTAGGACCATAGGTATTGAAAAAACGCCTGGGTGGTGCCGACCACCGGTTCAGCACCTGTGTGGTACAGGCCTCACCCCCTGCATTCACCAGCCGCAGCGATGGTACATCGTCGTCCATCACAGCCAGCAGGCTGGGCACAGCATGTAGCACCGTGATTTCATTAGTGCGCAGCACATCTGCCAGCTCGTCTATCGACTTTGCAGTGGCGGCATCTGCCACCCACATTGTGGCACCTGCCAGATAGCCTATCCATGTTTCCTCGCACCACATATCGAAGGACACGGAGAATCCCTGATATACTTTATCCGTATCTGCTATTTCGAGTATGGATTGCTCTGCACGCACCAGATGGCATATCTGCCTGTGAGATATAGGTATCCCTTTTGGCTTGCCCGTACTGCCCGATGTGTATAGCACATAGGCACAGTTGTCGGGCTTGGCACCTTTGTGTATGTATACTATTTCATCTACGGCAGGTGGCTGCACTACCGCAAATGCAGGGCAGGAAAGGTTCAGCTTGTCTTTGCTGATATAGCCCTTTGCGCCTACTTCTGTAAGTACAGTCTCTACCCGCTCTGCCGGCATTTCATGATCCAGCGGCACATAAGCAGCACCTGCTTTCACTATACCCAGTATGGCTACATGTAGTGCTAAACCCCGCTCCCACCAAACACCTACATAGTCGCCGGCGCTTATACCGTTCTGACATAGGTAATCTGCCATAGCATCGGTCCACCGGTCGAGCTCAGCGTAGGTTATTGTCTGCTCATTAAAAATTAGTGCGGTTTTATCAGGATATTGCTTTGCACTGGCACGAAAAATCGCAGCAAGCGTTTCTTCATGCAAAAGGTCAGGACGATAAGTGCCAAGCAGGATACCGGGGGTCATTATTTATAGCATAGAGATGAAAGAGAATACCTATTATTAGTTATTCACCTATCAATCCTGCCCGAAAAATACAATAATTCCTGCCATTGCCGGCGAATTGTTGCTGTTGTGTTTATGCTAAAATTAATTTCTCCGCAATTTATAACCAATAAAATATCCCTATAGATAAATACTGAATCCTGACAACAACAGCCAATCCCACCCTTAACATATTTTTATCCGACCTCTTCAATTTCCACATGCCTTTTTTCGCTACTTTTGCAGATTGCCTTTTTTGAACCGGAGCCAGGAAAAATGTCATTACCACCAATATTAAGATACGTATACAACCATGGCACTGAAGAAGTGATTCGCCGTGGTAAAAAGATTTTCTATACATCAGGCGTTCAGATGCTCGATGTAGACCATCTGTTGGAGCAGGTACGCTTCAGGGTGCGCAATGATTTGTATCAAAATTACTATACCGTAACAGTAAATAAATACCTGCAGCCAAAGGAAATGACTGTGCGCTGCCAATGCCCTTACAATCTTGGGGAAATATGCAGACACGAGGTGGCAGGGCTTTTTCAGCTTAACGACATTCTGCAAAGTGGCTTCTTTGAAAATGTAACTATTCACTACGACCAGAAACATACGGTAGTGCGTATGCGGCAGGTAAACCGCCAAATGCTGCAACTGTTCACCGCACCTGACTCGCTGGAGATGGGAGAGCGTATAGCCAATGCAGGCCGGTCTACCATAATCACCAATAAGAATGGCAGTGTAGAGGCAGACATCACTTATGACGATGCCACCTACCATGTCACTATAAAGCAAAACGAAGAACGATACTTCGACACATCGTGTGGCTGCAGCGAGAACACGCACCCGCTATGCGTACACAAAGCAGCATTATTTTTTCAGGTAGTCAAAGCTTTCGGTGCACAGCACTTCCAGTCTGTCCAAAACTGGGATGTGCAGAAAAACAAACTACTGGAGCAATATGGCTACAGCCTCAGAGATGACCTCACCAATAAGTTCGAGTTCACCTACGAAAACAACAAACCATTCCTGCGGGTACTGGATACCAGCATAAAGAAAATAGAGAGCAAGCAACCCCTTATAAAGGAACAAATAGTTACAGCTACTGTAGCCCCACTACCACCACCCAAAGAAGAGAAAAGATTGGGTGTAGTGCTCGATACCAGCATTGCAACCTTCCCCTTTGTGGCGGTAATGCTCGTAGCAGGCGTAGCCGATGAGGAAGGCAGAAAGTTTGCCGGAAGCATAGAAAAGCCCGAACTGGCACAATATGTAAACCCTACACACTTTAGCATAGAAGACCGCGATTTACTACCAGTAGTACGCAAGTTTCTGCCCGATGAGCTGCTTAAATATCTAAAGAAAACACTGCCATTCGGCGACTTCCTCAATGATTATGAGAGTGTGCTTAAAGACATTCCGCAAGATGAAGTGCGGGAGCAGTCGTGGGAATACCTGCTGCCCAAATATCAGAAGCTGTTGGACCGCTATTCTGCACATCCGTTCCTGTATACCAAAAAGCCCGGCAAACCACTGTCTTCGCAGACACTGACTCCTGTTGCATTTTCAGGTCGCAATGCGCACCCACAACTAATTGTAGAAAAAAAGAAAAACGAATACATAGTACTACTGGAGTGGAATATCGAAAATAAAGCGATAGCTCACAAGGCAGTATCCATCATCAACTCTGTGATGCTACAGCACGAAAACTGTATATATGCACTCAGCAATTTACAAGAGGTGCAACTTGCAGAACGCCTGTTACCCGATGGCAAAATAGCTGTAAAAGCAGCAGGATGGCCTCAGTTTCTCAGCGAAAAACTGATGAAATGGAGCGATGTAGTACATGTGCACTTCTCTGAAGAACTGGTAGAGCATATAGAACTATCAAAACCCGGAAGCCGCCTGTATTTATACGAGCGGGAACAGACACTGGTATTGCAACCCGTGTACATGTATGGCGATACAGAAGTAAAACCCGGTTATTTTGGCGATGTTATTCAGCCCAAAAATGGCATAGTCACCATAATGAAGCGCAATGAAACTGCTGAGCGGGAATATCTGGATCTCTTGCAGACATTGCATACCGATATTACTTTCAATAAGAAGGAAGGTTTCTTTCATATGCCCGGCACAGCAGTGCTTGCCAACAACTGGTTCTTTAGGTTCAACGAGCTCATGCGGGAGAACGAGGTAGAGATGATGGGTTTTGAAGGCCTTAAAAACCTGAGGGTCAACATACACAAACCCACTACACAGATACAGGTAAGCAGTGGTATAGATTGGTTCGATGCTTCTGTGGAACTTAAATTCGGTGATCAGTCAGTATCTATTATTGAAGTAAAAAAGGCGCTGGCGCAAAGGCAAAATTTTGTGCGCCTTGGCGACGGCTCTATAGGCCTGCTGCCCGAGGACTGGCTGAAAAAATATAGCCTGTTGCTGAAAATGGGAGAAACCAAGGGCAACAAAGTGCGTCTGAAGAAATACCATTTCAGTGTACTGGATGAGCTGCTGTCTGAGATAGACGAAGACACCGTAGTGCATGAGCTGGAGCTAAAAAAGGAAAAACTGGAGAATATACTCAATAACGACTATAGCCTTGTAGCACCGCCGGAGCACCTTACTGCCACACTTCGCCCCTACCAGCTTGCAGGTTTCCAATGGCTCATCTTCCTCAATGAGGCGGGCTGGGGAGGTATACTGGCAGACGACATGGGTCTTGGTAAAACAGTACAGACACTTGCCTTCTTCCAGCATTACAAAAACTCACACCCCGATGCAACGTTTATGGTGGTATGCCCTACCACCCTGATGTATAACTGGGAAAATGAAATAAAGAAATTCACACCGGAGCTTTCGCACGTCATACACCATGGTCCAAAGCGTAATGCTTCGCCTGCATCCTACAAAGGCATTGACATCATCATTACCACTTATGGCACTATGCGTAGTGATATAAAGGGTATGAGGGAGATAGAGTTTGACTATGTGGTGCTGGATGAGTCGCAATCAATAAAAAATCCGCAGTCGCAGGTAGCAAAGGCATCGCTGCTGCTCAACTGCAAGAACAGGCTGGCACTGAGTGGTACACCTGTTCAGAACAATACCTTCGACCTATATGCACAGATGAACTTCCTGAACCCTGGCATGCTGGGCAGCAGAGAGTTTTTTATGAGCGAGTTTGCTACTCCCATAGACAAATTTATGGAGGACGAAGTGAAGCAACAATTGCGCAAGCTCACACACCCCTTCCTGCTGCGCCGCACCAAGGAGCAGGTGGCAAAAGACCTGCCTGAAAAAACTGAGACCATACTTTATTGTGAGATGGGACCCGACCAGCGCAAAATATACGATGCCTACCGCAATACCTACCGCTCACAAATACTGGGCATGATAGAAGAGCGGGGCATAGAGCGCTCACAACTGCATATACTGCAAGGACTTACCAAACTGCGGCAGATATGCGACTCACCTGCAATACTCAATGAGGAAGAGCGTTTCCACAACTATTCTGTAAAACTCGATGAACTGAGCCGTGAGATAACGGAAAATGTAGGCGACCACAAGGTGCTTATCTTCTCCCAGTTTCTGGGTATGCTGGCACTTATCAAGGCAAAGCTGAATGAAGAAAACATAAGCCATGTCTATTTCGACGGCAGCAGCACATCGGTAGAGCGGGAGCGAGCCATTCAGGAGTTTCAGAACAATCATGAGTGTAGGGTATTCCTTATATCGCTGAAAGCGGGCGGTATAGGTCTTAACCTTACCGCAGCCGACTATGTGTACATTGTAGACCCATGGTGGAACCCAGCTGTAGAGCAGCAAGCCATAGATCGTACACACCGTATAGGACAAACCAAAAACATTTTTGCCTACCGGCTTATCTGCAAAGACACGCTGGAGGAGAAAATGCTGCAACTGCAGGAGCGCAAACGAGCCCTTGCCAATGAACTGGTATCAGACGATAACGCATTTATGAAACGACTCTCTAAAGACGATATTGCATTTCTGTTCAGTTAAAGCGGGACTGACTAAACGGAATAATAAGTACTTTTATAGTCTCTTCACCACTTATGCTATGAAACTTTCATTCTTTAGTCTTCTTCTTTTACTCATAGGCACATGGAACGTTTGTGCACAAGCCGATAATGCCAATCTGCTTGCCCAGAGCCCTGACGGAAAAACCGTAAAGCTGGTATGGGTGCTCAAAAGCGTAAGCGGCAATATACCCGGCTTCGACATAAAACGAAAAGATGGTCTGGGACCATGGAAACTACTCAACAAAGAAACATTGCTGCCAGGCATATCGCTGAAGAAAAATCTGACGCAGTTTGAGTCGGACAATGTAGAGAGCTCCCGTATAAAAGAAAAGCTAAAAGACCTGCTCAAAAACGGCAAGCTAAAGGAATACGATTACAATACCTTTCTCGAAAAATGGAAAAATAACGAGAAGGAGATTCACGACATCATTTACCTTGCTGCGCTCGATTTTGATGTATCACTGATCTGCGGTTTCGGATTTGTAGACCATACTATTACCCAAAAAATGGATTATCAGTATGGACTGTTTATACATGGCACTGATAGGCTGCTCGACAAGGTATCATGGAACTATGGCGAAATTCCGGATTTGAACGTAATAAAGGAAATAACTTCAAAGTCGCTCCCCGGCAAAAAAGGAGTACAAGTGATTTGGAATGCTGCTGTTGACAAAATGAAAACCAGCTATGTTGCCGGCTTTAATATATACAAGCGGGGTATACGACTTAATGAGCGACCTATAAATATGCCTAATCCCGATGATCCGTCGGAGTTTACCTGGAATGATGCAACTGCTGATGCAGGTGTTGAAGATCAGTATAGTATCAGCACTCAGTCTCTTTTTGGCATTGAAGGTATTATAAAGCCCTACACCTATAATCCGGCAGACCATCCTGCAGAATACCAGAAGGCAGTAGTATCAAACATTGAGTCGCTGGGCTTTTATTTCAAAGATGGAATTAGTATACAATGGACTTTCCCTAAAGAATATGAGCAGTACATTAAGGGATTTTACATAGAGAAAGACAATATGCCGGATGGCTACAAACGAGTATCAGAATTAATACCTGCCGACACCAGAACATACATTGACAAAACAGGCTCATCGGTAAGCAGCAATATACGCATGAGGGTTTCAGCAAAATACAACGATAAAACCCTGGTTGATGGTACTGAGTTGCTATATAGCTATTTCCCGATGACTGATCCACCAAGACCACTGAACATTAGATCCAGCAGCAGTGTAGACAACAAAATTAACCTTGTTCGTTTCACCTGGGATCCTGTTATAAGAGGCGATAGCGTGACCCAGTATTACCGCATATACATGCTCGCTCCTGAGTTCAACACATATACTATACTTGCTGATAACTTACCGCTAAAACAAACAACCTATACTCATTCTATACCACCAGGAGTAGCTGCAAACTACCAATATTATGTGACCGGACTTAGCAAAATCGGCATTGAGAGCAGAGCTAGCGATACGGTATCCGTTCAAACAAAAAGCACACTACTGCCGGTACCAACTATTATCAAATCTTTGCCAGATGGCAAAAAAGTAACACTACAATGGCAGTACCCCGATATTGCCGACCACACAGGCTTCATACTCTACAATGATGGAGCCGTAATAGCCGACGAGAAAATACTGAAAAAGAATACGAGGGAATATATTACTGCCGAAATGCTGCCAGGCACTACCGGCAATTTTTCTATTATGGCAATAACAGAAAAAGGAGTTTATAGTGAAAGAACACCACCGGTGTCTGTAACTATACTGGCAGCGGGTAAGAAATAATCAATTCTTACCCCTGCCTGAAACTGTCCTTAAATGTATTGATGAGATCTGAACTTACTAGCTTGCTTGCCAGTTCTATCTTGTTGCGGAAAGCCAGTGCATGAGATATGCCATGACCTATGATTACCGGGCTGTTGATTCCTAATATGGGCGTTCCACCAAAAACCTCGAAATTCATCCTGTCCAGGAATTCGTCCTGCATTCCTTTTGCTACCTTGAAGATGTCATAGACAGACTCAGCCATTTTTATCACCACATTGCCTACAAACCCTTCGCACACTATTACCTCGGCTTTGTCGTAAAACACGTCTCTGCCTTCTATATTGCCTACAAAGTTAATACCCGGCAGCTCTTTGAGCAGTGGGTAAGTAGCCTGAGCCAGTATGTTGCCTTTGCCTTCTTCCTCACCTATATTCAGCAAGCCTACACGCGGACTGTCTATACCCAGAATATGCTGGGCATATAACGAACCAAGACGTGCAAACTGAACCAGATGTTCCGGTTTGCAGTCGGCATTAAGCCCCACATCCAGTATGCAGCTAAACTTGCCATCGGTGCGGGGAATAGGAGTAGCAATGGTAGGGCGAAGCACCCCCTCAATAAGCTTGGCCGAGTACATGGCACCCACCAGCATAGCGCCGGTGTTACCCGCACTGATAAAGGCATCGGTAATTCCTTTTGCAAGCATACCGAAGCCTATAACGATGGTTGAACCTGGCTTTTCCTTGAATGCACGGGTAGGATGTTCGTCCATACCTATCACGTCAGCCGCCTGTACAAAAGTATAGCGATGACGATATGCATCTATCATTGGAAGATAAGGAGCAGCCGCCTCAGCATCGCCTATAAGCATGAGATGCACCGGACTATCGGGCATTTGCTCAAAATATTGCTGTACGCCTTTTATGGCTTCGGCGGGCGCAAAGTCGCCCCCCATAATGTCGAGCCCTATCTTCATCTGATGAAAATTAGGTTATTGAATTGGTTCACTCTCAGTTGCTGCAGGTGCTGCAGGGGTTTTATCTACTACTACGTTGCCGCGGTAATACAATTTCCCTTCAACCCAATGCGCACGGTGGCGCAGATGGCTTTCACCTGTAGTCCTGTCTATGCTCCACGTTTCCGCTGTAGCCTTGTAGTGAGTTCTACGTTTAGCACCACGTTGCTGGGAGTGTCGTCTTTTTGGATTAGGCATTTTACTATATTTATGATTATTAAATTATTATATCAATTCTTTGGATATCAATTCCTTCACAGGACTTTATTCCGCAAGTTACAATATCGTCCAATTATACCAGTCTTTCGACTTACTACAAATTCCTTTCTAAGCGCTACTCTCCGTTCTTATCTTCCTCTTTGAAAGCATCCAGTCCTTTCCACATTGGGTTGGCTGCCGGTTCACTCTTATCTCTGAGGCTGTCCAGCAAATCCAGTGCCTCTTCATTGCAGCCTGAGCTTCCATCCGGATTGTCAGGGTGAATGTGTTGCAAAGGTACACTCAGCATCAGGAATTCATATATCCATCCGCTTATGTCCAGTACTGTTTCGCTGCGGGGTATGAAGGCGATATCATCTTCCTCTTCAGGAATATCTTCATCATCACCACCTGCCAGTTTTATTATCAAGTCAAACTCATCCCACAATCTTAGCTCGAAAATATCTCCGCATCGGTCGCAGGGTACAGTTACCTTCCCATCTATGTCAAAGTGCAGCATGAAAAAATTTTCATGCTTATCAAAAATTAAAGATACACGGGCTTTCCAGTTTGTTATGTCTCCTACAGCCTCACGCTCCTTCATGAAACGATCATCTATATCGTACACATAGGTGTGTGGTCCGGGTTTTAACCCTTGCCAGGCAATCTCAAATTCCCGGTTATGCTTCATACCTCTTCCTTATCCCCCTCATCCTTTCGGAATTATAATTTTAATCCCCGATTATCGGGGTTGGGTAATTCGGGCTGCAAATGTAGAAAAAAAAACGATGATTACATCAATTTATTTCGTTTAATCAAAAACGCATGCAATACTTCATCTACCGGCTTAGACAGATCCACCGCTATCCTTTCTATATGGTATTGGTGACATCGCTGTTCTATTTCGTTCCTGAAACTGCGCATTTTCTCTACATATTGCTCTTTTATCTGTTGCGGTTGCAGTTTTATCCGGTCTCCGCTTTCCAAATCTACAAATTCATAGGGCCTGTTCTCAAACTCAAACTCTACCTCCTGTGCACCGTCCACCACATGAAACAGGATAACTTCGTGTTTATTGTACCTCAGATGCTGCAAAGCAGCAAAAAGGTCATCGATATTATCCGCATCATCCATCATATCGCTAAATATTATTATAAGCGATCGTTTGTGCATTTTTTCTGCCACCATGTGCAGTGCACCGGCAGCGTCTGTCACTACGTTGTCCGTATTTGCACTCATAGTGCGCTGCAGCTCATTCATCAGCATACGGTTGTGGCTGTGCGAAGACCTGCAATCGGAAAAATAATATACGTCTTTATTAAACAATGCTAGTGCAGATGCATCCAACTGCCGTTTCATCAGTTGCAGCAGGCTGGCAGCAGCCACACACGAAAACTGCAGCTTATTTACCTTCTGGCTGTCCTTGGGGTACTGCATAGACGACGAAGTATCCAGTACAATACAGCACCTGAGGTTCGTTTCTTCCTCAAACCTCTTTACAAACAACTTATCGGTGCGCCCAAAAACGCGCCAGTCAATATGCCTCAGGGGGTCGCCCTGATTGTACAATCTATGCTCTGCAAACTCTACCGAAAACCCATGAAACGGGCTTTTGTGCAGACCCAGTATAAACCCTTCTACCACCTGCCGGGCTATCAGTTCTAAATTCTCATTAAGGGGTTGTTGGAGCAGCAAAGTCAGGTATTTTATCTGTCAAATTTAGGCATTCTACACCAACAAATAGCCGTGGAAATACAGGATTAACAATAATGTATAACACCAATAAAAAATGTAAAAAAATGAACGCTAAAATAACTCCTTAAACTGAGTCAGAGATATGACCTTAACAGGAGATTGGTTCCAGCCCAATAAAGCCTTTTCACCAGTAACAAGCAGTTTAGCATTTGAACAAATAGCAAGATCAAAAAGGTAATCATCTTCTGGATCGGGACTTTTTATATTACGTGGCACCACATCAACGTATGTGCTAATAACGCGCACAAACTTGACATACAAAAACGATTCTAGCGGTAGTATTTTTTTGATTTTCGGATATTCAAGAACCCTTGTTAACTCAGCAAGCAAATTGGCATCAATGAAGATTTCAATTTTATTCTTCACTACATATTGCAATATCCAATCAGTTTCCCTATTTATAAAAAGAGTTACAAAACAATTTACATCAATAACAAATCGCTTAACCTTTCTCGTTGCCATTTTTGCGGGCTTCTTTAATCATTGCATCAATTTCATCCGATGAAAAGTTATAGCCTGAAACAGCACTATCTATTTCTTTAGCCAAACCAGAAAGTTTTTCTTTGTTGATTTGCATCCACAACAACTTCTGCTCAGATTCAGTCATCCCTCTAATATCATCGACTAATAGGGCAAAAACAGACGGACTGTTTTTCCCGCTACCCCCATGTGACTTAATAACACCCATCGCCTTAATTTTATACAAAAATACTACATATCCACAATACTACACCCCTACCCTGCACCCTTGGGGTCAAGAAAACCAGCTATAACCCACCACCGAAAACGCTCCAGCATCACAAACTTGCTCCACTGACCCCTGAGAAGAAAACCCAGGCCGTAAGTAACCGCATAGCCCCATTTCATAAAGTACTCGATAAACTTCAGTAGCAGAGCCGCGCTGTTGCCTTTCAGCCGCAGCCGCTCACCGCCACCTATGCCCATACTATGGCGTTGTACATAGGCCTTGTCGAATTTGTTGGCTTCTACACTATGCAGCACCCATACATGGGGCAGGTAATGTACTTTATGGTTATGTGCCAGTATGCGCAGATAAATATCCTTTTCCTCATTGGCAAGCAAGCCCGCCCCCTTTCTGCCAAGGTCGGTATTGAAGTACCCTATCTCATCAAATACCTGCCTGCGAAAAGCCATATTGGCACCACACGGATAGCGGGCACCGGTAAGCTGCTTTATACGGGGACCCTGGTCAAAATTGCCTACAAGACCGAAAAAATATTTGGAATACCAATCCGGAGTTTCGGTAAGAAACCGGGGTACGATCTTGCCACCTACAGACCAGGTATCGGGATGGGCGTCAAAAAAATCGCAGATACCCGACAGCCAGCCGGGCTGAGCTGTAGAGTCATCATCGAGATAGGCTACAATTTCCCCCTTAGCCTCTTTAGCACAGCGGGTACGGGCAAAAGCCACCCCCTGATTCTGCTCGTTAAAATACCGGAAATTGTAACCGTGATGAGCTACCCTGTATTCCTCAAGTAGTGAAATCGTATTATCAGTGCTGTTGTTGTCCACTACTATCACCTCATAGAGGCTTTTGTCATAGGCCTGACCAAATACACTCTCCACAGCATGTATAATAAACCGGGCTCTGTTGTAAGAGCAGATAACCGCTGAAATCTTGAAAGGATAGTTCATCAGGCGCTAAAATTACGATTTGTAACCCGATTACCCATATAGTGCCCTATCTGACGAAAATGGGCATGGTACTTAACTAAATTTTAGCATAATTTGGCTGTACGTTTGTATGTCGGTAATAGATACACACAGTCTTAAATGAGGAAATGCTACCACCTTCTGCTGTTATTCACTCTGGCAAGCGCGCCCGCTCCTGCACAGGAAGATGCCATAAAACCCCTACTCGAAAAAGCACGAGTGTTAAACAACCGAAAAGTAGCAGATTCGGCAATATTCTATACAGACTCGGTACTGAAGCTATGCGATAAATACCAGGATCACGCTTCCCGCATAAAGGCTATGCGCATAAAAGGCAAATCCCTTTTTACCCTAAAAAAGGAAAAAGAGGCAGTATCGCTCTATTTTGCGGCACTAAGGCTTTGCAAATCGCCGGCTGATGACAAAGAGATAGCCTGGCTGTACGGTGAAATAGGCTACGCCTATTACATACAAGGGCACAGCAAAGAATCTAAGGGCTATTACAAAAAAGAAATAGCCATACTCACTGACATAGCAGGAAAAGACAGCCTGGGCAACCAATACATAAACATGGCGGTGATGCACCAGCAACTGGGCGAACTGGACAGCTCACAAATGATGCTGAATGAAGTAAGAGACATACTCTCCCGAAACAACGACAGTGCAATGCGGGGGTACTATTACTTCAATATGGGTGCACACCATACCGCCAGAAACCAACCCGACTCTGCCAGGCACTACTATCTGCTGGCACACGACATATGGAAGGCACTGGATAATAAATCGCAATTGTTTAAAGTGACCTTTAACCTCGGCTACTACTACTTCCAGAAAAAAGATTACCAATCTGCGATAAAATACTACCTGCTTTCCCTTTCTGCTGCTCAAAAACACGGAATGAAAAGGGATATAGCGCATGTATACGGCACTATGGCCGAATCGTATGCAGCTATTAACGACCATAAAAATGCCTATAAGTACCTGTACCTGTATGCTACACTCAATGACTCATTTGCCCGGGAAGACATAAACAACTATGTACTGAAACTGGACAAACAATATGAAACAGACAAAAACCGGGAGCTGATACAGGCGCAGGAACTGGAAATAAAGACATCGACCCTGGCGGTACAAAAGCAGCGAAATACTACGCTCACTATTATCATCATTTTTGTGTTGCTGCTGTTTGCCGGAGCTATCGCTATTGTGTACAGCACATTCAGAAACAGGGTGCGCAAAAAAGTAGAAGAAGCGAAAGGAAGATTTTTCGCGAATGTGGCCCACGAAATCCGAACGCCCCTATCAATGATACAGGCGCCAATAGAGCTACTCCAAAACAACACAACCGACCCAGCGCAGCAGCAGCAACTGGCTATAGCGGCCCGCAATACCCAAAGGCTGAACGACCTGATAAACCAGATGCTCGACATCTCGAAACTGGATGCAGCCCGCTATACACTTCACAATAGCGTAGGCAACCTGGAAGATTTTGCCAAACAGCTATTTATTCAGTATACCCAGCAAGCTAAAGAGAAAAACATAACGCTAACCTGCCATACAGATGCTAACACAGGCAATGTGCTTTTTGACAAAGATGCACTGGAAAAAATACTGAACAATCTGGCAGGCAATGCCATAAAATATACACAGTCGGGCGGCGCGGCAGGCGTTGAGCTCACAGCAACGGAAACAGCAACCGGTGTGCAACTGCTGATAAACGTTTGGGATACAGGTAACGGTATACCCGCCGAAGATCAGGCACACATATTCGAGCGGTTTTACCGCTCACCAGAGCAGCAGAAAGCCGGCGTAAAAGGCATAGGCATAGGGCTGGCACTGGTGAAGGAACTGGTAACACTCATGAACGGAACCCTGAGTGTAACCAGCGAACCCGGCAAGGGCTCCGTGTTCACGGTAGCCAGCACACTGTTACCAGCAGCAACAATCGCACCAAATGCCGTAAAAACAGACCATCAGGCGCCCATCATACTGCTGGCAGAAGATGACACTGACATTCTGAGCTTCAACAAGGCACTGATGGAAGATGAGGGGTACCATGTGCTCACAGCCAGAAACGGCAATGAAGCGATATCCCTAATCAGCACCACCCTACCCGACCTGATAGTGACCGACCTGATGATGCCTGGCATGGATGGTCTGGAGCTGCTAAAAGCAATAAGAGCCAGCATACTCACTGCACACATACCCGTTATCATACTCAGCGCCAGGGCATCGGCACAGGCAAAAACAGAAGGGGTAGCCGAAGGTGCTCAGGCATACCTGCCCAAGCCCTTTAGCCCGGCAGAGCTAAAGGGGCTGGTAAAGAACCAGCTACAACTGCTGAACCGGCAAAAAACCTACTACCAGACACAAACTGAAGACAAAGAAAAAAGTGTTGAAGAACGGTATTCAGGCACAGACCCCTTCACACAGAAATGCTATACAACTATTCAGGAGCATCTGGATGACCCGCAACTGTCCGTAGAAAAACTGGCTGAACTAATGAACATCAACCGTAGCCACTTCCAGCGAAAAATAAAGACACTTACCGGCTACTCACCATCAGAGCTCATTCGCACCATTCGCCTGGAAAAAGCAAGGGATATATTGCTGAAGAAAGAAAACAACATTACCGAAACAGCATATGCTACCGGCTTCACCTCGCAATCCTATTTTACCAAGTGTTTCTCAGAGCACTTTGGTTATCCGCCCAGCCAGATGGGGGAACACTAAAAAAAGAATTAATCCGACAAAACGCTTAATGACCTAATACCCTATTTTTGCACCCGATGACACCGGAAAGGTCTACTAAAATAAACAGAGTACTCAACCTCAGGCAAAGTGGCCTGGTGGTTATAATGGAAAACGTATTTGACCCGCACAATGTATCGGCGGTGATGCGCACCTGCGATGCGGTGGGTGTGCAGGATGTGTTTGTGCTGAACAATGGTATACCCCAGCACAAGCGGTATGGTAAGACCAGCTCTGCTAGTGCTATAGGCTGGCTATCGATACACGAGTATAGCGATACTGCCGCATGTATGGCTCATGTAAAACAGCTGTGCAACAAGGTATATGCTACCCACCTGGGAGTGAAGTCATCATCGCTCTACGAGCTGAACCTGACTGAAAAAGTAGCACTGGTTTTTGGTAATGAGCGGCACGGAGTAACCGAAAACTGCCTCACCTACTGCGATGGAAATTTTATAATCCCGCAAATGGGTATGGTGCAGTCGCTCAATATATCTGTGGCTTGCGCTATTACGCTCTATGAGGCGCTGAGACAACGGCAAGATGCTGGCTACTATGATGGCACCTGCAGGCTGCCGCCGGAGCAAAGAAACAAACTGGCAACCGCCTGGAAAATGTATGGGTCAAACGAAACACCTTAACCACGTGGGTTATGACTATATTTGAATAACTATACATTGTTGCTATGCTACTACCACTCCGTTCTTATATCGCGTGTTGTGCAGTGATGGCAATACTATGTTTGTGCAACTGCAACAGCCCCGCAAACAATAACAAAACAAAGAATGACACACTTGCAACTGTGGTACCAAGCACTGCAGACACGCTCATGCCCGACGTTTATGATGAAGATATGGACGACTATGCCACAGTATATGTGGTTGTTGCCGATACCGGTCAGGACTATTACCCGCTGCAGTGGGCCATGTATCGCCTAAGTAGTCAGCTGAGTATACCTATAGACACGATGAACCGCTACTACAATGCTCAGAAAAATGAGATAGTGCTGGCAGATGATGATGAAGATGAAATGTACAGAGGCGAGTATTTCCCCCGAAGGTTTGCATCAGCAGTGCTGAGCCTGGAGTATTACCGCATATACAACGATACTACCACCGATAAGAACATAGCCCTTGTGGCCGGCACTTATGAAACTGCAAAGAGTGCTGATTCTGCGCTTGCACTGCTGCGGCCGCTTGCACCCAATTCATTTGGTAAAGTAGCAAGGATATATGTAGGCTGCATGCACTAATAGACCATTACAAAACAAACCGTCCCGGCAATGTGCCGGGACGGATATAAAGACATTTGTAAGAGATGATTATCCCAGTATCTTCTGTATTTTTTTGTCAAATACATTCTTTGGAGCCATGCCCAGTTGCTTATCTACAACCTGACCATTTTTTATAAATAAAACGCATGGAATGCTGGTAACACCATAGTTGATGCTCAGGTTAGGATTCTCATCCACATTCACTTTACCTACGTTTACTTTGCCTGCATATTCTGTATGCAACGCGTCAATTGTTGGTCCTAATGCGAGACAAGGTCCGCACCATGGTGCCCAGAAATCTATTACAGAAAGTTTGTCTGCCTTTAATACTTCCGCATCGAAATTCGAATCCGTGTATACTGCTGCCATTGTTTATTTTGTTTAAATTATTTTATGGTTAAGAAACACAAAGGTAAACCATTAAACGATGGAGTATGAATAGAATGCTGAAATACCGATATAGCCTTTCCACATAATGCTAACAATTTTAATAATGCATTAACAAAAATACAATCCATAAAATGGCGAACATCTATTTCTGGCACGATTTTTTCATTGGTATAGATAAGTCCGATGTTGGGCTACAACTAAAACCCGAGTTGTTATGGCCAGTGTTATGTTGTTGTTTGCTATTTCTATGTCTTTGATGATTCGCTTTGTGGAAAAAAAGATAGACCCTAAAGACCTTTCTAAAAATACTGCCACTGAAACCGACGAAAAGGTAGGCAAGTAAATGTATTGTTTGATTTGCTTAAGAACTAACTCTTAATCAGGATAATAAAACCTCTGCCGGAATACCTAATTCCCGGTGAAATATCTTAGCGAGTTCCAGATTTAGTGGTTTACGCTTGTTGAGCAATGCTGATACATAACCTTTAGAGCCTATCTTTCCAACCAAGTCCTTATTCTTCATCCCCTTCTCTTCCATTTTCGCTTTTATTGCGTCAATCGGGTCAGGAAAAGGAATTGGATAATGTGCATCTTCATATTGTTTTATTAGCAACAATACCACTTGCAAATCTTCGCCTTCCGGGCTATCAGGGGTAACTTTTTTTTCAAATAATTCGTCCACCCAGTCAAGGTACTGCTGGTATTCTTTTTTTGTCTTTATAACGCTAAGTTTCATCGCAGCTATTTTTTGTATTGAACTGTTGCAACATCTATTCTATCATATTCCTTATGTGTACCAAACCATTTTATTTGAACAACTTTAAATTCAAACACCAAACGCACAACGAGCCGATACTTGTTGCCCATGATATTAAAAACGACTCTATCGTCACCTACAATACTTGCATTGCCATAGGTTTGTTTCAATTCATTAAAGTTTTTAAAAGAGCAAATAATGAATTCGTGATACCATTCCTGCAATGCAGATGCAGCTTCCGGGTATTTCTTGCAATAAAACAATAGTGTGGCTCTTGCAATAATATTATACACCAAACAAAATTAATAGTTTTCTGTTAGAAAACAAATCTTTATCACCAACAAACAGTTGGGAATTATCTAATGTCAATAAAAATCCATAACGGCATTAAAACTATAGGTCTTGTGGGATTCTATAGCTACACCTATCTTGCTATAATTGCCCAGGCATATCTTTCTATGGCCCAGATCAGGAATATCCTTATCCTGCAGGAGTAACAGTATTATCTCCAGCGGCTTGTCTGACCCATAGTTGCAGCATTCTCCCATAAAGTGCTTGTTTTTTCTGCACTGGTCTGACTGTCGGTTATGCCCTACATATCCTTTTTTGCCGGAAGTCTTGGCATGGCAGCGGGCACTAACCATACAGAGCGAGTCGGGCTGCAACAGGGGCAGTGGCTCCATGGTGCTCAGCGTTGTTACCAAAGTCTGGTAATATTCCTCTGAAGACGGGTCTATGAACTCTGATATACTGGTGCCGTTCTTGAGCACTGTATTACAAAACAGTTTGGGGTTCATTCTTACCAGATTCAGTATGTGAATGATTTCCCGCTCAGCTTCGGTCATATACCGCGCATTAGCTGCCGTATTGCATACCTGATATTTAGGGTCGCTCCATTTATCTGACCAGGCCGCCAGTGGCGATACATACTTTGCGGCTACACCTCCGGGAGCCATTGCAAACAGGTACATACATACTATCAGGACTACTCTCATATTGCGATTGAAGATTACTTTAAATACAAAGCTATTGCAGCTTACGTTACTGCAAATGTAAATTTGTAAGCACAATTTGTGCACACACTCCAGAAAAATGAGCCGCTGGTGTCTACTTCCTGAGATGCTTAATTGCGCTTCTATCATCTGAATATGCCTACTGGCAGACCTTGGTGGATCTGAAGAATGGCACCCGCTCCTTATACTTTTTGAGAATCAAAAATATTGTTCGTACATTTGCGAACAATACAACTTCCTGATTTCTGTATTTGACTCCAAAAGATGCTCACTAAGTCAGGACAAGTAGTTTAGATAAAAAAGTAAACTAACACAATTTAACACCATTGTTATGAACGTTTCGAGCGAAGCAATAGCAGCATTAAAAGATCAGGTATCTGCCGCAGTTCTGGAGAAGAAAACAATCCGCTTTTTTGGGGTTCAGGGATGCTGCGGCCCGTCTGTACAGATGGCTCTTGAAGACCAAAAACATGAATCAGATGAATCATTTACTATGGATGGAGTGCAGTTCAGCTACGACCCCGCCATTAAAGAAATGCTGGAACCTGTAACACTCATATTCGATGAGCAAGGATTTCAACTACAGGGATTTCAGGCATCTGGCTGCTGCTAACAAACTACCATAAAAAAATGAAAGTAAAGTCGAAATCAGACTATTTCACCAGAGAGCAGGAACAGGCAGCTCGTTTTGCAAAGGCGCTGGGGCATCCGGTGCGCATTGCCATTTTACAGCTTTTGCATTCACAAACCTGCTGCTACCATGGCGATATGGCTGATGAATTGCCGGTAGCAAAGTCTACTATATCCCAACACCTGAATGAACTAAAAGATGCCGGACTGATACAGGGCGACATTACGCCCCCTACTGTAAAGTATTGTATCAATGCTGATAATTGGGAGTTGGCAAAAAAACTCTTCAATCAGGTGCTTGAATAAAAAAAATTTACCACTGACGTTCGTCATTTTACGAACTACGAATCTGTGGTAACTTTGTAAAAAGCTAAAAAACATGAAACACATAAAAGTATTAGGTCCGGGTTGTGCAAAATGTAAAACTACCTACAACAATGTATTGGAAGCTATAAAACAAACCGGCGTAGCGGCTGATGTGATTAAGATTGAAGACCTGATGGAAATGATGAAGTATGATGTGCTCACTACACCGGTACTGATGATAGATGAAGTAGTAAAGGTGAAGGGTAGGGTTGCAGACGTTGCTGAAATAAAACAGTTGTTGAGCGCCTAGATACTATCATATTGAATGCACTGACGATCACAATAGTCCAAAACTATGTTTGACGAGGTACAACATTTTGCTGATTGGCTGGTTTATACAGTTTTGGGGTTAATGCATGGCTCCAAAATAGGGGATGCACTGAACTTCTTTGTGTTTGACACCATCAAGATATTCATACTGCTTGCGCTGGTGACAGTGATAATGGGTATTATCAACTCCTACTTCCCGATAGATAAGGTCAGGAACTTTCTTACCAAACGAAAGTGGTATGGCGCTGACTATTTTATTGCATCATTTTTCGGAACAATCACCCCTTTTTGCTCTTGCTCGTCTGTACCGTTGTTTATAGGGTTTGTGAAAGGGGGTATACCGCTGGGTGTTACACTGGCATTCTTAATTTCTTCCCCCCTCGTAGATGCTGTGTCGGTAGCCATATTCATAGGTATGTTCGGCTTGAAAGTGACAATAGTATATGTAGTTAGTGGTATCATACTCTCTATGGTAGCCGGGTACATCTTAGGCAAACTAAAACAAGATGACCTGCTTACAGACTGGGTAAAAGAAATAATTAGTAATAAGCTCACAACAACGAACACCTACGAAGAAGAAAGGTTGCCGTTCAGTAAACGGCTGCCAGGCATTGTGAAAGAGGCTTTTGGGATAGTAAAAGGCGTATCCATCTACATACTGGTTGGTATTGCCATAGGCGGGTTGATGCATGGTTTTATACCGACCGGTTTCTTTGAGGCATATATAACCAAAGAAAACCCGTTTGCCGTGCCTATAGCCGTGCTTGTAGGTGTACCTATGTACAGCAATGCCGCAGGAGTGCTGCCTGTAATACAGGTATTGGTACAAAAGGGAATTCCAATAGGTACCGCAATTGCATTCTCTATGGCTGTGGTGGGCTTATCCATACCGGAAGGGCTGTTGCTGAAAAAAGTAATGACTACAAAAATGCTCTTACTGTTCTTTGGAGTAGTGGCTGCCTGTATTGTTATATCGGGCTACTTATTCAATTTCATTTTATAAACCATTTTTATGAAAAATATAGGTGTTCAGCGTTACAAAATCAATAGAAAATGCTCCGTTGGAAAATGATTTTACAGACCAGATATTCGCTCAAACACAGACACCAAAACCGACATTTTGAATAAAATTAAAAGTTCATGTTTGTCGAATCAAAATTCCATCGTAATATTGCAATAGAATGGGACTTACAAAAACAGAGATATTTACAGAAGAGCAAAACAAGCTGGCTACCATGCTGAAGGCACTGGCACACCCGGCGCGGATAGCTATACTGGAGCAGATAATAAAGGCTAATGCCTGTATATGTGGTGAGCTGGTAGATGAACTGGGATTGGCACAGGCAACAATATCCCAACACCTGAAAGAACTAAAAAATGCAGGAATAATACAAGGCACCATAGAAGGCGTAACAGTGTGCTACTGCATAGAACCTGTGGCATGGAAGTTATTGCAAGACAATCTTGCAGCATTTTTCAGGTCATACAATCCGGGTAAGTGCTGCTAAATTTTTTACTGAAATCAATCGTTAAATTGCAATATTATATACCACTAAATAAACAGAATCATGAAACTATCTGAAATAAAGAAACACTTAGAAACAGCAGAAGCTGTGAACTTTCAATTGCCTGATGGCAACATGGTACCAGAGCATTTTCATGTGACCGAGGTGGGCATTATCACAAAAGACTTCATAGACTGCGGCGGCACTGTCAGACATGAAAAAGTAGCCAACTTTCAGTTGTGGAATGCGGCAGACTATGAACACAGACTGAAGGCCGGTAAACTGCTGAAGATAATAGCCTTGTCAGAGAAGGTACTGGGTATGGAAGATCTGGAAATAGAGGTGGAATACCAGGACCAAACCATAGGCAAGTATGACCTGGGGTATGATGGAACAAACTTTACGCTATTGTCGAAACAAACAGCCTGCCTTGCAAATGATAAATGTGGCATACCTGAGGGCAAGCTGAAGATAGCATTAAATATGCTGGGCACCGCGGCAAAAGAGAGCTGCACACCGGGCGGTGGCTGTTGCTAAAAAACCATACAATTACAACCAACAAAAAACAACCTGAGACAAATGTCAGCTAACAATTGTGCCCCTGCCGCAGAACGGAAAAAACTAGGATTTCTTGACAGGTATTTAACGTTATGGATTTTTTTGGCCATGGCTATAGGTGTAGGTATAGGTTACTTTGTACCTTCATCGTCAGACTTTATCAATTCTTTTTCATCAGGCACTATCAATATACCTCTGGCTGTAGGGCTGATTCTGATGATGTATCCTCCGCTGGCTAAGGTACACTATGAGAAAATGGGTGAAGTATTCAGCAACACCAAAGTAATGGGTGTATCTCTGTTGCTCAACTGGATAGTGGGACCAATACTCATGTTTGTACTGGCTATTGTATTTCTCAACGGCTACCCCGAATACATGATAGGGCTGATACTGATAGGGCTGGCACGCTGCATAGCCATGGTTGTAGTGTGGAATGAACTGGCCGAAGGCAACAGGGAATATGCAGCGGGACTAATAGCGTTGAACAGCATTTTTCAGGTGCTGCTTTACAGTGTCTATGCCTACTTCTTTATCACAGTATTGCCACCCCTGTTTGGTATACAGGGGCTTGAAGTGAATATAACAATAGGAGAAATAGCAAAGAGTGTAGGCATCTACCTGGGTATACCATTTGCCGCTGGCATTATCAGCAGGTATGCGCTCATCAGCATAAAAGGAGCAGAATGGTTTCAGAAGAAATTCATACCGTTTGTATCCCCCATCACGCTGATTGCACTGTTGTTTACCATCATTGTAATGTTCAGCCTGAAGGGAGAACTAATAGTGCAGATACCTATGGATGTGGTGCGCATAGCCATACCGTTGGTTATCTACTTTGCGATTATGTTTGTAGTGAGTTTCTTCGCAGGTAAAAAAATGGGAGCTGATTATTCCAAAAGTGCATCTATTGCATTCACCGCCGCAGGCAACAATTTCGAACTGGCAATAGCAGTAGCAATAGGTGTATTTGGCATCAATAGCGGACAAGCATTTGTAGGAGTCATAGGCCCGCTTGTAGAAGTACCGGCACTGATAGCACTGGTAAATCTGGCGTTCTGGTTCAGGAAAAAATACTTTACTAATACTATTTCAACCAATAAAAGTTAGCAATTATGAAAATCGCATTATTCTCAGATATTCATGCCAACCTGCCGGCATTGGAGGCCTTTTTCAAAGATGTAGATAGCCGCAAACCTGATTCCATATATTGCCTGGGCGATCTGGTGGGCTACAATATTTGGCCAAATGAAGTAGTAGACGAAATACGCAAACGGGGAATACCCACTATAGCAGGCAATTACGACTTTGGGATAGGCCGGGCTATCAATAATTGTGGCTGTGCTTACAAAACTGATGAAGAGAAGGAAAACGGAAGTGTATCTATCTCCTACACCAACAGTATAATGAAAGATGAGCAACGTGGCTATCTGCGCACGCTGCCAGCTCATATAAGGGTAGAGTATCAGCTAAATGGAGACAAACTGAACCTGCTGCTGGTACACGGCAGCCCCCGAAAAATAAATGAATACCTGTTTGAAGACAGGGAAGAAAAAAGCATGCTGCGCATAATGCACGATGCGGATGCGGATATAATGTGCTTTGGTCATACCCATAAACCTTACCACAGAATAATAGACGAAACCACAGAAGAAAAAACAAGATACCGCCACGCCGTAAACATAGGCTCTGTAGGCAAACCCAAAGATGGTGATGCCCGCGGTGGCTATGTAATGCTTTCTATCAATGACAAAAGCTCGATACTGGACAAAGAAAGTATAAAAGTGGAGTTTATACGGTTTGAGTATGATGTGGAGAAAGCGGCAAAAGCAGTCGAAGACAGCCCGCTGCCCAATGCGTATGCAGAAAGCCTGAGGAAGGGAGTTTAAAGTAAATTCAACAAATTCAGAACAATGAAAAGGATACCATTATTTCTTTTGTGGCTATTGGCTCTTACGGCCTGCAGCGACACTGAACGGACCAACGAAAAAGAAAGCACAACAGTTGCAGGTACAAAGAGTGCGCCACCCGATGAAAACACAACACCTGTGCGCGCGCAGCTTGATGAAGCTAAAAGCATGGGCAAGGTGGCTTTTTTTGTATTGGTCAGTAATGATACTGCCGGCAATAGTCAGGCATTAGCAGTAGCCGGCAGAGTGACCAAACAGGTAGAAAACTCTGCAATGATAAAGGTAAACAGAGACGACGCGGCAAATGCTGCCGTTATAGAAAAGTGGCAGTTGAGTAGTATTCCTACACCGGCCATTTTCATCATATCACCAAAGGGAATACCTGTCACAAGTTTTTCTCTGGAAGAGGCGAATGAAAGTGATATAATCAGCTATATTCCATCGCCCAAAATGGACGATGCATTCGTAGCACTGGATGAAAAGAAACCTGTGTTTATATTAGTTGCAGGGAAGAGTGCTACGGACAGAGAGAAAATAAAATCCAGCTGCATAGCGGCTAATGAACTGTTGAAAATAAAGGCGGCACTAATAGAAGTAGATCAGGATGACCCTAAAGAAAAAAGACTGTTGGATAAATTTGAGATTCCTTCTTCTTCAACTACTCCGACGGTAGTAGTACTGAACGCTGAGGGTGAAACAACTGGAACCTTTAAGGGGTCTGTAACTACAAAACAATTGGTAACAGCAGCTACCAAAGTGATAACAACACCATGCTGCGCCAACGGCGAAACCTGCAAATAACTACCTGAATGACGCTAACAGAACTGGTCAAAAAAGAGTTGTGGCACAGAAAGAGCCAACTGATATCCGGATTGCTGACGATGACCATAGGCATTGCTGTGATTGTGGCTATCAGGTCCATATCTGTAGTATCCGAAAAGGCTGTAGCTGTAAAACTGGATAATCTGGGAGCCAATATATTGGTGCTGCCAATGAATGCAAATATTGACGACTATTACGCTGCAGATATTGATGCCCCAACATTTTCAGAGAGTTTTGTAAACCGTGTAACGAGCTCTACCCTGCCGGGCATAGATAATATGTCGCCCAAGCTATCGAGGAGAATAAAAATAGGCTCAGAGAGTGTGGTACTGACCGGCATACTACCCAAAAGTGAAATAGCCTCAAAGCCGCTATGGCAGAAGACCGGACTGATAGGCAAGCAACTAAAGGTAAGTTGTGCCCCTGACAAACCCGGCAACAATGGCACAACACTGAAAGATGCCAAACTGCAACGCAAGTCTATAGACACCCTGTCTAATGACCATTGCCTGGTGGGCGTATCGGCAGCAAAACGATTGGGCAAGAAAGCAAATGAGATAGTAGTGATAGAGGGAAAGCAACTACTGATAAGCAAAATACTGCCTGAAACAGGAACCGTAGACGACGACCGTGTGTTTGTGAATCTACATATAGCACAGCAGATGTTTGAAGCGCCTAACCAGATTAGCAGCATAGAGATAATGGGCTGCTGCAACGAAATATCGGACGGACTGCTCAACAAGTTAAAGAAGGTATTGCCCGAAACTCGCATTACTACTATAGGTCAAATAGTAGCTACGCAAATAGAAACCAACAAAATGATACGGCAACTGATGTTTGTATTTCTGGCAATCATAGTTGTGGTAGGCAGCTTTTCAATCGGCAATTTTATATGGGCAAATGTGAACGAACGTAAGAAAGAAATAGGGATTTTAAGACTTATCGGTTACAACAAGCGGCATGTGTATTTCATAATGATGGCGAAGGCACTGTTTCTGGGGTTTACGGGAGGAGTAGCCGGATACATACTGGGAACAATAGCTGCACTAACCATAAGCCCGCGCGTAGCAGGTGTACCCGCACAGGTGGTACCGTCATTGTTTTTCATATCGCTGGGACTATCTGTAGCCATAGCATTGATAGGTGCCATTATCCCTACTTATTTTGCAGGCAAAATTGAACCATTTGTAAACCTACAGGAAGAATAGCATGTTTTTGAAACTGAGCAATATCGTAAAAGAATACCAGCATAAGGACGGCAAAATATTTGCGCTAAATAATGTTTCGTTGTCTGTAAATGAGGGCGATTTTGTAGTAGTTACCGGGGCATCCGGCTCAGGCAAAACAACCCTTTTACTGATAATAGGCGGATTGCTCTATGCAAGCTCAGGAGCGATGCATTTTAAGGAAGCACCTATAAAACTAGATAACGGAAATGAGCTGGATGCTTTTCGCAATGCACAGATAGGCTATATCATGCAGAACTTTGCACTGATACCCTACCTTACTGCTACTGAAAATGTGCAACTGGCAATGCATAATAAAAAACTGAGCAAACAGGAGCAAACAATAAAAGCTCAAGAACTGCTGCAATGGGTGGGTATGGAGCATAGAATGAACCACTTGCCGAAAGAGCTTTCAGCGGGGCAGCAGCAGCGGGTAGCAATAGCAAGGGCACTCGCCAATAACCCATCCATAATACTTGCTGATGAACCCACCGGAAATCTGGACCCTGAGCTATCAAAAGAAATTCTGGATCTGTTGAAAAAGATAAATACTGAGCAAAAAACAACTATAATAATGGTTACTCATAGCGACATGGCCAGAACGTATGGCAACCATAACGTGAGATTGGAAAAAGGAAAGATAATTTAAAGGAGGGGGTGATGGCTAAAAAAGCAAAGATCACGCAAACCTGTTGCAGACAGCTTTGCGTGATCTTTTTGATTGCCAATTAAAGTCGAGCAATTGGCATTATCCTTTTTCCACCTATTTTTTCAAGATATTCATTTCGTCTATAAGCCAGCCTGCACCACCAAACTTCTCGATGATGAACAACGTGTACCGAATGTCTACTGAAATGTTGCGGCAGCGGGCAGGGTCGTAGTAGTAGTCGCTCATAGTGCCCTCATAAGCCCTGTCGAAGTTGGTGCCTATAAGTTCTCCTTTGGCATTGAGTACCGGACTTCCTGAGTTGCCGCCCGATGTATGATTAGATGCTATGAATGCCAGCGGCATGGTGCCATTGACACCCCACCTACCGTAGTCTTTTTTGTTATACAGCTCCTTTAGTTTTGCCGGCACTTTAAATATTTCCGAGTTGGGGTCGTCCAGTGCCATTGCATCGCCCAGAGTTGTCTGATAAGAGTACTTTGCGGGACCATCGGGGTCCAGTCCTTTTATTTGCCCATAGGTTAGGCGCAGAGTGAGGTTGGCATCGGGGTAGAAAATCTTGTTTTTTTCCTTTTCCATCTGCGCCTTCATATATAGCCGCTCCATGTAGCGCATATTGGTAGTGAAGGTATTGAGCGCTGGCAATATTTTTTGTTTGCGGTTCTGGGCTACAGCATCATACAGCCTGAATGCAGGGTCATTGGCTATTCTGGCACTATCGGTCTGAGTAGCGGTAGCTGCCCATGACTTAAACTGCTCTACAGTAGCAAATATGGAGTTTTTGTAAATAGCATCTGCCCATGCAGCTATATCCTGATTATGTGCTTTATACGCATCAATATAGTAGGCCGGCAACGTTTCGGAACATTTGTTGAAGTAAAGGGTCATCAGGGTTTTAAATACATCCCTGTCAGTTGAAGGGTCGTAGTTTTTGTAGAATGCTTCTTGTGCTGCTATTGTTTTTGCAAGGGTATCCTGCATTTTTCTGGCATCAATCTTTAGCCGCATCACAGACAATATTCTTTCTGCTGCGGCTCCCTGCTGCACCAGCTCTATCCCAAAAACCGCTTCTTTTATATATTGGTCTTCGTATACTACTTTATCTGCGCCTTCTGCCGCAGCCCTCATACCCGGCAGCAGGTCTGCGGCATAGGGCAGCGTACGCTGAGCATCCGCCCATTTCTGAAAATTCTTTTCGTAGTTCTGTTTTTTGCCGGTAGCGTTGTTTAGTTTCAGCCCCAGCACCTCGCCCTGCCATTTTTTCCAGCCGTTGGCTACGCCGGCCCGCTTAGACGTATACTTTATAAATATATCTCTTGAGCCCGTCATGTACTTCGTCCAAACATCCAGTTTGCGGGTACGTGCCTCTATACTTATAGGGTCGGCAATAGAATAGACATGCTTGAGGGCGAAGGAAGAAATATACTGATTGGTGGTACCGGGAAAACCATATACCATAGTGAAATCGCCCTCTTTGTAGCCCGATATGTTGATGTTGAAGTATTGGGGCGCATCGTATGGTTTGTTGGTGGGCGCATAGTCGGCAGGTTTGTTGTCTGCTCCGGCATAAACCCTGAAAATGCTAAAATCACCGGTGTGCCTTGGCCACATCCAGTTTTCCACATCGCCGCCAAAGGCACCTATGCCATTGGGCGGGAAGCCTACAAAACGAATATCCCTGTAAGTCTCCGAGATGGCTACCCAAAACTGGTTGCCTTTGAAGAAGGGTTTGATATTCGCATCCATACCGGTAGCTTTGGCTATCTCTGCCTCTACTGCTGTGGTACGCACTTTTATGATACTGTCCCGGACTGCATCTCTCAGCGTGTCGTCGATTCCGGTGAGTATTCTGTCTGTTACATCCTCTATCCTCCGGATAAAAGTAACCGTTAGCCCTTTGCAGGGCAGCTCTTCCTGATGGTTTTTCGCCCAATACCCATTTGCAAAGTAGTCTTTCTCCGGGCTGCTTAGCGCCTGGGCGCTACCATAGCCACAATGATGATTGGTGAGTATGAGCCCCTTGGGCGAAATTATTTCGCCGGTGCAGCCCTTACCAAACAGCACAATTGCATTATTAAGTCCTGTGCCTTTTTCGTTATATATTCTATCAATCGCTATCTGAAGACCCTGTGCCTTCATTTCTTTCTCCTGCTCCTTTAGCTTGGGTGGCAACCACATTCCTTCTTTTGCGGTGGCAGTGCCAAAGTGGAAAATTGCAGCTAAAAACAAGCAGTATTTTACTGATAATGATGTCCAAACAACCTTTTGCATCCTATATTTTTTTTGATTTGCGGAAATAAATATACACCTTTGCTGGTATACTTTACCGTTTCTTCCTTATATTAGCGGAATATTAAGATCATATCTTGACCGGCTTATGAAAAAATGCTTGCTACTCATAGCGATATTGTTTGTATCGCAGATGAATACACTATTTGCACAATCGTTGTTCAATAGTCCGGACACGGTCTGTGTAAACCAGCCTGTAAAACTATCCAGTAATATCTTCAATGCAAAATCCTACTACTGGGGTTTTTGCTCCGGCTTCCTGTTCAACACACCACTTGGCACCAATATGGGTGATAATTTTGACTTCAGTATTCCTACCGGAGTGAAGATTGCCAATGACAGCGGCTTTTTTTATGGTTTTGTTATCAATTCAAAAACATCTGAACTGCTGCGCCTCAACTATGGCAGAAGCCTTGACAACACTCCTACAGTTACCAATCTGGGCAATCTGACAATGGGTCTTCCTGAAAATCCTACATCGCTGTATCTGGTGAGGGACACCTTTTCGCGCAAGTGGTTTTTATTTGTATCAGGCGGTTTTCAGAATGCTACATCAGAACTTGCCCGTATAGATTTTGGTCCGCGCCTGAGCAATAACAAACCAAACATTGCCAACTTTGGCAATCCGGCAGGCCTGCTCGACCATCCGAAAGGATTGTTTGTGGCACAGGATGCTGACAACCAGTGGTTAGGCTACGTAGTGAACTACAATACCGGCCAGCTTATCCGTCTCGATTTTTCTTTCAACGTTTCTAATACCCCACTTGCCACTGATATGGGTAATCCGGGTGGTGTACTTAACTTCCCTTCAGACCTTACGGCTGTATACGATGCTAATCAATGGCATTTGTTCATAACCAACTTTGGTAACAGCACGCTTGCAAGAGTGGATCTGGGTACTGCGCTGGACACGGTAACTCCTGTAGGAAGCAGCCTTGGCGACTTCCTTTTCAGAATACTGAAACCATCGGCAATATCTATGGTGCGCGATTGTAATTACTTCCATCTTTATATCACCGACAGCACTACCAGCCAGCTTGTAGAAGTGCGTATGCCTACAGCGGCAGGGCCATACACAGGCATCAGCTATAGCGTAACCGGTGGAATGAATTTCCCTACAGGTATCTCCAACTTCCTGCGTGACCGTGACACTGTTTATGCCTTTATTACCAATGCACAGGATAGCACACTTACAAAAATCAGCTTCAATCACTGTACCAATTCAACAATACCATCATTTACAGAGGTTGCACCACCCGCTTATAGATACAATACTCCGGGTGTATACAATATCTATTACGTAGTGAATGAAGGTTTGCCGAATATGCAGGTTGATTGCCGGGACATCACCGTACTGGCACCACCCACCCTGTATCGCAACAATGATACAACATTGTGTCAGGGCGATACACTGCGCCTGTATGCAGTATCTACACTTGCTGACTCTATAAGATGGTCTGCAGGGCACAATATAGATACTACCAATGTTTTCTTTGACTCTGTAAGGGTATACCCTAATTATTCAACTACCTACAAGTATACTTTATACTATCCGTTTGGCTGTATCGTAGATACGTCCATCAACATCAATATCGTAAAAGTAAAAGCTGATGCCGGCCCAGACAGGTATGTACGTGATGGTGCAATATCAGTATTAGGTGGTCCTTTTACTTCTATGGGTACTTACTCCTATCATTGGGAGCCTTTCCAGTTTCTGAGCGACAGTACCGTACCAAACCCATACGCAAATCCACCGTATGACTTCACGTATTACCTTACGGTAACAGAGCAGGGAGAGGGCTATCAATGCAGCAGCAAAGACACGGTAACGGTAAGAATTACCTGCGGCGATTTCTACCTGCCAAATGCGTTTGTACCTACCAGTGGCAATCCTGTTAGCAGTCGTTTCGGCATACTGAACAACGCACTGATAAAACTGAATTTCTTCCGCATATATAACCGCTACGGTCAGTTGGTATTCGAGACTACCGATCCCCGCCAGCAGTGGGATGGTTTGTTTAACGGCAAACTGGCTGATGAAGGTGTGTATGTATGGCATGCAGAAGGTTTCTGCAGCTCTGGTAAGCAAATAAACAAGACCGGGAATGTAACTTTGTTCCACTAAGGAACCATGATTAAATAAAATTGGGAAACATTGGCTGCTTTTTTCTTTCAATTAGAACTGCCTGTTATCAATGATAGTATAGTAGCAACTATACCTACTCACCGACTGTACATCAACAAACTTTTTGCGGAGGGACGCATACTATCTTATAGTGTATCTGCAAACCGCAGTATGGTATGGTGCGTGATAAATGCCGAAGAGGAACAGGAAGCACTTGAAATGGTTTTATCCTTCCCGCTATACCCGCATTTCACGGATGTGATATGTCATCCTTTGCTGTTCCACAACACACTACCTACTGCTATGCCCGGAATATCGCTGAACTGAATGTAGCTGTATATTGTGACATAGCAGTTGTATGATGTAATTGAATTATCCTATTCTTTCATAGTAAAACACAATGACCACAGTCAGCTATTACAGTGTTTATATGCCGATATTTGCATCCTAAACTTTAAACAAATAAACGGTATGGAAAACAACTTTGTAACAGTAGGAATGAACTTTCCACAGTTCGAAAAAAAATCAGTAGTCTCTATTGAAAAAGGAAAAGAATTCAAAGAGATAAGCAACAAAGATATTGATGGCAAATGGGCAGTAATGTTCTGGTGGCCAAAAGATTTCACTTTTGTATGCCCTACAGAGATTGCAGAGTTCAACAAAAACTTCACAAACTTTACAGACCGCGATACGGTGCTGCTGGGTGCGTCTACAGACAATGAGTATGTGCACCACGCATGGCGCATGGCACACAAAGACCTGCGCGACCTGCGCTTCCCTATGATAGCAGACACATCTAAAAGCCTTGCAGAAGAACTGGGAATATTGTCTGCTGACGAGAAAGTTGCTTATCGTGCCACGTATATAATAGACCCGGAAGGCGTGGTACGCTGGGTATGCATTAATGACCTGAGTGTTGGCAGAAATGTAAGCGAAGTGCTGCGTGTGCTGGATGCATTGCAGACAGATGAGCTGTGCCCCTGCAACTGGTCGAAGGGTGAAGAAACGCTGGAGCCAGCAGTAGGTTAATATAGCGCCCCTTCCGATAGCTACCGGAATCTCCACGGGAGATGAAGGAATGATGAGAGCAAATCCAACAGCAATAAAATAGAAACAAAAACGCCCCGCCCGAATATCTTAGCGGGGCGTTTTTTCCTAAAAATACAAAACCAACAATGAGCACACCAATAGAAAATGAAACCATTCAGAACCTGTTTCTGGATTTGGGGATAAGGGCAGACTATACCAGCAAAAGCCTCAACAGCCTTGCTTCTGTGAACAACCGGTATATAAGAGATCTGAAACTGAATGTATCATCTGTGCTGGGTAGCAACAACCTCACACGTAAGGAGGCATACCTGCTGGCACTTTCCGTAGCGGTAAACGAAAAGAACGATACACTCATAGATGCTTTTGAGGGGCTGGCAGTAAGAGAGGGCGCCGCACCTGATGAGATTGCAGAAACACACGGCTGTGCATCGCTAATGGGTGTCAACAATATCTTCTACCGGTTCAGGCATTATATGCACGATGTGGAGTTTTATAACAAACAACCAGCCGGTCTACGCATGAGCCTGATGATGAACCCTGCGCTGGGCAAACCATTGTTTGAGCTCATGAGCATAGTTATTTCGGCAGTGAATGGTTGCGAGCGTTGTGTAACCTCGCACGAACATTCGGTAAAAGAATTGGGAGCAGACGAGCCCCGCATCTACGATGCTATAAGGCTGGCAGCGGTAATAAAAGGATTGTGTACGGTGATTTAATCTGCTTTAGGCGCAGGTAGGGTAATGGTGAATGTGCTTCCCTTGCCGGGATTGCTTTCTACCTTTATCTTACCATCGTGCGCATCTACTATGGCTTTTACATAGCTCAATCCCAGACCAAAGCCTTTTACATTGTGGATGTTGCCGGTATGCGCCCGGTAGAATTTTTCAAAGATACGTGACTGCGTTTCGCGGTCCATCCCTATACCATTGTCCTTCACCTTGATGGTAAACATACCGTTGCCGTGTTTCAGTGTTTCAACAAATATCTTTGGCGGCTCCGTAGAATACTTCATGGCATTGTCCAGCAGATTGAAGATGATATTGGAGAAGTGTACTTCATCGGCATCTATCATAGGGTCTGTAGCCGCCAGGCGAAGGTCTATAGATCCGTTTTTTTCCTGCACCTGTAGCACCATGTTGTGCGCCACCTTGCTGATGATCTGGTGTGCATCCAGCTTCTGGAGCGTAAGCCTGATCTCTTCTTTTTCCAGTCGGGCAGCCTGTAGTATTTTTTCTACCTGCTTGTTCATACGCTTGTTCTCTTCCTTTATCATGCTGCTGTAGATTTTTATCTTGTCAGCATCATGTATTACCTTCTCATTGGTGAGCGCATCTATAGCCAGAGAAATGGTAGCCAGGGGCGTTTTGAGCTCATGAGTCATGTTGTTGATAAAGTCAGACTTTATCTCAGACAGCTTCTTCTGATTGAACAGAGTGCGCACCGTAACCGCAAAAGCCAGCACTATGATAGTAGTAAAAACAATAGAAGCTACAATCATCCAGCCCATCTCTCGGATAATGAGATTTTTGTCTTCTCTTATGGATAGGAAAAGTGTTTCCCGGGCACGGTAAGAATCCTCAGGCGACAGCTCTATGCGGAATGCGGTCTCCTGATCAGACATCTGAAACCCATCAGACTGCAGAATACTGTTTTTGTAGATATTGGTGATACAGTACTCAAAGGATTTTTTGATGTTGTTGTTCTTCAACTCTTTGCGGATTATCTCCTTTATTTCATCTTTGTTGAAAGAACCCTCTACCGTAAAATGATTGCGCAGGTGAAAGCGCTTTGACTCCTCGTCGGGTATGAAGTATTTGTGGTTGTAGATGTATCTGCTATAAATGGCCTCCTTGGTCTGTTTGAGCGTATTATCCACCTCTCGCTGAAACTCTTCGTGTTTCAGCTTGATTGCATTCTGTATCCACGACATCTGTATGAACAGAATGCCCACCACAGACAAAGTAATCAGGACTACAATTAATGGATAGATTTTCTTCATCGGGATACAAAAATACTAAGGCAACTGTTAATCCAAAGTTTAAAATTAATAATACCTGCGAACAATCACCATTTAGGAACGATTAACAATATTAAACAAAAGGAAACGGGAATAGGTTATAATTTATGTGCTGAACGGGTTTAAATTCAAAATGACCGGTAAAATTGACTTTAATTAAATAGGGGACTTTGTGATTTCAATGCATTTTTTTTATGAATAACCATTGGCATTTTGTATCTTCATAAAAATCAAAAATCAGTCCCATGTCCTACCTCATTGCAGCAACAGATTTTTCAGATACATCAGAAAACAGTGTAGCTTATGCTGCAGCTTTGGCTACAATCCTCCAAGCAGACCTCGTACTTGTTCATTCATTTATCTTTCCGGTCATGGTCAACGACCTGCCACTGCCCACATCGCTCATAGACGACACGCAGATGGATGCTGAAAAAAAAATGAATGTACTTCTGAAAAACATGCAGGCGCAGCACGCCGGTCTAACAATAAAAGGAAGTGTTACCTATGGCAACATCACAGACACCATCAATAATTACGCCGCTGAAAATGCAGGTGCGTTACTGGTAGTAATGGGCAACAGCAATACAGCCGCTGATAGTGCATGGTTTCTTAGCACGCTGAAGGAGGCAAGCCATACCTTAAGTATTCCTACGCTGGCAATACCAGATAATGCATTTTACAAACCCATAAGTAAGATATGCCTGGCTGTAGATACAGATCAGCCGGAAAATCTGGCTGCATTAAAATCCATAGCAGACCTGGCACAACAACTCAATGCTGAATTGCACGTATTCAACTCCCGCGCAGAAGGCACCTACGATGGCAGTCAGGAAGTGAGCACCGGCACTATGACCACTTTGGCCGCCGCCAACCCGCAATATCACTACCGGCATCTGGCAGATGTAGATGAAGCCATACTTTTTTTCTGTAGCCGCTACCAGATAGACTGGCTGGCCATCCTCCCCGGCAAGTATTCATTCTTCGAGGGGCTATTTCATAACAGCCACACCAAGGTGCTGGCTCAGACCACTACTATACCTCTGTGCATTTTGCAGCAGGATGAGTTGTAGTATCGATTGTGGTCCTCATTTATAGTGGCAAAGCGAAAAATGTCGCTTAATGATTTATCAGAAAAAGCAGAGCTAAAACTTTCTCATCTCTCAATCTTAAAAACAGGAAAAGCAAAAGCCATACGCTTTAGCACTCTGGGGGCTATCTGGAAGGCGCTGAATTGCCAGCCTGCAAATATTCTGGCGTATTTGGAGGAGCCACACATCATTGATTGATGCACTGCATTTGCTGTTAACCTTCCTCTGGAGGGTCTTCCCGTTTTTTCTGCGGGAGACCCGCAGACATCAGAATATACCCTTACACTAAAATAGTATAATCTTATCCGAAGCCTGTTAACCCCTCAAAATGAATTTTATTTAAAAATATACATAAATTTTATTGTTAATCAGTAGTTAATCTGAAAATTTCTGTTTACCTTAGCTTTACGATATAAAAATTGATAAACGCAAGGAAAAATATAATTTAAAGATTTTCGTTTCAACAAGGGGTAAGGCTCTGTTTTTCTAAATAAGGGCCGAAATGAAAAAAATGGGCGTCGTAAAACACGCTCTTTTTTTATGCCTGTTTGTTTCCATTTCTTTACCTGTAGGTCCGGCTAAAGCCATGTCCGGTAAAGTTCTTTAGCATTTGACTATATTTATACCAGCCGCTGAATGCATATTCAGGTATATGCAGCAGATGCAGTAAATGTCTTGGCATCATTATTGATATGGTTAGAAATAGAGGTAAATACAATAGTTTAGAATACAATACTGCTTAACGTTTCATAATACACTTTTCACTACATTTGTTATACAAACCTGCAGGCAATGATAAAAAAAATAATAGCCATAGTCTTGGTGCTTGCAACAATAGGTGTAGGTACAGGCATCTATCTGTTTTACAAAAAGCCTGAAACGGTCGATGATAAAAAGGGTATTGTAATTACTGCTGTCACCCTTTCGCAACAATATACCACCAACGAAAAAGCCGCAGACAGCATCTATCTGAATAAAGTAATAGAAGTGACCGGCAATGTAGAAGAAACAGAACAAAACCAGGACGGAGGCATGATGGTGATACTGAAAACTGATGACCCCATAGCGGGCATACAATGCGCTATGCGTGAAAAAGGAGTAAAAGTTACCAAGGGTCAAACCACAACCATCAAGGGCTTCTGCTCAGGCAGTGGCATAACAGGCGTATCACTTACAGACTGCGTCATTTCGAAATAATCTTACTCAATCGTACAAGCGAAAAATATGAAAAAACTGATAGCAATAGGCGCACTGGCAATGATAACCGCTGGCTGCTACAACGATAAGGCAGACAAGCTATACCCCTCACCCGGAGTGGTGGTATGCGACACTACTACTGTCACTTATACAAATGACATCAAACCCATCTTTGCAGCTAAGTGCAACACCCCGGGTTGCCACGACGCAGGTGCAATAGCCGGAGGATACAACTTTACCACACAGGCGGGCATACAGGTGCCGGCACTCAGTGGCAGAATAGTAGGCTGTATCAACTGGGCTTCGGGCTTCAGTGCTATGCCCAAGGGATTGCCCAAATTGCAGCAGTGCGAAATAGACAAAATAACCCGTTGGGTAAATCAGGGCGCACTTAACAATTAGCAAAACGCAGTTTTGAGATCAGGTCTTTTAAACAGAAATATTAAACAACACATCCAATTCTAAAACCATAAAACATGAAAAGAACAATCCTTACACTTAGCTTCTTTGTTGCAGGAGCTACTACTGTTTTTGCACAGAAATATATAACACGTACAGCCCGCATTTCTTTCAATGCCACAGCAGCAGGCTCTCCGGAGAACATAGAAGCTGTGAATAATGAAGTAGCCAATATAGTAGATGGCAAAACCGGAGACATAATTTTTCAGGTGCCGGTAAAGAGTTTCAAGTTTGAGCGTGCGCTCATGCAGGAGCACTTCAACGAAAACTACATGGAGAGCGATAAGTATCCAAAGGCTGATTTCAAAGGTAATTTCGGCAACATTGCAGAGCTCAATTTTGCAAAAGATGGTACTTACGAAACCAAAGTTGCCGGTAAACTCACCATTCATGGTGTCACTAATGAGGTGAATGTGCCTGGTACTGTTACTGTGAAAGGCGGTAGCGTATTGCTGAAAGCAAAATTCAAAGTAAAACTGCAGGACTATAAAATAGCCATACCGGGTGTGGTAGCCGACAAAGTGGCTAAAGAAGCCGTTATATCGCTGGAAAGCAGCATGACACAAAAATAATTTACACACACTATTTTCAACGTAACATTATGCGCAAAGCATTTATACTTTCCTTTCTTTTTGCTTGTAGCACGGCAGCTAGCTATGCTCAGGCCGACAAACTGATGGCTGAGCTCGACGAGCCGGCTACCAATAAAAAAGAAGATGTTTCAGCTACTTTCAAAGCTACCCGTATTATCAACAGCAGCAGCGTAGAAAATCTGGCAGCAGGTGTGCTCGACTTCCGTATACTCCACCGCTTCGGTAGGGTCAGCGACGGTTTTGATAATGCTTTTGGTTTTGACAATGCTACTACCCGTATAGGGCTCGATTATGGCATCACCAAATGGCTGATGGTAGGCATAGGGCACAATACCCTTTACAAAGCCAATGATGGTTTCGTAAAGGCAAAGCTGCTTCCTCAGCAGAATAATGGTATACCCATCACCCTCTCTTATTTGGGCGGTATCAATGCCACCGGCGATAAAGCGCCACCCGTACCACCTGGTACTGAGTACTTTTTCACGCACCGTTTATCCTATACCCATCAGTTGCTTATAGCCCGTAAGTTCAGCAACCGTATATCATTACAGTTGATGCCTACTGTCATTCACCAAAATCTGGTAGACAGCAGTAAGTATTCCAACACTACCTATGCTATAGGTGTAGGTGGCAGGGTGAAGGTGAGCAAGCGCATGGCAATTACCGGAGAGTACTACTACCGTGCCAATAATGCGGATATGCTTTCTTATGGCGTCAAAACCTACAACTCTTTATCGCTGGGCGCAGAGATAGAAACAGGTGGCCACGTATTTCAGTTGTTTTTCTCCAATTCGCTGGGCATTACCGAGCGTGCATTTGTAACCCAAACTACCGATACATGGGAGAAAGGTCAATTGCACTTTGGCTTCAACATCTCCAGAGTATTCACTGTAGTAAAGCCTAAAGAATTCCGCGGCGACGCTAAGAAGTGGTAAATGACATACACTACACCTCGCAGATTTGAAGACGCAATCACAGCGAGGTATAGTGCAAATGATTGTAGAATCAGCAATTTGTCATTGTATTCATCCCCCCATCACCGCACCTTAAACTCATCCTTCCAGATATTTACAGAGGCTGCGCGCCATATTTGTAGTGCATCGGGAACAGTTAGTGTTTTTGCACTTAGCTGCGCCAGTAGTGCAGCACTCTGGGCCGATGTTAGTGTTTGCCTCGATTTGAATTGCGCCGTTACCCACTGTTCATCGCGGTAAAGTGCATCTATCAGCGGAGTATAAAATCCTATCTTATCAGTGCGGCTATACACACTTTCGGGCAGGTATTGTTTGCAGGATTCTCTGAGCAGGTATTTCCTCAATCCATGTTTCAGGAAGTCTGACGACCTTATGGTGGCTACATGCTCTGCTATGCGATGATCCAGAAATGGCATACGACCTTCTATGCTGTTTGCCATGCCATTGCGGTCGTCATAGTGTACCAGGTGTGGAATGTGCACACCATATATACTCTCGCGCCACACATCGTAGGGTATGCTGTAGTCGTAAAGCGATACCAGTTTATTATTCACACCATTGAGCAGGGAGGGCTCTATAATTCCCCTCCTTTTTACACGCGACTTGTTACGTAGTATGAACTCCAGTCCAGGCGAAAAAAACTGTAGCATGATGCGCAGCATATAAGATCTGCCCAGGTTCATTTCCTTCAGATTTTCGCGGAACATACCCAGTTTCATAGAGGTCATCTGTTGCAGCAATATAGCCTGTGCCATATTGTTGTAGCCAAAGAAAAGCTCATCGGCACCCTGTCCATTAAGTATTACTTTTATGCCTGCGTCGGCTGCCATCTTCATCAGGAATCCGTGTGCCATGATTGAAGGGTCGCCAAAGGGTTCTTCCTGTATGTTGATATAGCGGCTGAGGTCATTTTTTATAGACAGCTCGTCCAGGTTTTTTCGGTGTACTATGAAGTTGCCTTTTTTGTTCATAGCTATTACCGCATCTACGTACTTCGATTCATCGTAGCGGCTGCCGGGAGCCTGTGCAGTAAAGATGTGAATGTCTTTATCGTAGTAGGTAGATAGCACACCTGCTATTATCGACGAATCTATGCCTCCTGAGAGGGTAATGCCTACCGGCACATCTGCCAGTGTTTGCGAGAGTACTCCTTCTACTATGCAGTCGTGTAGTTTTTTCTTTGCTACTTCGTCAAATGGTCTTTTTTCCTTTTCTTTTATCTCCGGCAGATACCAGTATTTGTGCGCTGTTAGTGTCTGGTCCTGATTGCTCAGCCAGCAATAGCTGCCCTGCGGAAAATGTTTTATGTCACCAAAAAAGGTATGGGCACCCAGATGCCCGTAGTTGCCCAGAGCCAGATATTCTACTACGGCTGTTGGGTCGGCTGTTGGTTGTTCGCCCCTGCCTATAAGCGGTTTTACTTCGCTGGCAAGCAGCCATGCATCTGCAACCTTTCTTACGTACAATGGCTTTTGTCCGTATCGGTCGCGGCTTATGAATGCACGCTGCGCCTCGTTGTCCCAAATAATGATTGCCCACATGCCCACCATTTCGGTCAACATTTTTTCCTGCATCTGTGCAAACAGCTCTATGATGGTCTCTGTATCAGAATGTCCGCGAAAGGTGTGAGTGGGGAGATGTCTTTTTCTTAATTCCAGATGGTTGTATATCTCGCCATTAAATACAATGGTATACCTGCCGCACGACGAGGTCATGGGCTGATGTCCCAGCTCCGAAAGCTCCAGAATAGACAGTCTGCGGTGTAGCAGCGATACCTGCTCCTGATTGTAAATACCCGTATCGTCCGGTCCGCGATGTTGCAGCAATACACCGGCATTTTTGCAAAACCCAAGTCCGTTATCCTTGCTGCGACCAATATATCCGGCTATTCCACACATGCTTTTCAGTTATTTGCCGAAAGTAAAAAAATTTACCCATACCGAAGCAAAGTAGCTGAAATTGGGCCTGCACAGGCCTCAGCAGGCGAACCCAAAATAGCGGACGGCAGGAGCCGGCGATACAGAAAGGTATGTCAAAAAGTGTGTGCTTATAATCAAATTAATACAACCCATAGAAAGGCCTTGTTATATTTTCAGAATATAGTATTAGCTTTGCCTCCATTACAGGAAATGGTGTCTTCCTGAACCAACCGCTTCTCCAAAGCTAATGGCGCCTACAATTTAACTGATGGTAATTGCCGTCGTAATAGTTATTTGTAGGTATGAAAAAAATACAAAATTCTTTCGAACAGCTTTTCATCGCCCGTCATATCCTAAAATGGATAGCGATTGTTACGCCTGTGTCCGTAATTGTGGGGTCTATAGTAGCCTTTTTTCTTTGGTTATTAGACGCAGCAACTAAATTCCGATGGCAACACCAGTGGCTGCTGTTTTTACTACCCATCGCAGGTATAGGTATCCATTTTTTGTACAAGCGCTGGGGAAAGAGCGCTGATGCTGGTAGTAACCTCATTATGGACGAGATACATCAGCCACAGGTCGGTGTTCCTGTACGAATGACCCCACTAATTCTGATTACAACTGTGATTACACACCTCTTTGGCGGCTCAGCAGGCCGGGAGGGTACCGCAGTGCAAATAGGAGGCAGTGTGGCGAGCCTGCTGGGCAAATGGTTCAGACTGTCGAAAGAAGATGTGCGTATTATCCTCATGGCTGGTGTCGCTGCAGGTTTTGGGGCGGTATTCGGAACACCGCTAACTGGTGCCATTTTTGCCCTGGAGTTCCTCGCTATTGGCCGTATCAAATATGATGCATTGATTCCGTGTCTGATGGCCAGCATATTGGCCGATGTTGTGTGCGGTGCGTGGGGTATACATCATACTGAATATCAGATATTATTCTCCGGTTCAAAATCTTTTACGTTTCCATTTATTCACTTCGATTTTCTGTTGTTTGCCAAAGTTGCATTTGCTGGGCTTGCGTTTGGCTTATCGGCTTATATGTTCTCCTTTTTGTCTCACAGTATAAAACACTATGCCCATCGGCTTATTAAGACCCGAAGATGGCTTATCCCGGCATTTGGCGGAAGCATCATTATTCTACTTACACTTTTACTGAATACACAGGATTATTTAGGTTTAGGGGTAACTTCAATTTACCCCGATGGAGCTTCTATAGTAAACGCGTTTAAGCAGGGCGGGGTTACTGAGTGGAGCTGGCTGTGGAAGCTGTTGTTTACTGCTATCACGCTCGGTGCAGGATTTAAAGGAGGTGAAGTTACCCCTCTGTTTTTTATAGGTGCAGCTCTGGGTAATACAATTGCGGTGATTACCGGTGCCCCGGTTGACCTTTTTGCAGGCCTGGGTTTTGTAGCAGTATTTGCCGGTGCTACCAACACTCCTTTGGCATGTATTATAATGGGCATAGAGCTATTCGGTACTGAAAATGTACTCTATTTTGCGGTTGCCTGTTTTATAGCCTATTCATTTAGCGGGCATTCGGGAATATATACGGCGCAACGGGTTGCGGTTACCAAGCCCGGCAGTAAAAATCTTCCTCCGGATAGTCTTCTGCCTTAGAAATGATGCCCCAAAAGCTGTTGCAAATGCACAATACCATTACATATCCTCCGTATTATTTGCAGTCCGTAAAGCTATTCGTGTGTACATTTGAAGCCATAATAATTATTACAGGTAATTTGGGTTAATATATGAAGCATAAAATTGTAGTGTCCATCGGTCTTGTTTTGCTATCTGCCCTATCGCAGGCACAGCAGGTGCGCCCTGCACCGTCGGGTGCCATTTATCACGAGATAGCACAGATGCGCAATCTGGTAAATGTACTCTATGTAGCCGCTCACCCCGACGATGAAAACACACGGCTGCTTGCTTACCTGGTCAACGACCAGCATATACGTACCGGCTACCTGTCGCTGACCCGCGGTGACGGTGGACAAAACCTGCTGGGCAGCGAGCAGGGCGAGGCACTGGGTCTTATACGCACGCATGAGCTCATAGAGGCGCGCAAGCTCGATGGGGCTGCGCAGTTCTTTACCCGCGCAGTGGACTTCGGTTTTTCCAAAACGCACGAAGAGACCTTTAAGCACTGGCCCCGAAACACGCTTGCCAGTGATGCGGCATGGGTTATGCGCCGTTTCCGGCCCGATGTGGTTATCTGCCGCTTCCCGCCCGATACTATGGCAGGCCACGGGCAGCACGCAGCCTCAGCTATCATTGCCGAAATGGCGTTCAGGGATTCCGGCGACCCCAAGCATAATAGCTACCAGCAGCGATACTACCCTGCCTGGAAGCCCAAACGCCTGCTGCTCAATACTTACAAATTTGGCAGCCGCAACACTACCTCCGAAGACCAGTACAAGCTGCAGGTGGGGCAATATGTACCTGCTATGGGTATGGGCGTAGGCGAGCTGGCAGGGCAAAGCCGCAGCATACACAAGAGTCAGGGTGCGGGTACGCCCAGCGTGCCGGGCATGCAGACCGAGTACTTCAAACTGGTAGCCGGCGATAGCTTTTCTACATCCATATTTGATGGTATAGATATCACCTGGAACAGGGTAGGCCGCCCCGATATAGGCACCGACCTGCAACAGGTATTACAACACTTCGACTTTCTGCACCCCGATGCCAGCATACCTGCCCTCATGGCCATAAGGAAGAAAATAGCTGAGGTAAAAGACAGCTACTGGCGCCACCTGAAACTGGAAGAGGTAGACAAAACAATACTACACTGTGCGGGCGTAATGGCAGAGCTGTATGCCAAACAGCCTGAAGCAGTAAGGGGAGAAGTTTTGCCCTTTACCCTTAGGGTGATATCCCGTTCTGCTACTCCCGTCATGCTTACACAAATCCGTTGGGGCAATGCAGACTCTTCGCTTAGCCTGCAACTGTCAAATGACACCTTGCACAGCTTTGAGCACAACATTAGCATACCTGCTAATGCCGACCTTACGCAACCTTACTGGCTCCGCTACCTGTCTGACAACGGTGCGCTATATGTGCAGCCCGACGATACATCGGCAGGGCTGCCACAAACCCCCAATACACTGCAGGCTACTATCCGGCTGGTGATATCGGGCGAATCCTTTGATATGAAGGTGCCGCTATCTTACAAAAAGCTGGACCCTGTAAAGGGCGACATAGTAGAGCAACTGCGCATAGTACCCGATGCCACACTGGAGTTTCGGAACAGCCTGCTCATAGCCAAAGCCGATGGCTCAGTACATGCCGATGTGCGCATACATGCTTACAAAGACATCAGTGGTGTAGCGCTCAATATCACATCTGATATATCAGAGGGCAAGTCTGTTTTTACTGCTATTATAAGTCTTAAAAAAGGCGCGGATACCTTCATTCCCATAGACATCAAAGCCACACCGGGCATCCGTGCTCAAGACCATTACCTCACACCATCACTTTCCCTGCCCGATGTGGGCGCGCTGCATCTGGTGCAATACAATCACCTGCCCACACTACAATACTTCTCACGGCCATTTGCCAAGGTGCTGCAACCCAGCTGGAAGTGTACTGCAAAGCGCATAGGGTTTGTAGAGGGTGCAGGCGACTTTGCACCCAATCTGCTGCGACTGGCCGGTATGGATGTAGATGTGCTCAAAGAAAGTGACTTCAACGATGTCGCCAATCTGAAAAAGTATGATGCCATCATAACCGGTATACGGGCGGTGAATGCCGAAAAACGCATGTCGCTGTGGCTGCCTATGCTGTTGCAATATGCTGCCAACGGTGGTACACTCATCATGCAGTACAATACCCTGCAGGATATGGCTACCACAGATCTGGGACCCTACCCGATGAAGCTATCTGCAAAGCGGGTGACGGAAGAAGATGCGGCTGTAACCCTCTTAAACCCAGCGCACAGATTGCTCAACTACCCGAACAAAATAAGCAAGGATGATTTTAGTGCCTGGGTGCAGGAGCGTGGATTGTATTTCCCTATCTCCTGGGACAAACAATACGAACCCCTGTTCTCTATGAACGATGAGGGCGAGCAAGCATTGACCGGCAATACACTTTATGCCAAAACCGGTAAGGGGCATTATATATACACTACGCTGTCCTTCTCCCGCCAGTTGCCTGCCGGCAACAAGGGTGCGATACGCCTACTGATGAATATGCTGAGTGTAGGGAAGTAGGGGTGATATATACGTAGATGGGCAAGTATAATGCCACTGGCCGAGCGAGACGCTGAAACCTGTGTGTATTACATTCAACTCAATTTTCAACGCAATATAAAAGTTCATCGCTTCCTTCTTTTTATTACTTAAACTGTGCTTAACATCCTTAATAGGTAGTGACGAGCATAAACATACTATTCAAACTTTTCTATATGTTTGAAGATACGAATAAACAACTTCCCTTTTTCGTTAACACTGTGTTCAATATGTAGTGGTTTTTCTCTAATGACAACTTTTCCACTCTATGACGACATTGGCGAATATAAAACTAATTACAATGAAATTGAACATAATATTGTTTCTGAGCCTCTTAACTTTATTGACTTCGTGCAGCGGGCAGACCTCTAAACCGAAAAAAAGCACAAATCAGTTTAAAGAACTATTTGTGACAGGCGACACCGTAAAAGAACTTGGAAGCAGTATTATGGTGGTTTATCAAGACAAAAGAAATATTTATTGGTTCGGAAGTTGGGAAACAGGGGTATATAGATATGACGGAAAGACATTGATCAATTTTACAGCAAAGCATGGTTTGCCGAACAACAGAATTGATGAAATTAAAGAAGATAAATCAGGCAATATATTCTTCACCAGTTGCCATCCAAATTCGACAATATCTAAGTTTGACGGAATTACATTTACAACATTATCAGCAATCGCCAGCAATGACTGGAAACTTCAATCCAATGATTTGTGGTTTAAACACAACCATCAAACTGAAAAAGTGTATCGGTATGACGGACTTGCTTTATATGAATTGCAGCTTCCTAAACCCCCAAAAACTTCCAATCCATTCGGAATTTACAGCATTTATATTGACAGAAAAGCCAACGTTTGGTTCGGAACTAATCCATCAGGTGTATGTCGCTATAACGGAAAATCATTTGAATGGATTACAGAAGCTGATGTGACAGAATTTCGCAATGAAGCTGCAAACGGAGTGCGTTCGATTACGGAAGACAGAAATGGCGACTTTTGGTTCAATACGGAATATCGTTATAGTGTTTATGACAGCTCAGCGTTAAAAAGCAATAAAATTTACACAAGACACGAAAGCATAGGTGGTTTAGATGGGAAAAAGGACAGCGATCTGGACGAGTTTCTATCAACCATAAGAGACGACAATAGTAATCTGTGGTTTGTAACCTATCGTAGTGGCGTTTGGAAATATGACGGAACGAAAATTAGTCACTATATAGTTCAAGATAGTTCAAAAGACATTACTTTATTCAGCATTTACAAAGACAACAATGGCGGCCTTTGGCTTGGAACACACGATAATGGAGCATTTAAATTCAATGGAACAACTTTTGTAAAATTTAGACCATGACGCTCCCTCTGGTCGAAACGTCTCGCCCTCACTGGTCTGGGATTGAAGTCTGCAATTAGAATAAAATAATCAAATCTACAAAGCAAATCTACCTCTGCCATTTACTAGAAGATATCGTAGTTGTTCCCTTTAATTCATCAATGCCATCAGCTTTTCATCTCTGTTGTAAATGTCTGTGGGAAAGAGAACGTGTGTGCCTGTGCTGTCTTCGAATGCGGTGAGGTAGGTAATAAATACCGGGATCTTGTGCTTTAGCCCTTCCCACTTTGTTTTGTGGGTGCTTATTATAGTATCCAGCCTGCCCTGTGTGTATACCTTTCTATCTTCCAGCACATTGAGTATGTACAGTGCCATCTCCTGCGGCTCATGCACCCGCACACAGCCCGAGCTGAGGGCGCGGTCGCGTTTAGGGAAGTCTTCTCGGTGAGGCGTGTCGTGCAGGTATATATCCCACTTATTGGGCATATTAAATTTTACATACCCCAGCGAGTTGTCTACGCCCGGTGCCTGCTTGTAGGTATAGCGGCGGTAGTTTTTTGCCGTTATATTCGATACGTTTACTGCCTTGCCGTCGTGGTCATATACCTTCAGTCCTTTCTTTGCCAGGTATTGTCTACCGCTTTTCTGTATGCCGGGCAGCACATCGTTTTTGAGTATGGTAGGTGGTACACCCCAGGGTGGATTTATGACCACATTTGTCATATTGGCAAAGAGGGATGGGGTCTGTCTTGCCTTCTTGCCCACTATTACCCGCTTGTGCATCACATTGGTACCGTCTTTTCTTAAGTATAGCTCCATGAGGGGAACATTGACTACAATATAGGTTTCGCCTGTTTCGCGCTGCATCCACCTTATGCGCTCCATGTTGGCACTCAGTCGCCTCATGTAAGTCTCTGGGCTGGTGACGAGGTCAGCAATAGTAGTGCTGTCGAGCCTGCGTGTAAGGCGCAATGATTTGTAGTGCTGGTAGGCCAGTATGAGTTGTGCGGCATTACTGATGGTGTCGTTGGGTACTATCTCCAGCCATGGCAGCTCTGCCTGTATAATGTAGTGGGCACTGAGGCGGGTGATGCTGTCATTCTGCCCGGTCTGCTGCACATTAAACTTTGCATTGAGGTAGGAGCTGTCTGACTGCAGGGTGTAGAATCTCTTATATTCATTGCGCAGCAACTGGTAGGTAGGCAACTGACTGCGGTATTTATCGAGCGAGGGGTAAGCACCACCAGAGTTGAGCAGCTCGTCTGTAGCCATCCATACGGTATCGTTTACGTGATACCAGAGCGAATCTGCCTTGCGTGGCTTTACCGCGCCAAGGAGTAAGAAACGGGAGGCAGTGAGATAGCAGCGGGTAAGCGATGTATCGAAAGAGATAGCATCTGCAAGCGAGTTTTTCTTAGTGGTATCCAGTTTTGTTTTCAGGTTTCTGATATAGTCCAGTCTGTAAGTATCAGGGTCTATACCGTCCCAGCGCATCTCTTCGAGCTCTGCAATCAGTTTTTCGGCAGCCGCATTGGAAGAATAGTTTTCTTTAATCCAAATAGGCTGGTATTCATCGGCCTGATATACCTGACGCAGGGCATCATTGACACCTTGAATTTTTCCGGGTGTAATGGTATCAGGCGCGGGTAATAAGTTACTTAGCTTGTCACTAAAATTTTCATCAGCAAACCCAGAAGGTCCGGCTTTGGGCCGACCACAGGAATACAACAATGCAAAAAACAATAAACCGGATAACGATAAAAGATATGGAAAACGATGGGATTTTCTGGAATACATGGAGCAGGGTAGAAACCGTAATTTTTACATTTATTTTAGAGCAACAAAAACCATACCAAAATTAGTAAAAGTATGTGTGTAAGTGCACATATAATTCGTTAATTATGAACGACTATTCAGTGACAGGTTTAGTCTATGCTGCTATACCGGACTTCTATGTTGCTTTTGCCGCTACATACAATAATAGATTGTACCTTTGCATTTCACATTAAATTCCTGCTGCTATGCGGGATAATTATATATGCTGGATACAATAGAAGCTGCGCTTGAAGACCTGAGAAAAGGAAAATTGCTGATAGTAGTGGATGATGAAGACAGAGAAAATGAAGGTGACTTCATAACTGCAGCACACAATGTAACCCCTGAGATAATCAACTTCATGTCGAAACACGGCAGAGGGCTGATTTGTGCCCCCATAACTGAGGCGAGATGTGATGAGCTAAAGCTGAACCTGATGGTGGAGAATAACACGGTATTGCACCAGACACCCTTCACGGTTTCTGTAGACCTGATAGGAAGCGGCTGTACCACCGGCATATCGGCACACGACCGTGCACAAACCGTACAGGCACTGATAAACCCGGCTACCAAACCCGAAGATCTGGGCAGACCCGGACATATATTCCCTCTGCGCGCCAAGAATGAGGGCGTATTGCGCAGAGCCGGACATACAGAGGCTACCGTAGACCTGGCCCGACTGGCCGGATACGAACCGGCAGGCGTGCTGGTGGAGATAATGAATGATGACGGCACGATGGCCCGTATGCCGCAACTGCTGGAGATAGCCAAAAAATTTGACCTGAAAATCATTTCTATTAAAGACCTGATATCTTACCGTCTGCAGCAGGAATCGCTGATAAAGGAAGAAGTGAGGGTACAAATGCCAACCCGCCATGGCGACTTTGAACTGATAGCCTTTAAACAAACAAACACCGGCGAAAACCATCTGGCACTCATAAAAGGAACCTGGGAAAAAGATGAACCGGTGCTGGTAAGGGTGCATAGCTCCTGCTTTACGGGAGATATACTGCACTCTCTCCGCTGCGATTGTGGCGATCAACTGGAGGCTGCTATGCAAATGGTACAGAATGAGGGCAAGGGCATAGTGCTCTACATGAATCAGGAAGGAAGGGGCATAGGGCTGATGAATAAACTGAAAGCCTATAAACTGCAGGAAGAAGGTAAGGATACAGTAGAGGCAAACCTGGCTCTGGGGTTCAAGAACGACCAACGCGACTACGGCGTAGGTGCACAGATATTGCGCCACCTTGGTGTGTCTAAAATGCGGCTGATGAGCAATAACCCCCGCAAAAGGGCTGGCATGCTGGGCTACGGGCTGGAGATAGTGGAAAATGTAGCGATAGAAATTACACCCAACGTTCACAATGAATTCTATCTGCAGACCAAGCGGGATAAGATGGGGCATGAGATATTAAGAGCCCCAAACCTCTAAAGGGGCTCCTTACCCCAAACCCCTAAAGGGGCTTCTTACCCCAAACCCCTAAAGGGGATTCCCGAAAGTTGTAGATACTCAAGCCCTAACTCCAAAGCCTTAAGTGGGCCATTACCCCAAACCCCTAAAGGTGCTTCTTACCCCGAACCCCTAAAGGGGCATCACTTAAGTTGTGGGTACGCTTGAGTATCAGTCTATTACATACCCAATTGGCGTGATATGCTCGGGGGTACATCCATACCCATTTGTCTCATGCGGCTGGCTTGTCCTTTGGCTTCTTCGGGTCGTTGCATATCCATGAGCAGCAGCAGCAGATTATTATTTGCCATTGGGTTGTATCTGTCTCTTTTCAGGTATTGCTGCAGGAAGACGATGGCACCTGCTTTGTCGTTTTTCACCAGGGCTACCCTGGCCATATAAAAATCGCACTGTACGTAATCAGATATTTTCTTCTCTGCCAGCAGGTAGGGCTCAGATGCCAACACAGAGTCTTTTTTCTGAAGCATCTCTGCCATATAAAAGTTCAGATACTTTTCTTTTGGGTTAAGCGCATACGCTTTACGGAATAGCTCTTCTGACCGCTGCCCTTCCGACTTATCGAGGCGGGCAGCGAGCATCATGTTGGCATAGGCAGAGTTAGGGGAGGACTCGACAGCCTGCGACCAGAATGAAAGAGGACTCTCGAAATGCTGCTGATGCCTGATATTGAGTGCGGCGTAAAGCACACAGATACCCACCACTGCCATTGTCAATTGCTTATCGGATAGTTTGTTTTGCAGCAATATAGTTTGTGGTAACAACAGCAATAACCCTAGCATAGGCAAATACAATCTATGCTCAAACGTTTGCTGATTGAGCTCGTCGGGCACGAGCAATGCCGGCATAAGAAACAAAATAAACACGCCAGTGGCGCCCAAAACCGCTTTACGATTGCCGGTCTTGTGGAGCAACACTGCAACCAAGAGCAAGATGGCAGCTGCTATGCCATAGTAAACAACGGTATCCTGCTGAGTAGGAAACACACTTTGATTAAAAGGCAATACGATCTTGCCTATGTAGTGTATGATTACGGGCAGGCGATGAATAAAATCTTCGAAAGATCTGGCACTACCTATACCAGACGACTGTATGGTAGCCATGTGGCGTACCAGATACCAGATACCAAAACATACAATCCAAATGACGTACTGTGGGATCATTTCCTTTGAATTCCAACTGATGCCACGATATAGTACCAGAAACATAAAAGCAGCAGGTGCAGCAAAAACAGCAGTTTCTTTGGTAAAGTAAGCAAGCAGCAAAAAGAGCCCTGACAGTAACAAATTCTTTGTTTTGCCATCTGCTGCATATTCTATTGATTGAAGGAAAAAGGAAAGGACAAAGACGGCAAGCATAGTATCGTTTCTGCCGGGAATCCAGGCTACTGCCTGTGCCAGCACAGGATGAACGGCAAATATCAGCGCCAGTAGAAAACTATGAAGCTTACTAATACCGAGCCTGCTGCACAACCTGAAAAGCAGCACTACAGACAATACATGCAGCAACACATTGACGAAGTGATAACCGGCAGGGCTGTCGCCACTCACCTGATAGTTGAGTATCATAACATCAGAAAAAAGCGGGCGGTAATAGGGGTCTTTTACTGCATCAAACAGTCCTCTGGTAAATGCCGTAATCAGATTGCGTATATCTTCATTATATGCCCTGAACTCTTTGATGAAAATGGTATCATCGAGCTCTGTATAGCCAAAAGAAAAAGCCGAAAAATACACAACAAAGACAGCTGCCACCAATAACAATACGGGGTAGGGTATTTTGAAACCAATTGACTTCGTTTCTTCTGAGGCAGTATACCGCACAGCATTGCCTGAAGTATGCTGCTGCTGCACCTGTTTATGTTTGTTCTTACTCACTGTTTTATGGGGTCTTACAAACAAATGTATTAAACCGGGGTCATAAAGCCAACTTGGGCTAAGGAATATTTACCGTCGCATGTGGCAATAAAAAAGCCGGCAATGATTTTGCCGGCTTTCTTTATCCAATGTGAAATACTATTAGTTAGTAATGCTGATTCTGACTGTATGCTTATTGCCATCTGCAGTAACAGCGGTAAGCAGGTATATGCCAGCAGGCTGATCGAGCGTTAAAGCTGTAGGAGTATTTGTCATTACACTCAGTTCTTTTATTGTCTGACCAGTAACATTTGAAACAGTAACCATAACAGCCTCGCTTGCAGCAGCAGTGATGTTCAGCGTCAAAGCACCCTGAGAAGGATTAGGATAAACATTGAGTTTGGTAGTATTTGCTACAGCAACACCATTGATGCTGGTAGTACCCGGCAAACGAACTGTATCTGTTTTAGACCTGGTACCGCATGTGTTTCTGGCAGTATAGGTGAATATAGAAGTACCTGTATCTATCACCACGAAGAAGCCATAACCGATAAGTGGTGTCATAGCAGGATTGTTAGTTGACCACGTGCCACCTGCAGGAGTACCTATGAGCGAATAAGATGCGCCCAAAGAAATTGGCGAAGGTGCGGTGATAGAGATAACCGGAGGTTCGTTAACGTAAATTCTCTTCAGTATTTTGGTAGAACCGAATGCAGTAGTATATGTATAATAGATAGAATCTCTACCAGCTTCAACACCTGTCACAACTCCTCCTGCAGAAACTGTAGAAATAGTATCATGTTTGTTGCTCCAGGTACCACCGGCTTCAGAGCCGGTAAGTGTAATGTTAGCTCCTACACAAACAGTATCAGGACCAGAAATAGTAATTCCTGAAGGCAAAGGACCAACGTTCATTGTAATTGTAGCATTACTGATCCCACAAGAGTTAGCTACAGAATAGGTAACAGTGGTTACACCTGTATCTATACCTTTCAAAGTACTACCGCTGGTAAACTTAGCGATAGTTGTATCTGCCGAGCTCCATGTGCCACCCGTAGTGCTATTTCCCAGTATAATAACGGAATCAATACCTACACTGTCATTGCCGGTGATAGTACCTGCAGGAACATGTACATCTACAGTATGTGTAGAGAAAGTTGCACCACAACTGTTTGACTGATAATAAGAAATGACTGAGCTACCCTGAGCTATACCTGTAACATTGCCAACAGAACTCACTACTGCAGCAGCAGTAGTACCACTCAACCAGATGCCACCACTAACAGAAGAAGAAAGTGTGATCCATGAGCCTGCACAAACAGCCGCTGGACCTGTGATGGTACCTGCAGCGGGCAGTACCTCTGTAAATACGGTTCTGCTGGATGTAACTGAATTACATGCATTAGAGAAAGCGTAAGTAATAGAGCTTGCACCCAATGAAACGCCTGTAACTACCCCTGTAGATGATACTGTAGCATGAGGGTGTAATGAACCCCAAACACCTGTCCCAATAACATTGGCATTAGCAAGTGTTACTGTAGACGCTACACACACGTGAGTAGGTCCAGTAATAGGCTGTGCAATAACAACCGTATCAATTCTTGTAAGTACCCATGACTGAGAACTTCCACAAGTATTCATATAAGTATACTTCACAGTATCAGTACCAAAAGAGCGACCGGTAAGCAGACCAGCGGCAGTAATTGTATCTACTGCGTGGTTAACATTGCTCCAAACACCACCTGAAACGGAACTGCTCAGTGTGGCAGAAGAACCTACACACAGCGGCGCAGCACCACTGATAACGCCCGCAAATGCAGTGTCGACAGTAAGTGTACCGGAAAGAGAAGTATCGGAACCTGCAGTATTAAAAGCAATACAACGGTACATGAAACCCTGTAAAGACATATCGGGGATAACCCTCAAAGTATCATTGTTGAAACCAGAATAAAAAACAGAACTGTTGGCCGTATCCCACATTACTCCATCGGCAGAGTATTCCCAGATAAAGGTAATTGGGGTAGCACCCGTAGCCGCGATACTAAAATGAGTAGTATCGTGGTGGCAGATGGTAGCATTGGCAGGGTCTGTAGTAACTACCGGTGCCTGTGCCCTGGCTGAAACGGCAAAAAGGCTGAAACAAGTAACTAGCAGACTTAATAAGTAAACACTTTTTTTCATGTTCTGTTTTTTATGTATTTCTTGTATGTTAATAAGATTTGACCAAATTGTTATAAAAAACAACAGGCATAGCAAATGAATTTTATTGTTTGCACAATAAAGAACTATGCAAATTTAATCAATTCAAATCAAATATCCGCATGACAAGAAAAGCAAAATTCATATAATTTGTTCAATTATGCGAATTACTGCAATAAATAAAAATGCAACAATGTAGCTGGTATATCAGGTATTAGTTAGTCTGTGCAGCATTCTTCTGGCTATCTATCATCATGTCTGATATCCTGCCGTCTTCCGGGTCTTTGGGGTGAAAACGCTTGTCTTGTGTTATAATCAACACACCCTTATCTATGTTTTTTCCGAACATTCTCAATGCAATCTGTCCACCCTTGATTGCTGCTTCCTTTTTTATATCAGGTCTTGCATCATAAAAATCGGCAGACACAATAATTAGCTTTAATGTTATGGATTCAGTATTAAAGTCCCGCTCCAATCGGCCCTGAACAGCCTGAGTACCCGGCACCAACCCTGATACACTATCCTGATATTTTATCAATGTATTTTCCATACTAGCCATATCAGGCCCATCGCACGATGATAGTGTGAAAAATGCAACAATCAGAATCAGGACAGAACCACTCAATAAATTTTTCATAGAATTGGTTTTAGGATATAAATGTACGAAATGAAAATGGCTACGCAATTCCCAAAACATCCTTCATGGTAAATACGCCGCTCTTGCCTGCTACGAATTCTGCTGCAAGCACAGCACCCAATGCAAAACCTTCCCTGTTATGGGCAGTATGTATAATATCAATATCATCAATGGCCGATGAATAAGTAACTTTGTGGGTACCCGGCACTTCATCTATACGATGTGCAAATATTGGCAATATTTCTACTGAAGAGGATTCATTGAGTGCCCAGCCTGATTTGTTGGTAAGGTTTTGAATTATCTGCTCTGCTATTGTAATTGCAGTACCTCCCGGTGCATCCTTTTTGTGTATATGGTGTGTTTCTTCGACTTGCACATTGTAGCCCGTTTTCCCGTTCATCAGGGATGCCAGCAGCTTATTTATCTCAAAAAAAACGTTGACCCCTACACTAAAATTGGAAGCATGAAGAAAAGCTACTTTATGCTCCGTTGCATTGTCCCGTGCATGCTGTAAGCGGTCGTTCCAGCCAGTAGTGCCACATACCACGCTCACACCTGCACTGAGGCATTCCATAACGTTTGTGTCTGCAGATTCAGGACTGGTAAACTCTATAGCTACATCCGCCCGTCGTATTTTTTCGGTGGTGAATTCATGCCTGTTAGAGGAAGTAATGCGCAGAACGATCTCATGACCTCTGCTTTGTGCCGCCTTTTCAATAGCCTGCCCCATCTTTCCGTAACCTATGAGCGCAATTTTCATCCTTAGAGGCTCATTTTGCTCATTATACGTTCCAAATCTTCATCATTATAAAACTCAATCAGGATATTGCCTTTACCGCTTTTCTTACGGTCCAGTTTTACCCGGGTAGAGAAGTGCGAAGCCATTCCATCTTCTATACGCTTATAGGCTATAGGCAATTTGGCGGCTGGTGCTTTAGGTGTTGCTGTTGCAGGCCCTATCTCAGTTGCCATATCCTTTACCATTTGCTCTACCTGGCGCACAGAAAGTCCACGTTGTATGGTCTCCCGAAAGACATATAACTGCTGCTCTACATGCTCCAGACCAATAATAGCTCTGGCATGGCCCATAGTAATTTGCCCATCGCGTACCGACTTCTGCACATCAGGTGGCAACTTCAGCAGCCGCAGATAATTGGCTACGGTGCTGCGTTCTTTCTTCATCCTTTCAGACACCTGCTCCTGCGTGAGTCCGCACTCGTCCATCAACTGTCTGTAGCTCAATGCTATCTCAATTGCGTTAAGATCTTCACGCTGCAGGTTTTCGAGCAGTGCCATCTCCAGTATGCCCTGACTATCAGCAGTGCGCACATAGGCCGGTATATCAGCCAGCCCGGCAAGCTTAGAGGCACGCAATCTGCGCTCTCCGCTTATTAGCTGATAGCTATTTTGCCCTACTTTTATAACTGTTACCGGCTGTATAACATCGTGCAGCCTGATGCTGGCTGCAAGCTCCTGCATAGCATGCTCTTCAAAGTCGCGGCGAGGCTGCTTGGGGTTTACTTTTATTTGGTCTAACGGAATTCGGGCTATGGAGTTACTGTTTTGCCCTGACACAGCTGGTACACCTTCTTTAGGTGTGTTTATCTCGTCATCGATAGTATCCAGCAATGCGCGGATACCCCTCCCCAACCCGGTTTTTTTATTTATCTGCGACATGTGTTTTGGTAGTAGTTAGTCAAAAGTAGTAAGTCGAAAGTAGTAAGTTCAAAGTATCAAGTCAAAAGATTAAAGTCGAAAGTTGTATTCCTGAATAATTTTGAAGCAGACCTTCTACAAACTGTCTATCTACTAATTACCAACTACTTCTTACTATTCACTTAAATATCCGTTTCAAAAATTTTATCCTCGTTCTTTATTTTGGTCATATTGTTTTTCTGCAATATCTCTTTGGCAAGGTTTAGATAATTTACTGCACCGGTGCTCTCGGCATCGTAAAGCAATGCCGGCATACCAAAGCTCGGCGCCTCACCCAGTCGGGTATTGCGGTGCAAAATGGTATTGAAAACCAAATCGCCAAAGTGGTTTTTTATTTCCTCAACCACCTGATTAGAGAGGCGCAAACGACCATCGTACATGGTCATCAATATACCTTCTATCTTCAACTTAGAGTTGATGCGGGTCTGCACTATCTTTATAGTGTTGAGCAACTTGCCCAGGCCCTCCAGTGCAAAGTATTCGCACTGCACAGGTATCACGACGCTATCTGCTGCCGTTAGTGCATTTACCGTTATCAACCCCAGAGATGGAGAGCAATCGATGATGATAAAGTCATAATCTGCCGCTACACTATCCAGTGCTTTGCGCATTACATGTTCCCTGTTTGGCTGGTTTATCAGCTCTATTTCCGCACCCACAAGATCCAGATGACTCGGAATAAGATTTAGATTTGGTGTTTCTGTTTGCAGCACCACCTGAGATGCCGGAGTATCATTCACCATACAGTCGTAAAGGCTTATCTGCACATTTTTCAGGTCAAAACCGTTGCCTGTAGTGCTGTTGGCCTGCGGGTCTGCATCCACAAGCAGTGTTTTGTATTCCAGTACAGCAAGACTTGCCGCAAGGTTTATAGCAGTAGTTGTTTTACCTACGCCGCCCTTCTGATTCGCTATTGCAATTACTTTAGCCATATTATATATAGAAAGTCTTTAGGGAGAAAGCTGAAAATTTTGAGAAAAATCGTCTGGTCATATCACTTAGCTTAGGCATTATCTGTGTGCCCGATATGCAGTATTAATTTACAATTCAATACTCGCTCCAATCTCCGGCAATATTAATTCTTTCCCAGCAGTTCTGAATTTTTCTTTTACCGCCTCGTGGTCTATCTTAATGTAACCGAATGTGTCGAAATGTATACCTATTATCTTATCGCACTTAATAAAATCTGCCGCTATCAGCGCATCGGCCGCATCCATGGTAAAATTACCACCTATTGGTAAGATAGCGAAATCAAGTTTTGCATACATGGGGATAAGTTGCATATCCATTGTCAAACAAGTATCTCCACTGTAATAAAACTTCTGCTCCGTATCATGAAACAGAAAACCGCCCGGGTTGCCACCATAAGTGCCGTCGGGCAGGCTGCTGCTATGTGCAGCAGGCAAAAAATGGAATTTTCCAAATTCTAAAACGGCAGGACCAAAGTTCATATGGCGTAAATTTTTAACGCCATTTTTTTCAGCCCAGCTTACTACCTCATACGCACCTATCACCATAGCATCTGTGCGCTTAGCAATGGATATCAAATCGGCCACGTGGTCGCCGTGCCCATGAGATACAAAAATGTAATCTGCTTCGATTTTTTCAACATCTACTATACCCACAGCCAGCTCATTGCCGCTGATGAAGGGGTCGAAAAGAAATTTTTTGCCATTTGTCTCTATACCAAAACAGGAGTGACCGTAAAATGTAAACTTCATAATAATATGGATTAGTTGAACCTTTTTACAAATTTAAGCTGCTGTGCGGCAAATGCGAAATAAGAATTTCTTTTTCTTTTGTTATCATATAAAGACTCATTGCATGATGTTTTCCAAACTACCAGACCTACAATCATAACAACACACAGAACACATACACAACATGAAACTTATGTAACTCATTGAAAATAGACTGTTCGCAACATCTTTACACACATTCGCAACGTACGTTAATGCCCTGCGGCAGGCATTGGCGGTAAATTTGCAACGCTGAATTGTAGTATTTACAAATCATCTAAAAACAAAACAACGTATGAGAAAGACACAACTGATTATTGCCCTTATGGTTATGGGCATCGCGCTTTTTACAGGATGTAAGAAGAAAAATGATGACAATAACAACAATAACAATTCTGCGGCTACAGCATCGGCGCTGGTAATACAGACAGGTGCACGCAGTATAGAACCCGGCGGCACGGTAAACTATGAGGCTATGGTAGTTGACTCGAAGGGGAATGCTACGCCGGCGACCGGTGTAACCTGGACGGTGAGTAACTCGCTGGGTAGCTTTGCCGGTAACACATTCACTTCCACGGCATCGGGTAGCGGAGTGATCACCGCCTCGGTAACTGTATCGGGCAAAACACTGACTGCTCAGGCACCTATAGGTATCTACCTGCCCGCAGTATTCAGCGTGGTACCATCGGCAGTAATATGGACTACAAATGCAGGCACTATTCCGCTCACCGGTGTATATCTGGGTACAGGCAGCGTTAGCAGCTACAGCTATGCCAGCAGCAATACAAGCATTGCCTCAGTAGATGGCTCAGGTAACATCAGCTTTCATGCTACCGGTGAGTGTGTAATAACGGTAACTGCCAACGGCTTGTCGCAAAACAATAAAGTATATGTACCAGTACTGGTAGTAGGTATGCCCACAGCCCCGTTACCCGTAGTAAGGATAGCAGTAAACCCGGCAGGTAAAGAGCTTTTCCGTAACGAGACATCCGCTTTCACCGCCAAGGCTTACAACAGCTCTAACACGGAAGTTGCAGCTACATTCACATGGGCATCTCAAGACCCTGCCGTAGCTACTGTAGACGGCAATGGCAATGTTACAGCAAAAAGCCTGGGTAAAACCATAATCACCGCTACCACCAGCGGCATCAGCGGACAGGCAGAGGTAAATGTACTGCCAGATACAACGATAATAGTGACGCCAATCATGGCTAGCCTGTCGCCCGGAGCTAGCAAGCAGTTTACCGCACAGGCATATGCTGTGAACAAAACCACCAAATCGCTTAACCCGATTGCAATGCCCGCCGGCCTCACATGGGAAGTGCCTACTACCGGCATACCCATATTCGACATAGCCTCTGTAAACGCCAGCGGCCTAGTAACCATGAACTCATCGCCTACGGCAGGCTTATCTACTGTAGTGGTGGCACATGTGTCATCTCCAACAATTGCAGAAGGCGCAGCACTGGTAATGGTAAGTATGTGCAATTGCGGCACTACTACTCCCGGAGTGAGCCGTATAACCGTAGTGGGAGGTAATACCAAAACCATAAGCATGATGGGCGGCCCTGTAACCATAGATGCAACAGCTGTAGATGCCGCCGGTAATCCGGTAACCGGTGCAGCACTAAGCCTCTGCTCAGATAATATGGCGGTATGTAATGTAGATGCAACCTCCAACACCATTGTCCCCTCAGGTCCCGGCACTGCTGTCATCACGGTGTGTAATGGCTCTGTAACCTATGAGATTACGGTAACGGTAACATTGTAATATTCCCTGACCTGTTAAAAAATCCCCGCTCTGCTATTGATGCACAGCGGGGATTGTTATGTAATAAAACATACTGAAGCATTCCCGGATATTTATGACAACTACTACCCTTTGACCTACTTTTGGTTTTCATCTGCATTATACCACACTATCCGCTCAAAAATGTAAATTTGCGGGAGCAATACCCTAATGGCAGATATACAAAACAAAACCGTCTTACTGCTTACACTGGTTCACCCGGACTTTCTGCCGCCTGTATATGCAATAGCACAGGTGCTGCGGGATGAAGGCTACAAGATACATATACTCACGTTCGATTCTTACGTAACCGCTGATATAGATATAGGAAGCAATATAGTTATCGAGTCCGCAGGCGGACATCATAACTTAGGCCTTATGCAACGGCTGAGCATAAGGCGCAAGTACACAACAAGGGCAAGAGAGCTGGCAAGAGAAAGACCTGTGGCAATCATTTCTTTCTGTGCATTTACCTACCTGTGCGGGCTTGGCATCAGGCAACAAACACCGCTGATATACCATGCTATAGAGGTCGCAGATTTTTTATGGTCATCGCTCATGCGCTCTCCCTTGTCTCAAATAAACAATCTGCTGGCAATAAAGAAAATACACAAGGCAAGTCTTGTGGCCACACCATCGGTACAACGCTCTGCATGGCTGGCGGGGAGAAGCGGCGTAAGTTTTATGCCCCATACCATACTCAATGCGGCATACATACCCAACACCCCAGCTACCGACAGCACAGCAACGTACAACACACTGGTACCTGCCGCCGTGCGACAGAAAAAAGTCATCCTATATACCGGAGCGGTAAACAATCATCTGTGCATCAAAGAACTGGTACAATCTTTCTGCACTTTAAATGAGCCCGGTAGTGCGCTGCTGCTTACGGGGTTTAAGGACAATAGTTACTGCAACGAAATAAAGGCAATAGTAGGCGGCAGTGGCTGTGCCGAGCGGGTGATCATGTTTCCCTACATTACCCGTACCGAGATGCTGGCACTACAGGCAAATGCGGATATAGGTGTGTGCCTGGCAAGGGAGTATGACGACAATCTGGAATCGAAGATGATGGCCCCTAACAAGGTGGGGGAATATCTGGCAAAGGGACTATACCTGCTGAGTGTGGATACCGAATACATGAAACCATTTGGCATGAAGGGAATTGCCTCGCTTGCTGTCACACCTACCGTACCGCACATAATGAAAGCTATGAAAGATGCACTGCAATCGGTAAACGATATAACATACAAAGAAAAGATAAACAAGTTTGTAACCGACTTTTACTCAATGCAGCAACAGGCAAAGCCGATAGTTGATTTTGTAAAAAAAATACAATAGAGATTGGATCGCCCATCACAGCACGCAATGATTTCACCACAACTACCGATTAGACAACAAGAAAACGGCTCGTAAAGGGAGTTCACCACCTGCCTGCGGCAGGCAGGCAAAGGCCACGAAGTTCACAAAGTGTACGCTGGGAAATTTGTGAAATAGGATGTTACAAAGCACCAGACCTCCAGGTGTCCTATTAATATTGAAGAGGAGTTTGCTATTCCTATTTTTAGACTTTCAATATTGGCTTTTACCCCTGTTGTTTCCTTGTTTGCGGAAATAGACATAAATAGCAGACATAGTACAGAAGAGCAAAACGATGTACACCACGCCATAAAAAAGCACATTACCTATATCCTCCTGATAGGTGATATACTCCGGGCGATCTTCCATCCAGAAATACAGGACAGTGAGTACAATGGAGAGAATAAGTATGTTTGCAAAAGGTCTACGCATACCAATGCTCTATGCACATAATATTGAAAAGAAAACCATGGTACTGAAATGAAACTTCGATTGTCTATTGCTTCACAAACTGTTGCCTGTAGCGGGTTCCACCATTCTTATCTTCTACAAGTACCCAATACATTCCTGGTGCAAGGTCTGATACCGGAACTGTAACTTCCGGCTGGCTGTGCACAGATTGTCTGCTTAATATCTGCCCGTTCATGTTCATTACAGACAAGTAAAGCACTCCCTTGTTTGCGGCCTCTGACAATGAAATAGTTATATTGCCGGTAGCAGGATTAGGGAAAACACGCATACTGCTCTGCTCTATAGTGGCAAGCTGTGTAGTAGGCGCGGTGTAGGTGAAAGTATCGTAGTAGTATACAGTAGTATAGTCAGGTGTAGTGGAATAAGATGTCCAGTTCCACTGATACTTATACAAAGTATCCGGATTGTTGTAAGAGTTGTATCCAACAATATCTCTTGATATAGGCGACCACATGTTCGCAATACTATCCCAACCATTGTGGTAAACTGTATCAGGTTTACCGGCAGCTATGCGTTTCGACATAAAGTACTGTGGCCACCAGGTGCCATTGATAGGCTCATACTGGTGCTGCTTCCACGAGTTGTGGTATGTAAGGGTGCCGCTGTAGCCAAATGTGTCTTTCACATAAGCACCAAGCGTGGCACCATTATAAAAGCTGGTCAATACAGTAGCCAGGCGATTGCTGGCATCGTAAGTGTTTACATACTTAGACTGCTGAATGAGCGGAAGCAGAAAAGAGGTATCCGTCGTATTGGCAAAGTGATCGATAAGGGTGAGGTTGCCCGAGCCATCATAAGAATAATTGGTTCTGGCAGCTATGCGCCACACACCCAGGTGCAGCTCATACACGCTGTCCTTTACCAGTTTGCCGGTAGTGTTGTAGGTAAAAAACTGCTTGAATGCACTATCAGCCACACCTGCATTGAGATTGAACCAAAAACCTGAATTGATATTATTGGCTGAGGTAAACGTATTAACGTAACTCCTGTTGTCGTTTGTAGCAGAATCAACAAAAATCTCTCTGAATGTCTTTAAATTATTATTGGTATCGTAAGTAGCGTAGGTAGATTCATAGAGTCCAAAGGCCGGCATAGCAAATGGATTAATCGTCCAATGCACATAAGTATCGGCAAGTACCTGAGGCGTGGTAAACACACCGGCATAATTGAACATGGGCGTGGTACTGTATGTATAGTTGTAAGGATAAAGCATATCATTGTAACTATATGCAGAACCTCTCTGCCCTGTATATCTTACCCTTACTGAATCCGAAAGGGATGACAATACATTATCCCTGGTGCTCTGTGCTACTACCCGCTGCATGAGCACACCCGCAGTAGTTTTCATAGCGGCATCGCCCTGACCGTTCATCTGCAGCAGTCCGTTTAACATTTGCCTGTGAGCAGTAAGCTCAGCATTACTTTTAGCATATTGAGCCAGTAAAGCCTGACCGGAAAAGAGCACAAAAAGGATTGTACAGATATGTTTCATTATTGCCTGGATATATGTATATGAATTCGGAAAGTTAGCGCATTTTTATACAAACACCACAATTATAGCTAAAAAAAATAAAATAGGTAGAAAAGTTGACGGATATCAAAAATATACGTACTTTGCTTGTGTATGTTTTAAAAAATCTTACAATTCAATACTGTTATGAATCATAAATCTACATTTTTCCGTAGCCCCAAAATGTCTGCAATGCTGGCCACACTGGCTGTTGCGGGTCTGTTCAGCATTACTTCCTGTAGCAAAAAGGAAGCTGCCAAAGACAATAAAATGACCACGATAGAATGTGGTACTGCACCTACCGATGCTACTACCCCCGCTACAAAAGGGAAGGGCGGCGTGCAGCGCTCACTCAGCAGCGTAGTAACGGTTGCAGGCATTCGCCCTATAGAGGGCAGCACGTCAATAGAGGTTTTCTTCAATGAAAACACCGAATTTTTCAGTGTATCGGAACCCGCACTTATAAATACAGTAAAAGAAGCACTCAGCACCGGTAATCCTTTGCTTGTTACTTTCAATCCATGGGAGGGAGTGCTGATTAGTGCCACTACACCCGATGCTAAAGATATAGCAGCAGTAAAATCAAGAGCAACTGTTTTTAGTGCTGAAAATTCGCGTATTATAGATTTCACAAAAACACCCGATGATGTAATCAATGAACCCGAGGCAATGGGTATATTGAACGCAACTGACCCAGGTCTTAACAACCTTATTCCTGATTTCGCTACCGCGCAATTAATGTTCGACTACATTGCAAATCAGTGCTGCAGATTACCTGGCCCATTCTCAATAGATTATTGTATTTCATTTCAGTATTGTCAGGATGGCTGTTATGCCCGTGCTCATAAAATGTGCTGGATCATCAACAACAAATACAAATACGGCACTAAAAAAATATTCAGTTTTGCTAATGCCGGCTCAGACAAACTATGTGTGCAAGGGCAAAAATGGGGTGGCTGCTGTATACGCTGGTGGTACCACGTGGCACCACTAGTGACCATAAAGACACCAACCGGGCCAAAAGCTTATGTATTTGACCCTGCTATGTTCAACCAGCCGGTGTTGCTGGCCACATGGCTGCATGCTCAGGAAAACCCTGCATGTGCCACCGGCTCTATGGTTGCAAACGTGACTATGATCAATGTGCAGCCTACCACTTCTTACGCACCATCTGGCTCATCAGGCTTAGTGTTTGGCACAGACCCAAGCTATACTTCTACAAATACTACGCTATACAACTACGCAAACCTGGTTACATGTCCATAAAAAAAACATTCAGTATTAAACTTGTAAACTCAACATGCGCTATTTGCATGTTGAGTTTATTGTTTTTACTAAGTTCATTGCAATCGTGCGCTATACAAAAGAAGAAAAAAAATACCGGAAAAACGCCTGTGGAATATGCCCTGACCGTAGCTGCCATCAGTACCCCCCGTAGCGAGGATGCGTATATAGAGGTCAGCTTCAATGAGTCTGCCCGGTTTTACCGCATACCCAAAAACACTGCCCCCTCCTACCTGGACCTGCTGCGCCAGTCTCAGAAAAACAGTACACCCGTACTGATAAAAAGGGCAAATGAGTACTCAGACATCATACTCAGGGTAAAGAAGAAGTAACATCACCCTACTCCTTCACAAACCGCCTTACCGCTACCTCATTCACTTTTACAAAGTAAAGATTGGGTGGTAACAACCGTCCTCGCCGGGTCTCCGGCTTTTTCTGCCGTGACCCGGCGACATCAAGGTACAAAAGTTCAAAACAGATTCATCAACTTTTTAGCCCTGATTTACACCGTGCCCCTGAAAAAGGAGACACGGCTACGACGGGGCGCAGCCCATCCGAAACAAAGACTGCTCTACCCTGGTAAACTATCAACAAAAAACTTAGTGACTAAAAATGTCAATTATAAGCGTGTACTTGCTTAAATCCCTGTTGTAGTTCGCCTCCAGTGTTACGTGGGGTGGCATCTGATCTTTGGGGGTGCCGGGAGGTACATCTTTGGTGAATACGACCTTCTTATAATCGCTCAGCCCCTGAGAGCCGTTAGACTGATAGGAGAGCTTGTAACCCAATGGCACCAGGCAGGTGTGCAGCTTTCTTTTATATTCGCCATACACTGCCATCAGCTCATCTTTATTGGTAGTCTGGGCAAATGCGCCCTCATAGAAAAAACCTGTGGAATTGACAATCTGGTGATTTGTACCACCAGGCACCTGCACAGTGCTGGTCCATATAGTAGCCTTATTGCCTGATTCTATTATACGTCCCTGAATATTGGTGAAATTGTTTTGGGCATCTTTCAAAACTGTATTCACACCATCACAAAACTCACCTGTTTGTGCCTGCACATTAGTATATAGCACCACTAATGCTACCAATAACATCACTAATCGATTTCTAAACATATTGCAACTTACGAAATAACGAACAAAAATATCGGCTCTTCACACAACTTTATAATGCCGGCAGGAGGGCAGCGCCAGCCAGGTGTGGCAATAGCGCACAAAAAAACGGCTACCCGTAGATAGCCGTTTTTGAAAATATTATAGTCTGCTAATTAAGCGTTGTTTTCTTCTGTCTCAGCGGCTGGTGCAGCTTCTTCTGCTACATCTGCTACTGTTTCAGCAGGTGCAGCTGCTACTTCGGCTTGTACCGGTGCTACTGTTTCTGCTTTCTTAGTGCTACCACCACCGCTACGACGGCTGCGGCGTGTTTTCTTAGCTGCCTGCTCTTCTACATCTTTACCATAGATAGTATTGAAGTCAACCAGTTCTATCATAGCCATATCAGCAGCATCACCTATACGGCGTGGCAACTTGATGATACGTGTGTATCCACCCGGACGGTCTGCAACTTTATCTCCTATTACACCGAACAGTTCTTTGATGGCTTCTTTATCCTGCAGATAGCTGAATACAATACGACGATTGTGCATATTGTCTGTCTTACTGCGGGTAATCATAGGCTCGGCATATACACGCAGCGACTTAGCCTTGGCTAATGTAGTGGTGATACGCTTGTACTGAATAAGCTGGCATGTAAGGTTTGAAAGCAGGGCAGCGCGGTGAGAGGCGGTGCGGCTTAAATTTTTGATTTTGTCTCCGTGACGCATGACATTTGTGTTTTAATTCCCCCATACCGTGTCAGGATTTATGAGGTACTAGTGTTAAATATAAAAGTTAAAAAGTCAAAAGGTTAAAAGGAGGAAACCTATCCACCATTTAACCTTTTGACAAAATATTTAGTCTTCTCCTCTGCGGAACTTGTTGATGTCCATTCCGAAGTGTAAGCCGCGCTCATGGAGCACCTGCTCTATTTCAGACAATGACTTCTGTCCGAAGTTACGGAACTTCATCAGTTCTTCCTGAGTGTACTGTACCAACTCGCTGAGCGAATTGATTTTGGCTGCTTTAAGACAGTTGAATGCACGCACAGAAAGTTCCAGATCTTCAAGCGGAGTATTGAGCACTTTGCGTACCAATAGTGTCTCTTCGTCTACTATTGTTTCTTTTTCTTCGCGCCTTGTATCCAGAGAGATGTTTTCGTCGGTGATGATCATCAGGTGCTGTATAAGGATGCGTGATGCCTCCTTTACTGCTTCCTCAGGATGAATGGTACCGTCAGTGATAACTTCCATTATCAGTTTTTCAAAGTCGGTACGCTGCTCAACACGGGTATTTTCGATGTTGTACTTTACATTCTTGATAGGAGTAAATATAGAATCGATAGCTATAAGACCGAGCAAAGCATCTTCTGGGCGGTTTTCCTCAGCAGGTACATATCCGCGACCTTTGCCGATGTGTACTTCCATCTGGAAGCCTGTGCCAGGGTGAAGGTTGCAGATAATAAGGTCAGGGTTCATAACCTGAAAGTCAGGAAGTGCCTCACCTATCATACCGGCTGTGAATACCTCAACACCCTTTATGTTCAAATCAATTTTATGACTTACGAAATCACCAATCTCACCACTTGCTTTCAGGCGCACCTGCTTCAGGTTCAGGATAATTTCGGTAACGTCCTGAAAAACACCCTTAATTGTTGCGAACTCGTGGTCTGCACCTGGTATCCTGATGGCGGTGATTGCAAATCCTTCGAGAGAAGACAGCAACACACGACGCAAAGCATTACCGATGGTAACACCGTAACCAGGTTCTAATGGGCGAAACTCGAACTGCGCTTCAAACTCAGTTGTCTTTTGAAGAGCTATTTTATCCGGTTTTTGAAAATTCAATATGGCCATATTGATATTTGTTTGATATTTATTTGTGTACTAAATATTGTGAAAAGCAACCTACAAACAACATGGCAGAGTAGAAAAACTCTGCCAGTGCAATAAAAGATTACTTAGAATACAACTCAACGATAAGCTGCTCCTTGATGTTTTCCGGAACCGACTCACGGTCAGGGTGAGCGAGGTAACGACCTACATGATCCTTCTCGTTAAATTCAACCCATGTAATACGGGTATTCTTTGGACGAATCATAGAAAGTACAGTAAGGTTTGCTTTGCTTTTTGGTTTCAGTTCAATAACATCACCTGGCTTCAGTGTGTAAGAAGGAATGTTTACTATGTGACCATTAACCATAAGGTGCTTGTGAGAAACCAACTGACGGGCAGCAGGACGTGTAGGCGCTATACCCATACGGTATACTGCATTATCCAGACGTGCTTCGAGCAGTTTTATAAGGTTTTCACCAGTTGCACCCTTCAGGCGAGAAGCCTCTACGTAGGTGTTGGCAAACTGTTTTTCCAAAAGGCCGTAAGTGTATTTGGCTTTTTGTTTTTCCTTCAGCTGCACTGCATACTCGCTTGGCGCTTTACGCTTGCGGGTAGGGCCGTGCTGGCCTGGAGGGTTGCTGTTTTTAGATAGGCTTTTGCCTGATCCCAGGATTGGTTCTCCGAATATGCGGCAAATCCTGTTTTTGGGTCCTGTGTAACGAGCCATTTCGATCTTTGTGTTTTAGCTGTTCCGTCTCTCTTAAAGATCGTGAAACCTGATCCGGGACAGCGTTGTTAAAAATAATATATAAATAGAAATCTTTTCCTTTTCTGGTTAGACAAGCTTACCAATAAAGGAAAAGAAAAAAACTATACTCTACGTTTCTTTGGAGGGCGGCAGCCATTGTGTGGCAAAGGAGTAACATCCTTGATAGATGTAACCTCGATACCTGAATTGTTCAAAGAACGAATTGCACCTTCACGGCCAGAACCCGGTCCTTTTACATATACATCTGCGCGTTTCATACCGGCGTCAGAAGCTACCTTGGCACAATCCTGAGCAGCCATCTGTGCTGCGTAAGGCGTGTTTTTCTTAGAGCCACGGAAACCCATTTTACCTGCAGAAGACCAGGAGATTACCTGACCACCCTTGTTGGTGATACTGATGATGATGTTGTTGAAGGTGGCGCTGATATGTACGTCGCCATGTGTGTCCACCTTTACTATCCGCTTTTTCGCTACTGCTTTAGCGGATGCTTGTGCTTTTGCCATTGTTTGTTGTTAAAAAAAGGTAATCAATGATATTAAACTGATGAAAAATAAAATTCCAAATTCCAGAAAACAAATTCCAAATTCCATTTTCAAAAGCCCATGCCACTCCTCCCTGTTGCACCTCAACAGATCCGGCAGTGGCAAGGATTTTATTTCTTCGGTGCTTTTTTCTTACCTGCAACTGTTTTACGCTTTCCTTTACGGGTACGGCTGTTGGTACGAGTGCGCTGTCCACGTAAAGGAAGACCTTTACGATGACGAAGACCACGATAACAAGCGATATCCATAAGGCGTTTGATGTTCATCTGCACTTCTGAGCGCAACTGACCTTCTACCTTAAACTCAGCGTTGATTATATTACGAATTGAAGTCTGCTCTTCATCGTTCCATTCGTAAGCTTTTTTATCGTAGCTTACTCCTGCTTTGTCCAGGATGTAACGAGCGGTATTGTTGCCAATACCATAGATGTAGGTGAGTGCTATTTCACCACGTTTGTTTTTCGGAAGGTCAATACCAGCTATACGAGCCATTGAAAACTAAATATTAAAATTTATAAAAAATGAAATTCCAAATTACAAATTCCAGATTGGAATCTGTAAAGGGGTTTATCCCTGCCTTTGTTTGAAGCGGGGGTTCTTTTTGTTTATGATGTACAATTTACCTTTGCGGCGTACTATTTTACAGTCTACGCTACGCTTTTTTATAGATGCTCTTACTTTCATAATATAATATTTATCTATTTTATTAATAAGTCCCTGAAAAGGGGTTTTATTTATACCTGTATATTATCCTTCCGCGGCTGAGATCATAAGGGCTCATTTCAACCCCTACTTTATCGCCTGGCAATATGCGAATGTAGTGCATGCGCATTTTTCCGGAAATAGTAGCCAGTATCTCATGCCCATTCTCTAGCCGAACGCGAAACATTGCATTTGACAATGCTTCTACTATCGTTCCGTCTTGTTTGATGAGTGGTTGTTTGGCCATATTTTTTTAAGGACTGCAAAGGTAGTAAAAACTTTTTATTTAATTGAAAATTTTTCTTTGGAAAATTATATTTGCTAAAAAGGGTTAGTTTACCGGTACTTGTACAGTACAAGATTCCTCATTTTCCCGATATCCATTATATATACAGTTACAATAAACGGGGGTATAATAATGCGTTGAGCATTGTTATACCCCCCAATCTGATTTTTCAAACCGCTTGTTACTTTTTCTTAAAGAGTCCTTTCAGTCCTTCTTTAGCTTTTTCGCCGGCGTTTTTTATTGTTTCCTCAGGCTTTTTATCTCCCTCACCGGCCATTTGTTTTTTAATCTCGTCTTTTATCTGAGTTTTTGCCTGCTCTTTTATTGCTTTTACCGTGTCTTTTACCACTGTTTTCACACTGTCTACCCTTCTTTCTACTTCCTTCTTTATCTCTTCCTTTATGTTGTTGATAGCATTATTTGCCTGGTTCTTCAGGTCTGTTTCTATTTTAGGCTTGGTAGTAGTGCCGGTTATGTTCACCGCCAGATTTATCTTATCTCCAAGTGTTACCGGTATACCCTTGCTGGTTGCTTTGCTTACCAGGTCATTTACCATTGCGTTACCGGCTCCGCCAAAGAGCGACCTTGGCACTACAATATTGGCACCATACTTCAGCGTCTGGTCGAAACCGTGACTGCCCCCTATCTCGGCATCTATGTCATTTCCTATCTTCAGCTTATAAGGCTGTACTACTACACGTCCGTTTTCGAAGGCAAAGAAAATCTTCACATCCTTGATCGGGAAGTTTTTGAACTGAGAAAGTTTCAGCTTTTCGGCAAGTTGCTCCGTAACGGGGAAGCCACTCAGCAGACCGCTCAGCACCATCAGTTCTCCATTACCAGTGAGAGCGTTCATTACAGGGCTCATATCCGGCCCCAACTTGCCTTTCATACTCAGTTTAGACGACACCTTGCCCGACATATACTTAGCTGATGGCATCATTTTCTGAACAACTTCAAATGTGTTGTAGGTTTTCTGTATGTCTACATTCTGCACATTGTAGTCGAAAGAGATGTCCGGATTCTTTTTATCATTCTTAGTAGAATAGGTACCACTCATACTTATAGTGCCATCGAGCCCTTTGCCTGATACATTATTGAGTGTCACTGTCTCATTGCGCACTATTAGTCCGCTGCTTACAGCGGTAAGTACTATGTTATCGTACTTCACGGTACCCACTGTAGTTTTCAACTCAAGGTCCAGATTGCCAGGCACCACAAATGGGTCTGTTGCCGGCGGGGGTGGTGTGTTGGCGGCAGGCGCGGGTGCCGGTGCCGTTCCCATAAACTTATTCACATCTACCTGATCTGCCAGCAATGTAAAACTACCTGTGAGCGACTCGTTGCTGAGGTAGTAAGCCAGCAGATTATCTACACTACCATTACCACTGAAATTGGTCTTCATGTACTGACCCCGCAAATTGGCAACGGTAACATTCTTCGGATTGAAGGTGAGCAGCAGGCTGTAGATATTGACGCCATCAGGATAGTCTTTTGATGCGTAAGACAGGTTCTTAATATCAATAGTACCTTTTGCGTCTATATTGTTAAACTGCTTTTTCTGTGCCTGAGCCATAGAGCCTTTCACAGACACATCGGCAGATATTTCGCCACCCATTTTAGTGCCTGCTTCCAGTGTTACCAACTGGCTCATTCTGGAAAGGTCAATGTGTCCCTTTGCAGTGGCGTCTATCCATTGTTCAGATATCGGCTTTCTGAGCAGTAAACGCAGGTCGAACGGCTCAGATCCAAAATCAACATGGCATTTTTCGAGGTCCACTACTGTATTGTCTGTGACACCATCGGGGTTTACTACTTTCAGTTTCACCTGTATGTTAGATACCTTTTGTGGCAATGCCGGATACTGAAATGAACCATCCTGTATGGCCAGATTGAGCATGTATGCAGGCATTTGTTTGGCATTGTAAGTACCCTTCACAAATCCGCTCAACGCCAGTTTTCCTGTTGTTTTTATATCCTTAAAGTCGGCAGTATATATACCGGGTATCAATGACAATATATCCTTAAAGTCGTTAGACGGAGTACCGAACTGAATGTCCATCACCATGTTGTTGGTATCCGGCATCTGCACAAAACCTTTTGTGTATAGTTTCAACCCATTCAGTTGTATTTTCTCTGTATTGAAGGTGTACTTACTTGCCTTATTGTCTATCTGCAGGTCCAGATCTATGGATGTTTTTACTTTATTAAGATATGGCACGCCACCCATTATGTAGGTAATAGCATCGGCAGTAGTATTGGTAGCAAGTGTAAAGGCATCGCTGGAGAAATCGCCGGAGCCGCTGTGGTGCAGGTTGTTGATGATAACATGCATTTTTCCCTGCTTATCGTTATACTCTATGAAAGTATGCTCTATAGCATACTTGCGCAGCTTCAGTGCAAATGGTGCGCTTGCCTCAGCTGGCTTGGTTTCTGTACTAGGTTTGGTGATGTCCCAGTTTGCTTTGCCATCTTCCAGCACTATTGCATGAATACGCGCTGTGTTAAGGCCAATATTGAGTATATCGTAGCTGCCATTAATTGCCTTCATCAGGTCGAGCGCCACATCTATGCTCTGTGCCGACAGCAGGGTGTCGTTTTTGAACACATCCTTACCTACTATGCTAAGGTCAGAGATGGTAACAGACAGGCGTGGAAAACTGCGGAGGATGGATATATCTACGTCCTTGAAGTCGGTAGTGGCATTGAGCTGTTCATTGAGCTGTGTTTTTACCACTCCCATTATTTTGTCTTTGAAAAAGACAGGGATGATTACCGCAGTAGCTATCAACAGCAACAGGAGTATACCAATGCCTATAAAGAGGCGTTTTACAATTTTCATAACTAAGTGAAATTATTTGGGTGTAAAAATAAGATTAATACTATCAATATGACAGACTTAACGAAGAATTAGTAGTATTTGGGTGACTAGCTATATTTAAGGCAGGTGTGTTATCGGCTTTTGCGTAACAAAACTTTTGCCTACCTTATCAGTGTTACATCTCCCTTGGTTTTTTCGATGCTACCAGTGAGGCACCTGCCCTCGAAGTAGTAAAAATAAGTACCGGCTGCACATGGCACGTCATATTGGGTACCATCCCAGTATTTGTTGGGGTCATAACTCAGAAACACCATCTGACCCCAGCGGTTGTATACAGCCAGCTTGTAACCCAGTGTATTGCCGGGGGTAGTGACCTTAAATCCATCATTTCTGCCGTCACTATTGGGCGTAAATGCATTAGGATAACTGAAAACACAGCAGGGTTTAATATTATCATATCTAAAGGAGGCGGAATCGACACAACCAAATTCGCTTTCTGCTTTCACCTGAAAAGTGGCCGCAGTAAGCAGTCGGGTAAACAATCTGCCATCATCTGCCGTCAGAATTCTGTCTATTGGAGACCAGGTATACTTCACGCCGCCTGTGGCCGCCAGAAAAATAGTATCACCAATACAAATAAGTGACGGATTGTTGACCACGGCAGGCACCGGCAGCGGGTGAATAATCGCCTTTACCTCAACTTTCTCTGATGTGCAGACCTTGTAGCGCTCTACCACATACCACACAAGTGTGGTGGGCACGGCGGTAGATGGAGTAGGCGCCCCTGAAAGTACATTATTATTAGCGTCGTACCAGGTTATGATTGAAGGCTCGGGACGCTCGACAACACGGAAAGGACCTGATGTATCTTTTTGGCAATAGGTTTTGGTGATAGGCGATAGTGGTAGTGTTCCATTGTCTGTGATACTAAAGTCAATAGATGTCTGGCATTGCGAGTTGGACGAAACTATAAGCGTATAGTTGCCTACCGGCAAGCTGTCCCTGATGATGCCGGAGGCCGACGTATCGGCATAGGAATATAAGGTAGCTGACCCCTGTTT
>JAIOYR010000069.1 GCA_021740995.1 Taibaiella sp.
ACATTGTATGCCCAAACCCCTGTGGAGCTGCAAATAAAACACAAACTGGGTTCATCAGATTTTGCATTCAGCACCGCCACTACCAACAGTCTTGGTAACAACTTTAATGTGACGAGATTAGAGTACTACATCTCCAAAATAAGCATTACACATGATGGTGGCACTGTTACAAACATCCCCAACCATTATATCCTGGCAAATGGCAGTACAAATGTGGCTGATGCACTGGGCTCATATCCTATTACCTCAGTACAGTCTATTTCCTTTTACATAGGGGTAGACGCGCCCATCAACAATGCCGACCCGTCTTTGCAGCCGGCCGGTCATCCGTTAGCGCCAAAATCGCCTTCAATGCATTGGGGCTGGTCAGCCGGCTACAGGTTTGTAGCTATGGAGGGTATGGCAGGCACGTCTCTGGGGCAGCCATATGAAGTGCATGCACTGGGCAACAGTCTGTATAACGCAACTACCGTAAACGTAGCCGGCACTATGATAGGCGGCAAACTTGTAATAGCCTTGAATGCCGACTATACTCAGGCATTGAGGGGCATAAATGTATCGTCGGGTCTTATAGCACACGGTTCGGGAAGCGACGAAGCAGCAGTACTCAACAATTTCAAAAACTACGTTTTTTCGGCCGGCACAGCTGTATCTGTAGTAGGGGTAGCGGCAACAAACAATTCAGTGGTTGTGTTCCCAAATCCGGCTCATAGCGGCAGCACTACACTGTCGTTTGGAAATGCACTACAGTCAGGTACAATAACAATTACAGACCTGCAGGGCAGAGTAGTAATGACCACCACAAAAAAAGCAGGTGAATCAAACGTGAATATTAGCCTGAAACAAACTGGTTTTTACTTTGTAAAGGCACAAATGGCCGATGGCAGCATTGCCACCAATAAGCTGATAATAGAGTAGCAGCTATGAGGTATACAGGAATAATAGGTGGATTGGTAGGTGTGGTGATGGTGCTATATTCTTGTACCAGGAAAGAACCGGTAGAAGCGCTGCTTCAGCCTGAAGAACTGACAGCTGCGCCTGTTGGCTTTCCCCCTGTGCCTTTTCCTGCAGACAATCCGTTTACCATACGTAAATGGGAGCTGGGGAAAAAACTGTTTTACGACAATGTACTATCTGTAGACAACTCCATCAATTGTGGCTCGTGTCATCATCCGGCACTTGCTTTCAGCGATGCTGTGCCGAAGAGCCTGGGAGCAGGTAATACAGTGGGTAAACGAAATTCCCCTTCCCTTGCCAATGTAGCCTATCATCCTTACTATACCCGGGAAGGTGGCGTACCTACACTGGAAATGCAGATACTTGTACCCATACAGGAACATGATGAATTCAACTTCAACATAGTAGAAATAGCAGACCGGCTGAAGCAGATACCTGAGTATGTAGCTATGAGCAAAGAGATCTTTGACAGACTGCCCGACCCATATGTGATAACCCGTGCTATAGCCACCTTTGAGCGCACACTCATAAGCGGCAATAGCAACTACGACAAGTATCTCTATCAGAGCTATACAAGTATATTATCGCCCGCCGAAAAACGAGGCATAAACTTGTTTTACAGCACACGCACCAATTGCGGCAATTGCCATAGCGGCTTCAACTTCACCAACTATAGCTTCCAAAACAATGGTCTGTACGAAGTGTATACCGACAATGGCAGAGAACGACTAACGAACAACAGTGCAGACAATGCGCTATTCAAAGTGCCTTCGCTGAGGAATATTGCGCTCACTGCACCATACATGCACGATGGCTCTATGGCTACACTGCACGACGTTGTAGAGCACTATAACCTGGGGGGAAAACCTCACCCCAACAAAAGCCCTATGCTGCAACCACTGGGACTTACCACCGATGAAAAAGAAGACCTGATAGCCTTCCTGCAAACACTTACTGATGTGACTTTTACCAGTAATAAAAACTTACAGAATGAACCATAAAAAAATATTATCAATACTGGGTCTTGCCGCAGTGATAGTAGTGATGAGTCACTGTAAAAAAGACTCCATATCTCCCGACCCTGTAACGTATGATACTACAGGTTACAGCCTGCAAACCGGAGCGTTTCCTGCACCCGTGTTTACTGACAATGCCCCTACCAATGCGGGGGTATTGCTGGGCAGAATGTTGTTTTATGAAAAAGTGTTGTCTAAAAACAATACTCAGTCGTGCGCTGGTTGCCACTTACAGTCACATGGGTTTACAGATACAGCCCGTTTTTCGGTGGGGGTAGAAGGGAAACGAGGAAACAGGCAGGCAATGAGTGTTTTCAACACGGCATGGCACAATACAGGTTTCTTTTGGGATGGTAGAAGTACGTTGCTGAGACATCAGTCGCTGATGCCTATACAAGACCCGCTGGAGATGAACGAAACACTGGATAATGTAGTTGCTAAACTAACTGCCAAAAAAGAATACAGAGATCAGTTTTTAAGAGCATTTGGCAGTAACGAAATTAATGCCGAAAAGATATCGCTGGCATTGGAGCAGTTTATGAACAGCATTGTGTCTAACCAGTCTAAGTACGATAAGTTTCAGGCTGGTGCAGCCACACTGAGCGAAAGTGAAGAAAGAGGTAGAAAGTTGTTTTTTACTGAGTACAATGAGTTTTTTCCGGCACAGTCTGGTGCCGACTGTGCTCATTGCCATAGCGGGTTCAATTTCTCAAACAATGCTTACCGAAATAATGGTCTCGATCTCGCATCAGACATTAAAGACATAGGTAGAGAAAAAGTGACTCAAAACCCAACAGACAAAGGCAAATTTAAAGTAACATCATTGCGCAATATAGCATTAACCGCACCCTATATGCACGATGGTCGTTTTGCTACATTAGAGGAAGTAATAGAACACTACAACAGCGGTATAAAACAATCGCCATCGCTTGACCCGGCATTGCAGGCAACTATGGGCACAGGACTGCGGCTTACCGCACAAAACAAAGCAGATTTGGTGGCATTTCTGAATACGCTGACAGACAATACCCTGGCTACAGATGCCAGGTATACAAACCCTCATAGATAAAAGAATAAGGAGTTTTTTTTGCTATAGATGGCAACTGTTGAACCTCCACTGGCGCGAGTTTGTAGCATAAAAATGTGCGCAAGCGAACTCGTACCTCACACTAATTTTGCCGGTTTGTAACTGGTAATTGCATCCCGTCATCGCTGGGTCTTCCAGCACTACAACCTTTGCAAGAAATTTCCCGTACCTCATTTAGCTGAAAGGGTATAGTACCGCCTTCCAATAATCAGTAGTAGGAAATGTGTTGAGGTAGCCATGATTTTTCTGGTGGTAGAGCAGCATGGTAAGTGCACAGCAGCCAAAGTACACCACCAGAAATATTGCAGACTGTCTGCGCGCAGCGTTCTTGATAGATATACCCACTACCAGCCCAAAGAGCGGTGCAAAATCGAGCATGGTGCGGGCACCAAACGCATAACCATACCACCAGCACCACCACGAGCTGTGTATGTATATAGCCACCAACAGCGTGAGGGCTGCACCGTAAAAAATAACACTACGACCCTGCCTGAGCCATAACGGTGTCAGCAGAAAGGGCATGAGCAATAGTGGTGTATATGGCAGCACTCCATTGTCGTAGCTGAGCAGAAACTGAAAAAAATGCGGATGCAAAAAATCAAACGTTTCACTAGCATATGAGTAGATGAAGTACTGCCCGGTAGCTGCCTTGTACAAGGCAAACAGCATCACCGGCATAACAATAACCGGCAACAGACACAGCAGCCGTGCCGGCTTTTGGTACAGACTGCGCAACCTGAATCCGGGTGCATCGTAAAACAGGAATGGCAATAGCAGTAGTATAGATACGTTCACCGGGCGGGTAATGAATATAAGCCCTGTAAGGAAGGAAAGAAACACAAGCCGGGATGCAGTATACCGTTGCCGCAACAATAGCCCGCAATAGATAAAAGCAGCTATCTGAGTGAAGGAGTATATGTGCGAATAAGAAGGTTTGTCTACCGCATAGTACATGATGTTGGTACCAAAGGTGATGAGCAGAATAGTAAGTGACTGCTGCACCACACTAAGCCCGGTCTGTTGCAATATTTTCAGGAAGAGCCACATCCCCAGCAGGTAGTAGCACACACCCGAAAAGGCTATGAGCAGGAAGTATAGTGAGGTATAACCATTGGCAGGGCTGTGGGTAAACCATTTTGTGGCCAGGTGTGCCGTAGCAAAAAACGGCAACATCATCACCGATGTGCCTGGATAGTATTTATTGCACATCATCCCGTTGGTGCAGGTCCGGTAGTCCTGCAGGCAGCCGGCTACCACTCCTCCACATATAGGATCTTTAACCTCTACCTGCTCAAAGAAATTGAAATTGACATCCTGATAGATAAATACCGCAGGCAGCCATGCATAGTATCCCCTGCCATCAGAGCAGATGCTCATACAGGCATCGCCCGGCGAGCCGCCCAGCTTGTTGTATTGCAGCTTGGCAAACACCAGCGTTAGCAGGCATAGTAGCAGTACAGGGGCATTATGGCGCAGCCATTTCTTCATATATTTTTACAGAACTGGTTGGTTTCAGGCAACTATTAACTACCCGGTATTTTTTGAGCGAATGTACAAGAAAACAGAGGAAAGCATAATAGCAGGTAGTGCTCTCGGGACTATTATCAATATAAAAAACTTATTCACAGCCTTTGGAACGTTGTGAACCCATATTTTAGCCCATAATCTTTCAGGATGGATGGTACTTTTCACAAACTTTGTGCCCCTTGTGCCCTTCGTGGTGAATTTTCGTCTCATTGGTTTTGAATTTTAGTGTTAAATCAAAAAACCACACCCTACCCTATAGCAACGAAAGGAGTGTAGCTGTTTGCTTTTTTATTACATTTGCTGCTCAATTAGGCAATTCAATTACTAAATAAAAATAAAATAACTATATGGCATACGATTTGATTGTAGTAGGAAGCGGACCAGGTGGCTATGTTGCTGCCATTCGTGCATCGCAGCTGGGATACAAGACTGCGATTGTAGAAAAAGAAAGCCTGGGCGGCATTTGCCTCAACTGGGGCTGTATTCCTACCAAGGCTTTGCTGAAGTCTGCAAGCGTATTTGAGCAGTTTACACATGCAGCAGACTACGGTATTGTAGCCACCGATTTCAAGGCAGACTTTGGTGCAGTCATCAAGCGCAGCAGAGGCGTAGCCGACAAAATGAGCCGTGGTATCCAGTTCCTCATGAAGAAGAACAAGATAGATGTGCTGACAGGAATGGGTAAGCTGAATGCCAAAAAAGAAGTAGAAGTAACCGGTGCCGACGGAAAAGTAACAGTACACGCAGCAAAACACGTGATACTGGCTACCGGTGCACGCAGCCGCCAGTTGCCCAACCTGCCTATAGATGGCAAGAAAATACTGGGCTACCGCGATGCTATGGCAATGCCTGTGCAGCCAAAGAGCATGATAGTAGTAGGCTCAGGCGCTATAGGCGTGGAGTTTGCCTACTTCTACAACTGTCTGGGTACCAAGGTTACCGTAGTAGAGTTTCTGCCACGAATAGTGCCTGTAGAAGACGAAGACATATCGAAAGAGCTGGAAAAGAGCTTTAAGAAAAAGGGCATGACCATCATGACCAATTCCTCGGTAGAGAAAGTAGATACATCAGGCGCTGGAGTAAAAGCTACTGTAAAAACTGCTGCCGGCGATGTAGTGCTGGAGGCAGATGTGCTGCTGAGTGCAGTGGGCATCAGTGCCAACATAGAAAACATAGGTCTGGAAGGACTGGGCGTAAAAACCGATAAAGGCAGGGTACTGGTAGACAAATACTACAAAACCAATGTAGATGGCATCTACGCGATAGGTGATATCACACCCGGACAGGCACTGGCACACGTAGCTTCTAAAGAAGCGGTTATATGCGTAGAAGCACTGGCTACTGCCGATGGTAAACACAAGCACTTGCCTGAGCCACTGGACTATGGCAATGTACCGGGCTGCACCTACTGCTCTCCGGAAATCGCCAGCGTGGGCATGACCGAAAAACAAGCTAAAGACGCAGGATATGAAGTGAAAGTTGGCAAGTTCCCCTACTCAGCTTCAGGCAAGGCTACGGCAGCCGGCGCACAAGAGGGATTTGTAAAAGTAGTGTTCGACGCTAAGTATGGCGAGTGGCTGGGTACACACATGATAGGCTACAATGTAACTGAGAACATAGCCGAAACAGTAGTAGCCCGCAAACTGGAAACCACATGGCAGGAAGTGCTGGACAGCATTCACCCACACCCTACTATGAGCGAAGGCATAAAAGACGCTGTGGAGGTGGCTCTGGGCGAAGCAATACACTTATAAGACTAACGGAATCAACTATACCAATCACCGGAGCACACAATTGTTCCGGTGATTTTTTTTTGCGAAATTAAATTATCAGAACTCCAGTACCAGCCCGTCGTAGGCGAGGTGCATACCCTGTGGCAAGGTAGCTTCTACCTCCTTGTGCAGGCCCAGCTGGTGGCTGATGTGGGTAAAGTATACATCCTGTGCGCGGGCATCTTTAGCTACCTCTATAGCTTCTGCCAGCGTGAAGTGCGACACATGCGCCTCGTGCCTCAGAGCATTCAGCGTCATAGCCTTGCTGCCCTTTACTTTCAGCAGTTCCTCGGGGGCTATATAGTTGGCATCGGTGATGTAGGTGAAATCTCCTATGCGGAACCCCAGCACCTCCAGCTCATAATGCAACAGCTTAATGGGTGTTATCTCCAGTCCGTTGATACTGAATGACTGACCTGCTGCTATGGTATTCATCGTTATCTGCGGTATACCGGGATAAGTGGGATTGGTGAATATATAACTAAACTCGCGGCGCAAAGCCTGCTGTGTTTCCTCTGTAGCATATACCCCCACCGGCTTTTTATCAAAGTAGTTGTAAGGCCGTATATCATCGAGCCCGGCCACATGGTCCTTATGACCGTGAGTAAACACAATAGCATCGAGGCGGCGCACACCTGCCCGCAGCATCTGATAGCGAAAGTCGGGACCGCTGTCTATCACTATGCTTGCCTCCGGGGTCTCTATCCACACAGAGCAGCGCAGCCTTTTGTCTTTGGGGTTGGCAGAGTTACATACAGCGCAGGGGCAACCTATAAAGGGTACGCCCTGTGATGTGCCGGTGCCGAGGAAGGTTACTTTCACGGCTATATATCCATTTTAGATTGTACAGACTGCCCTGCACTGAAATCGGGGTCAGACTTCAGTTGCTTGTACCATTTCAGCATTTCGCTGCTCAGCTCTTCTTCGTTTACGTTTATAGACTGTAGTATCTCCAGCAGGGCATTTATACGCCCTTCTACGTTGAAGAACTTATTGATTACTACCACACGCCGCTCCTCCAGTATGCAGTAGCCACTATTAAAGTTACCCTTCTCAAAACGGATTACATAGCGAGCCTCCTCGAATAGCTCTTCCAGTTTTTTTAACGTGTTTGGTGTATATTTGAAGCTCATTAGCACGGCTGTTTCAATGAATAAAAGTAGAAAATTCGCGGCACTTATTGTCATCAATGTTCTATTACTGGTTTTTGGCAGCCTCGCTCATGCTCAGATAGAAGATGAAACCGAGGGATTGTATATAGAACGCCCGCAAGTGTTCACCGTAGGTTTTGTAGGCGGTGCCAATTTTTGTCAGGTAGATGGCGACAGTTATGCCGGCTATCACAAAGCAGGTCTCAATATAGGAGGCATAGGTTATGCCCGAATCTACCGGCGGGTAGCCCTCAGCTTCGAACTGCTCTATAGCCAGAAGGGTGCCAGAAGTAACGATGTGCGCTACTCCCCCCTCGACAGCGCATCCCTGATTACAAAATATAACATAAACCTCAACTATGCCGAAATACCGTTGATGATCAACTATTTCGATAAGCGCAAGAGTCACTTCGGGCTGGGTATGTCTTACAACAGGCTGGTAACCAGTACCGAAACTATGGAAAGCCTGCCGGCATCCACTATGGACTTCACCAAGTACCCCTTTCGAAAAGACAGTTACGATCTGGTCGCCAGTGCACAAATGCACATCTGGAAAGGTTTGTTTTTCAATATCCGTTTTCAGTATGCTATGGTACCAGTGCGCACCATGTCGCCGCCGGCACTGGCCCGGGCCCAGAAGCAGTTTAACAATTTGTGGACGGTGCGCCTCATGTACCTGTTCATCTAAACCATGTATATTTGATAACTAATTGTAACTATGCTGTTGCCAAACCTGAAAAAGAAGCTGCTTACTACCCTATTCTACCTGGTGCTGCTTTGCTGCACCGGCAGTGCTATAGCGCAGAGCTATTATATAGAAGATGAACGTACCTTCTATGGTGGGCTTATAGCCGGCACCAACTTTACGCAGGTAGATGGCGATAATTTTGCCGGCTACCACAAGGTAGGTTTCAATCTGGGAGGTATAGTGTACACAAAGCTTGATGAGCATCTTGCTGCCAGCATGGAGGTATTGTATACGCAAAAGGGTGCCAAATCGAAGGACTTCTTTACCATAAGCCCGGGTATGTACATTACTAATTATGGCATCACGCTCAACTATGCCGAAGTACCCCTGATGCTCAACTACTTCGATAAGCGCAAAAGCCACTTTGGTGCGGGTGTGTCTTACTCCCGCCTGGGCACGGTGAAGGAATACATTACTACCAGCCCGGCGCAGAATGTGAACCTCAATGACTACCCCTTCAAGAAAAGCGACTACAACCTGCTGCTATCCGGCAATCTGCATTGCTGGAAGGGTCTGTTCCTCAATATGCGTTTCCAATACTCTCTTATATCCATCCGCGACAAAACACCCAATAACTATGGCCGTGGTGAGCAATACAACAATGTCGTATCTATAAGGCTGATGTACTTGTTTATGTAAGAACATCAGTTTCCAGAACTATCGCTACCCTGCCAGCGTCCTTTGCCTTACAGCCTCATAAAGAATCATACCGGCGGCTACAGATACATTTAGCGAATCGAAGCCGGCAACCATGGGTATGCGAATGAGGAGATCGGCACGTTTCAGCACATCCTTGCTGATGCCTGTATCTTCTGCGCCCATTACTATTGCGGTGGGTATGGTCAGGTCGCTCTCGTATACCGGCACGCTGCCCCGCATCTGTGTGCCCAGTATCTGTATACCATTTAGCCGCAGCACATCCATAGCCTGTGGCACAGACGGAGTGCGGCACAGCATTATCTTGCGCAGCGCTCCAGCCGATGTTTTGATAGCCTCGTCGGTAAGCGATGCTGCATGAGAGGTGGGCAGTATGAGTGCCTGCGCCCCGCAGCATAGTGCGCTGCGGGCTATAGCGCCTACATTGCGCACATCGGTGATACCATCCAGCAGCAGGAAAAGCGGTGTTTGGCCCTGGTCTACTATGTGCGATATACCTGCCTGCAGGTCTACATACTGCAGCAGCGATGCCCATGCTACTACTCCCTGATGCTGGGCACGGGTAAGCCCGTCCAGCTTCTCTACCGGCACCAGGCTTATGGGTATGTTGTGCTCCCTGGCCAGTTGTTTTATGGTATTCACCTCTGCACCGGATGCGGAGCGCAGCAGAAAAATCTTTTCAATAGTCACTCCCTGCTGCAGTGCTTCCATTACCGGTTTTCGGCCTGCAAGCAATGGCAATGATGGCTGCCTTGGTTTCATAGCGTAAACGTACAATAAATATGGGAATTGGGGGATTAGACAATGTGGAAATGTGATAATGTGGTAATATGCTAATGTGGTAATATGCTAATGTGATAATGTGGTAATGTGATAATGTGGTGATGCTACAATTTGTTATTTGGTCCCGATAACTATCGGGATGGAATTTCCGATCTTTACCGAACTTAGCTATTACACTACACAAGCAATAAAATATGGAATTAGGCATCAGTACATTTGGGGAAATACCTATAGAGCATATATCGGGCAATGCAGTAAATGCACAAAGACGAATAGAGGAACTGATAAAAGAAGCAGTGCTTGCCGAGGAGGTGGGGGTTGATGTGTTTGCCCTGGGTGAGCACCACCGGCCCGACTATGTCATATCTGCGCCCGAGGTGGTGCTGGCTGCTATAGCTGCTGTAACCCGGAAGATACGCTTATCGAGTGCGGTTACTGTGCTCAGCTCTGCCGACCCTGTACGGGTGTTTCAGAACTTTGCCACACTGGATCTGGTATCTAAGGGCAGGGCTGAGATAATGGCCGGCAGGGGTTCGTTTATAGAGTCCTTCCCGCTGTTTGGTTATGACCTGGATGATTATGATACCCTGTTTACAGAAAAGCTAGACCTGCTGCTGAGCATCAATAGCCGGGAAGTAGTAACATCTAAGGGCAGGCACAGACCATCTATACAGGGCTTAGGGGTGTACCCCCGACCCTATCAGCCGCAGTTGCCGGTGTGGCTGGCTGTGGGTGGTACACCGGCATCGGTGGTGCGGGCGGGCAAGCTCAATATGCCGCTGACCATAGCTATACTAGGCGGGCAACCGGCACAGTTTATGCAACTGGTGAATCTGTACCGGAAATCTGCTACCGATGCAGGGCACGATGCAGGCAAACTACAATTGTGCATCAACCAGCACATGTACATTGCCGATACATCGGCACAGGCGGCAGACGAGTTCTGGCCTACCTACCGGGAGCTCTTTACCCGTATAGGCAGGGAGCGCGGCTGGCCACCCGTTACCAGACCACAGTACGAATATTTGCGCTCGCCCGAGGGACCGCTGCTGGTGGGCACTGTGCAGGAGGTGGCAGACAAAATAATAGCTGAGCACAAACTATTCAACAATACCCGCTTTCTGGCGCAAACCATAGCCGGACCGGATATACCTCACTCAAAACAATTGCACTCTATACGCTTGTTTGGAGAGGGGGTGGCACCGTTGGTAAGGGCGGCTGTGGGGTAAGTTTAGAGTGCTATACTATATATCGGGATTGTGGGTTTTGCGCATTTTGTTGCTGTTTCTCCCACTGGTCATCACATCAATACGTATACCTCAGGTTCCTCAATGTCCATTGGTCAACTGTTGCATGCTTGTCGCCCTGGCAATAGACTATGCTGTCTTTAGAATAGTAGTAGGCTACTCCCCTACCCATGCCGTATTGATAGTAGTAGTAGGCTGTTCCAAAAAAATAGACCTGATTCGGAGTATCGGTACTACTGTATTGGTATCTGTTGCCCCAAAACTCTATGGTTGTGTCGTCAACAACTGTGAGTGCAAATGAAGTATCCGGGTAATAATAGAATTCATGTACGGGTGTGGGAAAGTGCATGCCGGATGCATCATAATAATGACTGCCATGCCAGTTCCTTACACCGCCCATGCCAGCGGTTTTGGATGATGTAGTTGGCTTGTCGTTGTCTTTCTTTTTGCATGCCGAAATTGCAATAGTAAATAACAACGCTATTAGGAAAATGGTAGTTAATTGTAAACGCATGATGAGAGTTCTTAGATAATGTTAATGTGCAATTATCGTGCCAAAGGAGGTATCCCTTTGCAACGTTTTTCCGTGCTCGGCGGGTCCTGCCGATTTTTCTGCTGGATTCCCACCGTAGTTAATGTACAACGGTTAAGTAAAAAATTATCATCAACAGGCAGAATGGAATATCCACTATTCCCATCAATCTGGTACCGATAGCTATCGGCAGACTGCCGCCATGACTTAGTCGGAGACATACGCCAAACTACATTTTATATACTACGCCGAGCAGGAGGTGTATCTTCGCCTTTTCTTTACCTTCATGCTCCCATGCGTAACACCACCAAACTGAAACATATATTGCAGCTATACACTGTAACCCTCGATATGAATGAAGATGGACAAATGCATCTTATGATCTTTGATAAAAAGGATAATTCTTCAGAAGAGTTTATTAATAAGTCTTATTCTGTCTTGATAGACAAGGCATTCAGGTATATGATAAAAAAATTACCTCCCCGTAGTATAAAACTTCATGAATAATTCAGGACCCGAACCACATTACCCTGGCAGGACTCGCCGACATCAAGGCACCGAAGCTGAAAAAAATATTCCGTGAAATCCGTGTCATCCTTCTTATATCCGTGATTCAGACTATCCGTTCGCTATATGCACGCCCACCGAAATACTTCATCCACATCACCTCATTACTACCCTCCATTTTACCAATCCCAAAACACAGTCAAAATCAGCCCAAACCCACGCCCATGGCTACAAGAAATTTTTATGATATACACCAGGCTGTATATGATAGTACGAAAAACGTAGTATCATAGATTTCCATTTTGTCAAAACCGCCACAGTATCGCACCTTTGTGCCAAAAACTATGATTATGCCCCTGCTTCCCTCAAACAATTCTTTGTGTCCTTAAAATCAACCTACAATACCCCACCAGCTTTGTGTCCTTCATTGACTTTTGTGGTGAAACCCCTCAGCGACTCAGCGTCTCTGCGGTAAAACCCTTTGTGCCCCTTGTGTCCTTTGTGGTGAAACCTTTTTTCAACCAAAAACCGCTAATATTTAAATAAATATTAAAACATATATTTAAAATCACGCGCGCAAAAGTGCGCAACTTTTGCGCAAGAATCAGCCCCTGTTTTTACACTAAAATACTGATAATCAAATAATTAGTAGAAAAATAAAAGTTCTTGCACAAAGTGCGCAAAAATCAGAAAACCACCTTCGGCTGGCATTTAGCTCCTGCTACACCGTTCCATGCTGGGCATCTTCCCATATATTCTCTATGCTCCATTGTAGCTGGGCGGTAAATGGTTCTTTGCGCTCGGGGCAGGCGGGCATGGCACATAGGGTGCACTGGTAGGGCTTGCAACTGTCTATGTGTATAAACAGCTCTACCTTGTTGCTGAAGTTGGCCTGTATGAGTGTTTCCAGTGCCTGTATTTCTTTATCGGCATCGGCTACCTGCTGGTACCAGGGCAGGGTCAGGTGGGCATCTATATGCATTAGGCTGCCATACTGTATCACACGCAGGTTGTGCAGGTCTATCCACTGGTCTTTGCGGTTTTGCTGCAGCACGCTTATTACCTTGCCCAGCATGCCCATATCCATCTCGTCCATCATGCCGGAGAGCGAGCGCCGCAGCACCTTGTAACCGGTGCGTATGGTGATGAGTGCAAAGGCTAATGCCACTACACTATCGAGCCACGGCCAGTGATTGTTGGTGAGCAGCAGTATAGTAATACCAATGATAACTGCTATGGTAGAGTAGGCATCGGTGAGCAGGTGGCTGCCGGCAGACTCCAGTACCATAGAGTGGTGCCTGATGCCCTGCGATACGGCATACCTGCCCGCCAGATAGTTGATAAGCCCGGCTGCAGCTATTATCAGCAGACCTATATTGAGGTGCTCTAAGGTATGTGGAAGAAAAAGCTGGTGAATGGCAGTATAGATAATCACGCATCCTGCAATGATGATGAGTGTACCCTCTACGGCAGATGATATGAACTCTACCTTGCCATGGCCATAAGGGTGATTGGTATCGCGGGGGCGGGCGGCCAGCATGACGCTGAACAAACCCAGGAAGCCGGCTACCATGTTTACTATGCCCTCCAGCGCATCTGTAAGTATGGTGACGGAATGTGTGAGCCCCCATGCCACCATCTTGCCTGCAAACAAGACTACTGAAAGCAGGGCAATGTATCGTTGTATACGTATGGCAGGCATGTACTGGTTTTATTGCCTAAAGCTACTGTTGTTGGGTGGGAAAAGCAAAAGAAAAAAACCACCTCACGGCAAGTGGGTGGTTTAAAGAATTTATATTGAGTTAATTTCTTTCGGGAAAATTAAAGATAGACTACTTCCGGTTTTTGTAGTTTTCTTTTACTTTGTCGAGGTGGTCTATGAACTTCTGAATATTGGGGCTGTAGGAGTAGCCGGAGTCTATAAGCTTAGTGCCGTTTTCGTCTACAAAGAAGTAGAAAGGCTGCGAGTTGGCACCAAATTTTGTGGCTTGCAGGTCTGAGATTTTGTTGCCTACGCTTACCACTTTCATGTGCAGTATCTCGGAGTAATATTGCTCACTCTCGGGCAGTTTGATACGGTTGAAGTCGCAGTAAAGAGAAGCTACAATAAAATCTTCTTTTAGCCTTCTGCCCACTTCAGGGTCAGACCATACCTGCCCTTCCATCTTGCGGCAGTTCACACAGTTGAGCCCCGTAAAGTCGAGCATAACGGGTCTTTTCAGGATTTTGGATGCAGCCAATGCTTCATCATAATCGAAGAAGGTAACCAGTCCCAGCTTCTTAACCACATCCGGCTCATTGGGCTTTAGTTCTTTTACATACTTTACCGGACGTAGGCCGCCTATGTTATCGGCGTGCTCGGCAGCTGCGCCACCGCCGCCAAAGGAGTCGAAGGTGCCGGGAGGGGGCAGGAACGCACTCATACCATTGAGCGGAGCACCCCACATGCCGGGTAGCAGGTATACCGCAAATATGAAGGACACCATGGCAAGAAACAGCTTAAAGATAGACACATACTCCTGCCCATAGATATTCTTAGGTGGTGCATCGTCGTGCGACAATTTCAGCTTGCCCAGCAGGTATATACCCAGCATGATGGAGAGGACTATCCACAGGGCAATGAATATTTCACGGTCGAGCAGGCGCCAGCCCATAGCGAGATCGGCATTGGAGAGGAACTTAAGTGCCAGCATGAGCTCTACAAAGCCCAGCACAACCTTCACCTGATTGAGCCAGCCACCGGAAGACGCCATCTTGTTGAGCATACCCGGAAACACTGCAAATAATGCAAATGGCAAAGCCAACCCTATAGAGAAGCCAAACATACCCACCGCAGGACCGGCTATACCCCCCTTAGATGCCTCTACCAAGAGCGTACCTACTATAGGGCCTGTGCAGGAGAAGGACACAATAACAAGCGTAAGCGCCATAAAGAAGATACCCATAAAGCTACCCACACCTGCTCGGGAGTCGGTAACATTGGTCCAGGAGGAAGGCAGGGTGATCTCGAATGCACCAAGGAAGGATATGGCGAAAATGACAATGAGCACAAAGAAGAAGAGATTGGCGCGCCAGTCTGTAGACAAGGTATTGAGTGCAGCAGAGCCAAAAATAGCAGACACCAGCACACCCAAAATAGTGAAGATAACTATAATAGACAGCGAATAGTAAATGGCATTGCGGATACCCTGAGCACGCGTCTTGCTGCGCTTGGTGAAGAAGCTCACCGTGATGGGTATCATGGAGAAGATACAGGGCGTGAAAATGGCTATGATACCACCACCCAGACTCAGCAGAAACAGCGACAGTAATGAGTTGGTAGCGGGTGCAGGAATTAAGTCGTTGCCGGTGGTGCTTTTGCCTGTGGTGTCTGTAGCGCCGGCAGCGGGTGAAGCAGCAATAGCGGTAGTGTCTTTCAGAGCGGTAGTGTCTTCAGCCACTGCTAAGGATGTATCTGCCATCGCGCCCCCAGCGTCGGTTACCGTCACTGAGAAGTCTATGGTTTTGGGAGCAAGGCATTGGGCATCATCGCATACCTGATAAGTGTAGGTGCCCGAAAGCTTAGTGTTATTGGCTATGGTGGCTTTCTGGGTATAGGTTACTTTGCCATGATAGTAGGTGACAATACCCTCTACAGCATCCATAGGGCCGGTAATGGCATTACCTTTTTCCTTTACTGAGCCTGATAACTTGAGTGCTGCATTCTTTTTAAACTCAAAAGAAGGGGGAAGCTGCAAACCATCGCCACCGGGCTTGAGCGACCATATATGCCAGCCGTCTTTCAAAGACAGGTTGAATACTATTTCATATTCGTTGCCTTGTTTCTTTTTTGCCTCAACGGTCCAGGTAGTAGGGTCAGCAATAATCTGCGCAGACATACCGCTTGCTGCCAGCAAACACAAGATAAATAACGGTATTGCCCTAAACGCTTTCATCATAAGTACTACCTGTTTAATAATTGAGCCTTATCTTTTTAGGGGTTACTCCCCTCACCTATCTATACCACCTCATTTATTTTTTATCAGTATGCTACTTTACCTCCAACTCAAATTTCTTGTCTACCGGAGCCAGACACATTTTGTCGTCACAAACCTGGTAGGTATGTGTGCCGGTAATCTTAGTGCTGCCTTTTACAGAGATGTTCAAGGTGTAGTCTACCTTGCCGCTCAGGTAGGTAACCTTGCCATCTACCCCATCCATGATGGTAGAGGTAGCTTTACCTTTTTCTGTAGGTTTTCCCTTTACCTGTACATTTGGGTTTTTATCTATATCAAAGGAAGGCACTATCTGGAAACCATCGCCACCGGGATTGAGCGACCATATGTGCCAGCTTTTTTTGAGGTCTAGATGAAAGATGAGTTCATAATCAGTAGCACTTTTCTTTTTGACCTCGTATGTCCAGGAAGTGGGGTCTGCAGTCATTTGCCCGTAAGAAAAACAGGATACAAACAGCGTTGCAAGCAGTAAAGTGTACTTTTTGAGTAATATCATATTCCGCTGTTTCTCTTTAAAATGGGTATCATTTTTTGTATTAAGGCACTGCAAGTTAATGTTCCTATAGTGTAGTCATAGACCCCATCCCTACATTTAACGTTTGTTTTAATAAGTGGAAGTGGCCGTAACTGCTTAATTAAACCTGCTCAATGCCAGCAAAATTTCTCTGCCATCAATGTTGTTGAGTGCATCAGAGCATGCCCTTTCGGGGTGCGGCATCATGCCATATACATTACGATTGGCATTGCAAATACCGGCAATGTTATTGATAGCACCATTGGGGTTGGCATCTATATGCACCTCGCCTTTTTCGTCGCAGTAGCGGAAAACCACCTGCTCGTTATCGTGCAGTTGCTTCAGCGTAGCGGCATCGGCATAGTACCTGCCCTCGCCATGTGCTACGGGTATTTTCAGTGCACGGTCGCCCAGCATAGAGCCTATTACATTATTGGTTCCCTCGCTCTTTATATACACGTTTTTGCAAGTGAATTTCTGATGATCGTTTTGCAGCAATGCACCCGGCAGCAGTCCTGCCTCGCACAGTATCTGAAAACCATTGCACACACCCAGCACCTTGCCGCCCCTGCCTGCAAACTCTATAACCTGCTCCATAAGCGGACTGAAACGTGCCAGCGCACCACAGCGCAGGTAGTCGCCATAAGAAAAACCACCAGGGAGTACAATGCAGTCGTCGGTGGTAAACATGCTGAGATCCTTGTCTTTGTGCCACAGCATTATGGTTTCCTGTTTCAGGTCGTCGCGCAGTGCGTGCATCATGTCTCGGTCGCAGTTGGAGCCGGGGAATACAATAATTCCGAATTTCATTTGTTGTTATTTATTTGCCCAAAGGCAAAATACCAGAAATAAAAGAGAAAAATAAAAGATAAAATTACTAAACCGTTTGTTCTTTTCAAGCAAAAGTGCGTGAGATATTATTATACTCAATGCGGGCATTACGATAAGCCATGCACTTTTTACCGTATTATCGGTAAGAAGGGCCACCAGCAAAGATATAATGAGGTAGAATGATATGGCGGTCCAGTCGCGGCGCACATATATGTTACTCATAGCCACATTTTGCTGCATAGCATATACGCCACTCCCCAGCATGATGAGTATGCCCGCTATGGTAACTATAAGGTGAAAAGGCGATGCAATATCGCCCGACAACGAAAAACCAATGTGCGGCCACTGACCCAGCAGGTAAAACCTATCTGCCAGAAACAGTACCGATATGAGGAAGTAAATGGGTGTAACGTACCCCATAAGTGCCACACTCCACTCGCCGAGGTTGAACGGGCGAAACAGCACCATACCCACCAGCAACAGCAGAAAGAAGGTAAGCAACGAAAACTGAAACAAAGCCGCCATACAGAGCAGAAAACCTGCATTGTAGATGAGCTTGCGCGGCTGGGTGGTCTGTGTGAAGCTGAACATAACATCTACAGCACCGAGCAGCAGCCAGTTGATCAGCATGGTTTCGCCAAAATAGTTGAACGGCAGGTAAATGGAAGTAAGCAACAGGTATACAAACGATGGTATGTAGGTATAACGGGGAAATAGCTTGTGCTTGGTAGCAATGTTCTTGATATACAGCGACTGTAAAAAAAGCAGCAGGATAGCAAAAAATGTATAGGCAAAGGCACTATGACGGAACGCAAAATACATGCCCCTCAACACGTAATTGTACAGAAAATGCCCTGCCACCTGCTCCGGAACCTGCGGATGCAGCAGTGCCTGTATTTTTATCAGTATTGTGAACAGAAACAGGATGATAACAGTAAACGGACTATTATTTCTGAATGACCGGAGCACTTATGGATTTTAGGCGAAGGTAAGGAATGGCGGGAAATTGTTTGAGGGTGATTGGAGATATAGTTTGAATTGCGGGTGAAGGCAAATTTTGAGATTTTCTTATTTTTACTTGACAATTAAACATCACAATAAGTAAATATAACAATGTAATATTCGTTAATATTAAATACATCATAATGAGCAGTGATTTGAAATATGGAGATATAACTGAAACTATTATAGGCTGTTCTTATGAAGTTCATAAGTTTTTAGGTAATGGTTTTCAGGAAGTGATATATCAACGTGCATTGGCTTTAGAAATGACAAAAGCAAGATTAGATTTTGCCCGAGAAGTAGAACAGTCATTGTTTTACAAAGACTACTCAGAGCCAATAGGTACCAGGCGGGCAGATTTTGTTGTTGCTGGTAAAGTATTAGTAGAGTTGAAGGCAATAACTGTACTTGAGGATGTTCATTTAGCCCAAATTCTTAATTATCTAAAAGCTTATAAGCTTGAAGTAGGGCTTTTGATAAATTTTGGCAGTAAAAACATGACCTTTAAACGAGTAGTACTGTAGCTTTACATTCAGCTGTAATTATCAGAATCACGGATTTAGGAGATTAAAGGATTACACGGAATACATGAAATCTCGTCACAAAATTCTGTGTCATCCGTGTTATCCTTTTTTATCCGTGATTCAGACAATAATATCAGAATCACGGAATTAGGGGATTAAAGGATTACACGGAATCCATGAAATCTAAATACAAAATCTATTTCATCTTTTTTTTGTGATTCAGACGATAATTATCAGAATCACGGATTTAGGGGGATTAAAGGATTACACGGAATCCTTGAAATCACGTCAAAAAAATCTGTGTCATCAATGTCGTCCTATTTATCCGTGATTCAGACAGAGTTCAAAATATAATTCACACCCAATCAAAAAAATAATTATTTTAGTGTTGCGCTCCGGGAAGATGGTTTTTTTAGCATATACTCGTATCCGGGGTGAGGCTATAGCTCCAGTAGAATGTTGTATGCAGATTGGTAAAGTTCTTTTCACTAATAAAAGCTTATACTATTGAAACCAACAGATATCAAAGACCCGGAGTATTTTCATAAGGTAGTAGACTGCCAGTATGCCTGCCCTGCGCATACGCCGGTGCCGCAATACATAAGGCTTATAGCCCAGCAAAAATATACAGAGGCCTACATGGTGAACTGGGAATCGAATGTGTTTCCGGGTATACTGGGGCGCACCTGCGACCGCCCTTGTGAGCCTGCCTGCCGCCGCGGCAGAGTAGAGGAAGAACCGGTGGCTATATGTCGCCTGAAGCGTGTAGCTGCCGATAATAAGGGTGATGTAAAACAACACATGCCGCAAGGGCCCTTTGCGCCAAATGGCAAAAAAGTAGCACTGGTAGGTGCAGGCCCTGCGGCACTCACTGTGGCGCGCGACCTGGCTCCGCTGGGTTATGAGCTGCATATATATGATGAGCAGAAAGCCGGTGGTGGCTTTATGCGCAGTCAGATACCCTCCTTCCGGCTGCCGGAGACGGTGCTGGAAGAAGAGGTAAACTATATACTGGATCTTGGAGTACACAAACATTTCAATCATTATGTGCCCAGCCTGAAGGAGCTGCTGGCGCAGGGGTATGATGCAGTGTTTATAGGGTCGGGCGCACCAAAGGGGCGCGACCTGGATGTGCCGGGCCGGAAAGAGGCTACTGCTAACATACACATAGGTATCAACTGGCTGGCAAATGTCGCCTTTGAGCATACTGCCAAAATAGGTAAACGGGTAATAGTGCTGGGTGGTGGTAACACCGCCATGGACTGCTGCCGCACCGCCCGTCGCCTGGGTGGCGAGGAGGTGAAGGTAATCGTACGCAG
>JAIOYR010000070.1 GCA_021740995.1 Taibaiella sp.
CATCTCTCATGGTCCGAATTATACCACATATACACAAGCAAAATCAGTTTCCGTAAAACCATTGAGCGATATATGCACCGGCTCAGCCACTGCCAGCAGCTCTATGGTAAACTCATATAATCCCTCCGAGTTATTGAAAGTCCTGATAGGCATGTGTCTGATGAATCCAATCCCTTTCTTGCCGTGCCACTTATATACACTCTCCTTCGCACACCACGCCAGTGTCAGTAATTGCGGATTATCCTCAAAAAACAACTGCTCTCTTAACGACAGGTACTTTTGTCGTATATCCCCTATGCGCTTGTTCCAGGTTTGTATATCTATGCCTGTTTCGCTCACAGGGTCTATCACAGCAGCTATATAAGGCCATGAGTGCGATACAGAAAAGAAAAAAGAACCATTATCCAGTCGGGGTTTGTTGTGCACATCCCTCACTATCTGGTGCAGCGGAAAATCTACCTCCAGATGTTTCAGCAAATATCTGCTTGCCAAATGCTCTATGCGGCGTTTATCGTTATTAATGTCCGGATACAGACCGGTACGCTCATTAAAGAAAGACTCCTCTTCTTCTATCTTCCAGATAGCAGCAAGACCTTGAGAACCTATATTCCATTCCTTTAAAAGCGGCATTTTCTAGTTGGCAGTTGCCAGGGTTATTTGGGAAAGGTCCAACTATTTCGCTGTAGCGGTAGACTTAGCTTTAGCTATAAAACCATTTACCTCGTTCAGAAATTTCACCTCTTCCTTGCCCGGCTCAGCACCAGACGGATAGCCTGTAGAACCCAGTGGAGTGATATTCATTTTACCGGTTGCTTTATCTCCATCCATGTAGAACATCCAGATAGTAGGATAGCCTCTTACCTGAAATGTCTGCTGCAGGCTATTGTTCTGCTGTTGCAGTTCGGGAGAAAGTTGTTTTTGTCTTGGGAAGTCGAGCTCCAGCAATACCACCTCTTTCTGTGCCCATTTAATAAAAGCAGGTTTTACAAATACATCCCTTTGCAGCTTATGACACCAGCCACACCAGTCGCTGCCGGTAAAGAAAGCAAATATGGGCTTCTTGCTAGCCTGAGACCGCTCTTGTGCCACCATCAGATCAGTAGTCCACACCAGACCATCTTTTTTATCGTTGTGCTGCTGAGCAAAGCTCGGCGCAACGCAATGCACCAGTATCAGAGATAAAAAAACGAGTATTTTCTTCATATATTTTGAATGTCTGTGAACAAATGTAAGAAGTAATAGGAATACAAACCATTAGACAATCATAATTTTTATACTTTTTGCACCATAAAGACCAACGGCGCTAAATATCCCGGGTCCCTCAAAACAACTCACAACAGCAGGCTAGCTTTGTGAACCTTTTATACTTTATTGTGAATCCTCTTTGCGTCTCTCCGCCTTTGCGGTTAAAAATAATTAGCCCAACTACACACCTTTGTGATCCTTGTGCACTTTGTGGTGAATCCTCTTTGCGTCTCTCCACCTTTGCGGTTAAACTATGGCTTTCAAATACCTTTGCGCCATCGCGTCTTTGCTGTTAACCATTTTATTTCTACATTGGTGTGCTGCAACTGCATACCATAACTGCGGATTTTCTATTACAAACTACACTACAAAAATGAACAACTACCAGATAGCCGACCACTTCTCCCTGCTCAGCAAGCTCATGGATATTCATGGCGAAGACAGCTTCCGTACCAAATCATACAGCATAGCCGCATACAATATAGAGCGCCTGCCCGATGAGGCTGCCACCATGGACGACGCCACACTGGCAAGCATGAAAGGTATAGGCAACAGCACCGGTAAAAAGATAAAAGATCTGCTCACTACCGGTAAGCTGGCCGCACTGGAAGAAATGCTGGCAAAAACCCCTGCCGGCATACTGGACATGCTGCAGATAAAAGGTCTGGGACCCAAAAAAATAGCAGTGATATGGACAGAGCTGGGCATAGAGTCGCTGGGAGAGCTGGAGTATGCCTGCAACGAAAACCGCCTGGTTTCCCTCAAGGGTTTTGGGGCAAAGACTCAAGAGAGCGTACTGCAAAACATTACCTACTTCAAGCAGAATATAGGCTTCTACCTGTGGGCAGAGGCGATGCCCTTTGCCAATGCCCTGCTCGCCACACTGCAAAAGAAGTACCCCACCTATCGCTTTGCACTCACCGGCGATGTGCGCCGCCAGTGCGAAACCCTCGAGTACATAGAGCTGGTCACTACCCTGCAGGGCGATGTGCTGAACGCAGAATTTAGCGCAGCAGAAAGCACCACTATGGAGACCACAGCCGATACTATAGACATCACAACTCAGGGGCAGCCCAAACTCCGTTTTTACAACACTGACGACGGCAGCTTTTATAAACACCTGTTTCTTACTACTGGTAGCGAAGCCTTTATTACGGCATTCAACCAACAGTACACCCTACCCGACAGCCCATCCAGCGAGGATGAGATATTTACCAACAACCACCTGCCCATAATACCACCCGCGATGCGTGAGACTGGGGAGGTGCTCACCAAACCCAAAGAGACATTTACCCACATCATACAGCCATCCGATATAAGAGGCATCATACACTCCCACTCCCGCTATAGCGATGGGGTGAATACGCTGGAAGAGATGGCTACAGCGGCTATAGCAGCCGGGCTGGAGTATCTGGTAATCAGCGACCACTCGCAGACTGCCGTATATGCCGACGGACTGAAACCCGAAAAGGTAGCCGCCCAGCACCAGGAGATAGATATGCTCAATGCAAAGCTGGCACCGTTCAGAATATTCAAAAGCATAGAGTCTGACATTCTGGGCGATGGCAGCCTGGATTATAGCCCGCAGGTCTTGGCCACCTTCGACCTCGTGATTGCCAGCGTACACAGCAATCTGAAGATGACACAGGAGAAAGCCATGGAGCGGGTGATGGCGGCAGTGCGCAACCCCTACACCACCATACTGGGCCACCCTACCGGCCGACTGCTACTCTCGCGCAAGGGCTACCCGCTAGACCACAAACTGATTATAGACACCTGCGCCGCACACAATGTGGTAATAGAGATAAACGCCCACCCTCGCCGGCTGGATATAGACTGGCGCTGGATAGACTACGCCATGGAGCGGGGTGTGCTGCTATCTGTAAACCCCGATGCCCACAGCACAGAGGGCTACAAAGACACCTACTATGGTGTGATGGTAGCCCAAAAAGGTGGCCTCACCGCCGCCCGCAACCTCAGTAGTTTTACACGGGTGGAGCTGGAAGCGTTTCTGGAGGTGCAGCGAGGGAAAAGGGGGTAGGACACCTATGTGACCAAAAAAATCTCACACCCACTAGCGCGAGTCTGTAGCCCGGAGATGCGCGCTGGCAGACTCGTGTCTGCACAATCCGGTCAGTTTGTAACTGACAATGCTAAAGGCTAAAGAAATAACCCGCCCCGCACCAAAAAATAAATTAATGGATATCTTCTTTTTAATCCACACCTGTTTGGCATAAATATTGTAGCAATATTGTAAAACCCATCATCAATACAACCACTTACCGGATATATCCAATGTTTAGGTACAAAAACAATTCGCTGTGCCCTTCAAAACAGATTATGGTCTTTGTGCAACTTTGTATTCCTGGTGGTCGGTTTTTTATTTCCACGGAGTGGCACACATCGGGAGTGTGCCTCACCTCTGGCAAATATCACAAAATTCACGCGAGTAAAAGTGCGCAACTTTTGCGCAAAAATAAAAGGCAGTAAAAAATATAATCTATTGATAATCAATTAATTATACCCCACATCATGCAAAAAAATAAAATCCCTGCAAAAGTGCGCAATTTCTCAACCATCATCTGCCATCATCTGGAAATAATTTGAATTAGCGTCCTTTTATTAACAGCCACTTTTGCGGTTAATCTGCGATGCAGTATTTTGCAGTCATGTACACACCTCAGGACGAAAAACGACTGTACGAACAGGCAAAAGCGCTACTGAATGTTGATGCGGCAGATGTGGCTACCACTATAGAGCTGCTGCGCGAAACCATCAACTATGCCGACTGGAAATACTATGTGCAGAGTGAGCCTGTGCTGGCAGATGTGGAGTATGATGGTCTGTACAAAAAGCTAAAACACCTGGAGGAGCAATACCCCGAACAAGTAACAGCAGACTCCCCCACTCAGCGCGTAGCAATGGGGCTGAGCGAAAGGTTCCCGGCAGTGAGCCATCTGGTGCCTATGCTGAGTCTGGACAATACCTATAATGCTGAGGACCTTACAGACTGGGACCGCAAGTGCAGGGAGCTGGCGGAGACTGATGAGATAACCTACTGTGTAGAGCCAAAGTATGATGGCGCCAGCGTATCGCTGGTATATGATGATGGCAAGCTGGTGCGGGGCGCTACCCGTGGAGATGGGGTGATGGGCGAAGACATTACCATAAATGTAAAGCAGATAAAGGCAATACCCTTGTCGGCACAATTGCTGAAGTATGGTGTAAATCAGATAGAGATAAGGGGTGAGATAGTAATACACAAAAAAGTATTTGAGACCTACAACAAACAAAGGATAGCAGAAGGGCTGGCACCACTTGCCAATCCGAGAAATGCAGCATCGGGTACACTACGCATACTTGACCCCTCAGAGGTGCGCAAACGAGGGCTCAATGCCATATTATACAGTATCAGTGACTATACCCTTGAGCCCGGCACTCCCCGCCCCGAAGAGCTAAAAACGCATTATGGGTCGCTGCAATGGCTATATAGCATGGGTTTTCCGGCACCGGCCCGCGAAATGAAAGTATTCACGCACATAGACGAAGTAATAAAGTTCTGTGCTGAATTTGAAGCGCGACGGGATGATCTGCCGTTTGAGGTAGACGGGCTGGTAATAAAGGTAAACGACTATGCACTGCAGGACCGCATGGGCATGACATCGCACCACCCACGGTGGGCAGTAGCTTATAAGTTCAAGGCTAGGCAGGCTACCAGCAAGCTACGGCGGGTAGAGTTTCAGGTGGGTAGAGTGGGTGCTATAACCCCCGTAGCCAAAATAGACCCTGTGCCTATAGGTGGTGTTACGGTAAGTTCCATTTCCTTATTCAACGAGGATGTGATACGGGAGAAGGATGTGCGCATAGGCGACACAGTGCTGGTAGAGCGAGCCGGCGATGTGATACCCTATATAGTAAAACCACTCACCGAGTTGCGCACCGGCGAGGAAGAACCTATACTATTCCCCACCAACTGCCCTGCATGCGACAGCCTGTTGGAGAAAGTGCAGGACGAGGCGGCGTGGCGGTGTATCAATATCAATTGCCCGGTGCAGGTGGCAGAACGCATCATTCACTTTGCCAGCAAAGATGCCATGGACATCAGAAGCCTGGGTAATGCCAATGTGCAGAAGTTTCACGACCTGGGCCTGCTGCCCGACATACCCGGCATATACCATATAGACTGGGACAGAGTAAAGGGCATGGAGGGGTTTGGAGAGAAGTCTGTAACCAATCTGAAACAGGCTATAGAGCAATCAAAGCAGCAACCATTGTTCCGGGTAATATTCGGGCTGGGTATACGCCATGTAGGCGAGACCACTGCTAAAACACTGGCATCGGCAGTAGCACACATCACCGACTTTTATAGCTGGGATATTGAAAAGCTTTCTACTCTGGATGATATAGGGCCCAAAGTAGCTACATCGGTAGTAGACTTCTTTGCCAGGGAAGAAAACAAGCGAATGATAAGCATGCTGGAAGCAGCAGGCGTAAACCTGATAAATGACCACAGAGGACAAAAGCCCGCTGATGGCGCACTGGCAGGCAAGACATTCCTGTTTACAGGTACGCTCAGCCACTTTAAGCGCAGCGATGCGGAAACTATGGTGGAGGCAAAAGGGGGCTCAATTTTGGGCGGAGTGAGTACCAAGCTCAACTATCTGGTGGTAGGCGACGATGCAGGTTCAAAGCTGGAAAAGGCTAAAAAGCTGGGCACGGTGAACATACTTACAGAGCAGGAGTTCCTGCAACTGATAGGCGACCACCAGTAACAACACTGCCACACCTGAAAAGTGTGGCAGTGAAAAAATCGTTGAACCAGACAATATTGTTATAGACGCTCCATGCTTTTGCTGATGATAGCTATACATTCATCTATCTGTGGGCGGGTGATAAGTAGTGGTGGAGCAAAGCGGATACGGTCGCCGTGGGTAGGTTTGGCAAGCATTCCGTTTTTTTTCATTTCCATGCACAAATCCCACGCGGCTTCCTTGTTTGGGTGCTCAATAACTATGGCGTTAAACAAACCCTTGCCACGCACTATAGAGATATTGGGGTGCTGCATTGCTGATAATTGCTGACGAAGGTAGGCTCCCTGAATTTCAGAGTTTTCCGCCATCTTTTCATCTACCAATACCTGCAGTGCAGTCATGGAAACCTTGCAGGCAAGCGGGTTGCCACCATAGGTAGAGCCGTGTTCGCCAGGTTTTATGGTAAGCATTATCTCATCATCAGCCAATACTACCGATACCGGCATGGTGCCACCAGATAGAGCCTTACCTAATATCAGGATGTCCGGCCGCACATTTTCGTGGTCGCAAGCCAGCATTTTACCTGTTCTGGAAAGTCCTGTCTGAATCTCATCGGCTATCAGCAATACATTTGCCTCTTTGCACATGGCGGCGGCCTTTGCCAGATAGCCATCGTCAGGTACAACCACGCCTGCTTCGCCCTGTATTGGTTCTACCAGAAAACCGACTACGTTTTTGTCCTGCAGGGCCAGTTGTAAAGCAGGGATATCATTGTAGGGTATAATCTCATAGCCGGGAGTAAACGGACCGAAATTCCTGCGGGAATCATCGTCTGTACTAAAAGAAATGATGTTGATAGTACGACCATGAAAATTACTGTCGCACACTATTATTTTAGCCTTGTTGTCAGCTACACCTTTTACCTCATAGCCCCATCTGCGCGCCAGTTTCAGAGCGGTTTCTACGGCTTCCGCACCACTGTTCATAGGCAGCACCTTGTCATACCCGAAAAAGCGGGTGATGTACTCTGCAAACTCGCCCAGCAGATCGTTGTGAAATGCACGGGAAGTTAGTGTTAGCTTTTGCGCCTGTTCTATAAACGTCTCTATGATACGTGGATGGCAATGCCCCTGATTGATAGCTGAATAGCCTGAGAGGAAATCATAATAGCGCCGGTCATCTACATCCCATACAAATACTCCTTTGCCTTTAGTAAGTACTACCGGAAGTGGGTGATAGTTGTGGGCTCCATACATTTCTTCTTTTTCAAGAAAATGCCTGGTACGTGGCGATATAGAATTCATTACCTGCATATTGCAAAATTAGGTTTTTAAAGGCATATAAACTGCCATTTCGGACAACAATCGATATGGCTATAACAAAGATTAATACCCATGTAATAGTTTGGTTTGCTTTTTAGACTAATTTGCCTCCAAAATCTGTACTATGAAAAAGATAGGAATAATTGGTTCCGGTATTGTGGCCCGCACTCTGGGCAATGGCTTTCTGAAGCACGGATATGAAGTGATGCTGGGCAGCAGAGACTTGCAAAAAGTAGCAGAGTGGAAAGAAAAAGGTGGACCAAGAGCTCATACCGGCAACTTTGAAGAAACAGCCATCTATGGAGACATAATAGTGCTGGCTGTAAAAGGGGATGTAGCTGCAGATGCTATAGAAATGGCTGGTCCGCAAAACCTGCAATGGAAAACAGTAATAGACACTACTAATCCGATAGCCGCAGGAGCACCGGAAAACGGTGTACTGAAATTCTTTACGAATTTTGAAGAATCGCTGATGGAAGCACTGCAAACCAGGTTTCCGGAAGTACATTTTGTAAAAGCATTTAATAGTGTGGGTAGCGCCTACATGGTAGACCCTGTATTCAGCGAAAAACCAACTATGTTTACCTGCGGCAACAATGATGCGTCAAAGAAAGAAACCCATGATATACTTACTCAGTTTGGCTGGGAAATAGAGGATATGGGAAAGGATACGGCAGCACGAGCTATAGAGCCATTGTGTATGCTATGGTGTATACCCGGCATGCTGCATGGCAGGTGGAATCATGCATTCAAATTGATGAAGGCGTAATTGAGCTACTTCTTGTGAATGGGGATTGTAGTCAAATCCAATTTCAGTAAGGTATTTAATGCAGAAATGGCTACTGCTGAACAAAGTAGCCATTTCTGCTTTACACAATTAGTACTTTTTACATTGCTTTTTGAAGCAAGACATTGGCAGTTGCAACAATACCTTCTTCTCTGCCTATAAAACTCAGCTGCTCGGTAGTGGTCGCTTTTATTGATACGTCTTCTATTGATATACCGAGTATAGTAGCGATAACTTGTCGCATATCATCCACATGTTTTCTGATTTTTGGTGCCTGTAATAAAATTGTGCTGTCGATATTTACCAGTTTATATCCCTTTTCACAAACAAGTTGATAAGACTTTTGCAGGAGAATTTTGCTGTCTATGCCTTTATAAGCAGCATCTGTATCCGGGAAGTGCTGACCTATATCGCCGAGGCTAAGAGCACCCAGCAGCGCATCGCAGATGGCATGTAAAAGCACATCGGCATCAGAATGGCCAAGTGCACCTTTGTGATGAGGTATGAGCACACCACCCAACCAAAATTCACGACCTTCTACCAACTTGTGAAAATCTATTCCTTGTCCTATTCTGTACATAAATATCTATTTTACTCTATACTTTTGTGATTTCTACTGTTACTTTATATCCTACATCTGAGGAAATTACAACTAAATATTTGCCTGGCTTTGTGTTTAGCGGAAGATTAAACAAAAGTTTATTCTCTCCTTCTTTATACAAGTCCTTGTTTATTAGTGTAAATATTTCGTTACCACTTTTGTCCAGCAGTTTAGCACTAATATTCAGATCTTCAATCAGGTCAAAAGTAAAAGTAATACCTTTTGAAACAGGCACCGGATATATAAAATTCTGAAGTTTCCCTGTAGGTATATCAATAATACCAAGGGCAGTGTCTTGTAAATATGTGGATAACAGCAGAATAGTTTCGGTCTTATCATCAGCTACCAACTCACTCAATTTATACACTTTACCGTCAACAGGTGAAACAGTAATATTGTTGGCAAGAGTGGTGTAACCCGGGTTTACAACTACTGGTTTCAACCCTTTTTTACCACCATAGCCATAGTGCTCATCTTCCAACCCATCTGGAGAATACCTGAGCATAGTGTACCTGCTGCTTTTTGGCTCTCCTTTTTCAGAACATGCACCAGTCAACAAAATTCTGCCGTCAGCCAATAAAGCTAAATCATCAATCCTGTCTATACTTTTTGGATTAACTCTGGTTATTCCTGATTTGCCGAAAGATATATCAGATTTACCATCACTATTATAGCGCATCAGGAAAGCACCATTTTCTTTGCTATCATCACCTGACTCCCCTGCTAAAACGATTTTCCCATCTGTCTGCACAGACATTAGTTTCAATCGTGGGTTGTTTCCTTCACTATCAACTGAACTTATGCCAAAAGTCGTGTCTTTTGAGCCATCATTATTATATCTGGCTGCAATAATATTGCAAGAGTTGGTAGTGTAGTTATTTCCGGCAATTATGTATTTACCATCCTGTAGCATGGCACTTGCTACTACCCTGTTATTATAGGGCATATTATAATCGATCGCAATTCCCTTATTGGCAAAACCAGTGTCATATTCTCCATTATACAGAAATCTGGCAATAAAGAAATGATATGCGCCATTAATGTGAGTAGATCCGGTGGCTACAATTTTTTCGTCGTTCTGTAAGAACACACCTGTTATTTCACTGGAATCTCCTATCGGCCATCGTACTAAATCTGATTTGAAGTCTTTATCAATGTCTCCATTTTTGGTGAAACGAGTAATAGTGGCAACATGCCCCCTGCCATTATTCAACATAGAAGACCCTGCAAGAATGATTCTATTCCACTTATCGGTTTTAATGGCAAGAGTTTTGCAATTTGCATATTGACTTAGCTTTTTTGAAGTTCTCAATCCATTATAGGTATCATCAATTTCACTGTTGGCATTTAGTCTGCCTGAATAGAAGTTACCACCCGTAGCAGTGACAAAAAGCAACTTACCATCCGCCTGTCTGATTAGTTTGCATTTTCCTATCTTTTTGTCATCAACAGCTGATTTTGACAACGCTATTTGTGCTGCCGCATTGCCCAAGCTAAGCAGTGAAATCAGGCAAGTGGCGATAAATTTCATGATAATATTTAGTGGTATTTCGTGTTGTAAAATCAGATATTCAGTCCAAATTTTTTTCCGGTTTCAATTGCAATATCGTAGCCGGCATCTGCATGGCGAATTACTCCCATACCCGGATCGTTGTATAAGACTCTGCGCAAACGCTCTTCTGCATCCTGTGTACCATCAGCTACTATCACCATACCAGCATGAAGCGAATAGCCCATACCTACCCCACCCCCATGATGAAATGACACCCAACTGGCTCCACCTGCAGTATTAATTAGCGCATTGAGAATTGGCCAGTCTGCAACTGCATCGCTACCATCTTTCATTGCTTCGGTTTCCCTATTAGGAGATGCTACAGAGCCAGTATCCAGATGGTCTCTACCTATTACTATTGGTGCTTTTACTTTTCCGGTGCGTACAAGTTCGTTGAAAAGCAGCCCTGCTTTCTCTCGCTCACCCATACCCAACCAGCATATACGGGCGGGCAATCCCTGAAATGCTATACGCTCACGAGCCATATGCAGCCAGCGATGCAGCCCTACATTATCAGGAAACAGTTCCATCAATGCCTTGTCTGTAGTATATATATCTTCAGGATCACCGCTTAGCGCCACCCATCTGAAAGGACCTTTTCCTTCGCAGAACAGAGGACGGATATAGGCTGGTACGAATCCGGGGAAATCAAAGGCATTAGTGACTCCTCTTTTGTCGTGTGCCTGACCCCGCAGGTTGTTGCCGTAGTCGAAAGTTATAGCACCACGTCTTTGTAACTCAAGCATCTGTAATACATGCTTTGCCATAGTATCCAATGAGCGGCGAGAATACTCTTCCGGGTTAGTGCTACGCAATACCTTTGCCTGTTCCACATTCAACCCTTCCGGGAAATATCCTATCAACTCATCGTGAGCAGATGTCTGGTCTGTAAGGGTATCAGGGGTAATGTTTCTATCAATCAATCTTTGCAGAAGATCTACTACATTACAACAAACACCTATTGAGACACGCTCACCCTTGGCTCTGGCATCCAAAGACCAGTCTATGGCCTCATCAATATTACTTGTCCATTTGTCGAGATACCGGGTCTCTATTCTTTTAAGAATACGCCATTCTTCCATTTCAGCTGCAAGGCATACTCCTTCATTCATTGTGATAGCTAATGGCTGTGCGCCACCCATACCACCAAGACCGGCAGTAACATTTACAGTACCTTTTAATGAGCCATTGAAATGGATATCGGACAGTGAAAGATAGGTTTCATAAGTACCTTGTACTATACCCTGAGAACCAATATATATCCAGCTTCCGGCAGTCATCTGGCCATACATCATCAAGCCTTTAGCTTCCAGTTCTCTAAAGTGCTCCCAAGTAGCCCATCTGCCCACAAGATTACTATTGGCAATAAGTACGCGAGGGGCATTTTTGTGCGAGCGCAATACGCCAACAGGCTTTCCGCTTTGTACCATCAGGGTTTCATCTTCCTCCAAATTTATAAGACATTCCAGTATTTTATCATAACTCTCCCAGTTACGAGCCGCTTTACCAATACCTCCATACACTACCAAATCTTCCGGCCTTTCAGCAACATCGGGGTCAAGATTATTTTGAATCATCCTGTATGCTGCTTCTGTAACCCAGTTCTTGCAGGTAAGCTTGTTACCTTGTGGCGCGCGTATTATTCTTGTTTTCGTCATAATATTTTGTATTGTGTTTTCCGAAATCAGGTAAATGTAATTGGGTGTCAAAATTATAGGATAATCCACTATTTGCAGCATCTTTTACAAATTTGTGAATCATCAGAATCTATATAAAAAAATTGCCCCGGAAGATCAACTTCCGGGGCAATTTTTTAAATGTTCCGATTCAGAACTTATTTTTCGTAAACCAGCCTCACAATTGCAGTACTATTATCATCTCCCGCGAAACGACACATATAAATTCCGTTTGCAATTTCTTCCGGCATTGATACTGTATTGGCACCTGAGTTAACCAGATATTCAGCTACCTGCCTGCCTTCTATAGAAAACAGTACAAATTTACCGGCAACAGGAGCATTTATTGTTATAATACCTGACGTAGGGTTAGGGAATATAGAAAGCACATTATTAACTTCAGATGCCTCAGTAACTGACTCGCCTGGTTTTGCAACAACTACTGTAATACCACGTGAAGAGAAACAGCCAGTAGACAAGGTATAAGTAATAGTAGTAGCTGCAATACTATTACCAGTAACAATACCTGTAGTTGCACCTACACTGGCTATACCTGCATTAGCACTACTCCAGGTACCACCACCGGGGCTACAGGTTAAAGTTCTTGTACCACCGTTAACAACCGTCAAAGGACCATTGATATTTCCCGGATTAGAATTGACTGTAAGCGTGATAGCTTTGTAGCAACCAGCACTAAGGGTATAAGATATTTTCACTGTACCACCTGCAACACCGGTAACTATACCCGTACCGGCACCAACGGTTGCTCTTGCTACATTGCTGGAGCTCCATGCACCGCCAGCAGTTGCATTGGCAAGTGCCGTAGTAGCACCGGGACATACCGAAGCTGTACCGGAAATATCAGCAACAGATGCATTAACCGACACTATGGATGTGCTAAAGCAGCCACCGGTTCTTCTATAAGTAATAGTTGCATTTCCAAGGCTTATACCAGTCAAGAGACCTGTGCTTGCAGAGATGCTTGCAATCGATGTATTGCTACTGCTCCATGTTCCGCCGCTTGTAGCGTTGGCAATTGTAGCGTTCGTCTGACCAGCACATACAACCCCGTCACCTGTATTTGCGGTAAGTGCTGCATTTACTGTGACAACAGCTGAACTGAAGCAACCGGTAGTAGACTCGTAACTAATTGTAGTGGTGCCCAATGATATACCAGTAACAACACCTGTAGAAGAATTGATAGTAGCTACTCCACCATCTGTACTTGTCCATGTTCCGGAGAATGTAGCAGAACTAAGATTTGAAGTACTACCCATACAAACCGCAAGTGTACCTGTGATTCCAGATGGCGTTGCACTTACTGTAACAACCCTTGTAGCACGGCAACCGCCGGTAAGTGTATAAGATATTGTAGAAGTACCAGCACCTACACCAGTAACCAAACCTGTACCAGAATTGATAGTAGCTCTTGCAGGAAGACTGCTGGTCCACACACCGCCTACGGAGGCTGATGCAAGAGCAGTAGTACCACCTACACATGTAGCAGCCGCGCCGGTAATAGCAGCAGGAGTAGTATTAACTGTGACAACTCTTGTAAGGATACAACCTGCAGCCGAATGATAAGTGATTGTAGTAGTAGCCGCACTAACACCCGTTGCAACGCCGGTACCTGAAACGATACTTGCTACGCCTGCATCGTTACTGCTCCATGTACCGCCACCAGGCGCACCTGTGAGGGTAACCGAAGAACCGGTACAAAGAGATGCTGACCCACTAATAGAAGTTGGCAGTGCATTAATTGTAACTACAGTAGTTGCAAAACAGCCACCAGGAATTGTATAAGTGATTCTGACTGTACCTGCACTAACACCTGTAACAACACCAGTACCTGCACCAACCGTAGCACGAGCGATGTTGCTGCTGCTCCATGCACCACCGACTGTAACATTTGCTAGAGTAGTAGAAAGACCAGCACAAACACTAGCAGTACCTGTAATAGGAGTAGAAAGCGCAGTTGTTACAGTCACCGCTGTGGTTGCAAAGCAACCGGCACCCAGTGAGTATGTAATGTTAACGATACCAGCACCAACACCAGTAACCACACCAGTGCCGGCAACTACTGTAGCAAGCGAAGTATTACTGCTACTCCAGGTGCCACCGGGAGTAGCATTACTGAGGGTAGTGGTGATACCTACGCACGTGCTGGCAGTACCTGTATTACCTGTTACGGAAGTAACTGTTGCCACGGCAGTAGTTATACAGCCGGTTCCAAGTGTATAAGTAATGTTTGAGTTACCATCTGCAACACCTGTAAGTAAACCTGAATTTAAATCGATTGTTGCCTTTGTAACGTCGCTACTTGTCCAAGTACCGCCGGCTGTAGCCGAGCTCAAAGAAGATGTTCCGGCAGGGCAAGTAGACAATGTACCTGTAATTGCTGCAGGTAAAGCATTAACGGTAACAATCCGCGTAGCCTGGCAACCTGCGCCAAGATGATAAGTAATAGTAGAAGTACCTGATGCAACACCAGTGATAACACCTGTACCTATAACTACTGTTGCATTTGCAGGTGTGCTACTGCTCCATGTACCACCTACTGTGGCATTGGAGAAAGTGGTAGTAGCACCAACACATACTGTAGCTGTGCCTGTAATAGCTGAAGGAACCGGATTAACAGTGGCTACCGCAGTTCTAAAGCAACCAGTACCAATTGTATAAGTGATATTTGTGTTACCCGCAGCGACACCTGATACTAGTCCCGTAGCAGAATTAATTGTTGCTTTTGTAATGTCACTGCTTGTCCATGTACCTCCTGCAGTTGCAGATGTAAGAGCAGTTGTGAAGCCTTCGCAAACTGACAAAGTACCGGTAATTACAGCAGGACGAGCGTTTACAGTTACATCCTGTGTTACTGTACATCCTGATATGTGATAAGTGATAGTGCTTGTACCTGCGACAACACCTGTTACAACACCGGTTCCTGAGACTACGGTAGCATTTGCAGGTGTACTGCTGCTCCATGTACCACCAGCCGTTGCATTTGATAAAGAGGTAGTCGCCCCTTCGCAAACTGTTGTAGTTCCTGTAATAGCAGCAGGAGCTGTATTTACCGTTACTGTAATCGTTCTGATACATCCTTCAGAAGCGGTGTATGTTATAGTAGGGTTACCTGCGGCAACACCAGTGACAACACCAGTGTTTAAATCGACGGTTGCCAATGAAGTATTACTACTTGTCCAAGTGCCGCCGGCAACTGCATGGGTAAGCGTCGTATTACTACCTACGCATACACCGGCTGTGCCACCAATACCTGCCAGCGCAGGACTAACTGTGACCTGAGCAACTGTAGTACATGAAGAACGAGTATATGTAATATTAGTAGTTCCTGCACTTATACCGGCAACTAAGCCACTGCCAGAATTGACCGTACCCTGTGCAGGATTGCTGCTTGCCCATGTACCTCCAGTAGGAGTGGAGCTTAAAGCGGTAGTTCCACCAGCACAAATTGCCAGATTACCGGTAATTGGAGTAACCCCTACTGTAACAACTCTTGTGGCCGCACAACCGCTAGAGGTTAATGTAAAACTAATCGTAGTAGTACCTGCACTGACGCCGCCAACACTTCCACCTGCACTGATGGTACCTACGGCAGGAGTACTGCTGCTCCAGGTACCTGCACCACCACTACCAGTAAAATTCGCGGAAGTATTACCAACACAAATTGGGTTAGTTGTACCACCTGCAATACCAGGCAATCCATTTACAGTAACCTGTACAAAAGAATAACAACCAACGTTTATAGTATAAGATACCAACGCAGTACCACCACCTACACCAGTTACTATGCCGGTATTAACATCAACTGTTGCACGAGTTAGATTCGAGCTACTCCATGTACCGCCTGGTAACGCATGATCCAAATCTGTAGTAGAAAGCGAACAAAGTGCCGCAGTCCCCGTAATTGATGCCAAGGTAGCATTTACTGTTCCCTCAACGATGGAGAAACAACCATTAGCAGTGTACGTAATACTTGCGTTACCCACACCCTGACCAGTAATTACACCGGTAGCAGCGTTTATCGTAAGTACACCTGTGTTACTGCTGCTCCATGTACCACCCGCAGTTGAGTTACCCAACGTAGAGTTTGTTTGTGTAACACAGACAATAGGATTGCCTGTATTTGCTGAAAGGGCTGCGGTAACAGTAAGTACTTTTGTAACAGTACAACCTACAACTGTATAAGAAATATTAACAGTACCCAATGATACACCGGTAGCAACACCGGTACCCGCATCGATTGTAGCTATTAACGCGTCACTTGTACTCCATGTTCCACCTACTGTTGTATTAGCATAAACTTTGGTAGATCCTGCACAAACAGCATTTACAGTCACCGCATTAGTGATGGCCGCAGGGTTTGCGTTTACTGTAACAGTAGCAAGACTACGACAAGTGGGGTTGACAACATAACTTATAACAACAGTACCGGCAGCAACTCCCGTTACCACACCGGTACCAGATACTACAGTAGCTCTTGCAGGTGTAGCGCTGCTCCATGTGCCACCACCTGTGCTGTTAGCCAGCGTAGTAGTAGCGCCTACACACACACTCTGTGTACCGGTTATGCTAGTAGCCATTGTGTTGCTTACTGTAACAACCAAAGTTGTAAAACAGCCGGGAGATAAGATATAAGAAATTGTAGTAGTACCTGACGATACACCACCTACCAGACCTGTAGAAGAATTTACAGTACCTATAGCAGGGGTGCTGCTGCTCCATGTACCACCTGGGGTAGCGTTGGTATAAGTGGAAGTAGTACCTACACAAAGCGTTGAAGATCCGCTAACAGATGCTACAGTACTAACAGTAACCACTTCTGAACGAATACAGCCCACACTTGAAGTGTAGGTAATGTCAACTGTCCCATTTGACACACCAGAAACAACACCTGTACCGGCACCTACCGTAGCTATTGTGAGATTGCCACTAGACCATGTGCCACCAGTAGGTGTAGTAGACAAAGTTGTAAAACCACCTATACAACTTTGCAAGGAACCGGAGAATGCTGCAGGAAGTGCATTGACTGTGACTACTGTAGTGGCATTACAGCCAGTGCTAAGAAGATAAGTGATAACAGATGTACCTGATGTAACACCTGTAACAACCCCGGTTAAAGAACCGATTGTTGCTACCGCAACATTACCACTTTCCCAGGATAATCCACCCGGGCTAGCGTTTGCGAGTGTTGTAGTTAGTCCCTGACAAACAGAAGCTGTACCGGTAATCGCCAAAGGAGAAGGGTTAACTGTTAATACAGTTGTAGTAAAACATCCGGTTGATATTGTGTAAGTAATAGTTGTATTCCCGGAACTTACAGCCGAAACCTGACCAGTATTAATATCAATAGAAGCAATAGTGATGTTACTGCTAGACCAGGTTCCGCCAGCTGTAGCAGAGCTAAGTGTGGTAAGTGCATTCTGACACAAAGACAATGTACCTGTTATTGCTGCAGGTAATGGAAGAACAGTGACAATCTGAGTAGCATTGCAACCAGAGCTAAGAACATATGTGATAATAGCAGTGCCTGCAGATACACCAGTAACTACGCCTGTGCTGCTACCAACTGTAGCTATGGCAAGATCACTACTCTGCCATGAAACGCCGCCCGGAGAAGCATTAGAAAGAGTAGTAGTAGCGCCAACACACACTGTAGCAGTACCCGTGGTAGCAAGTGCCAAAGGATTAACAGTAGCAATTACAGTTTTATAACAACTGCCGCTGATAATGTAAGATATTACAGAATTACCCAAACCAACACCTGTCACCACTCCGGTTGAAATATCTACCGAAGCATTTGCCGGGATAGTGCTTGACCATGTTCCGCCGGAGGTTGCATTACTCAGAGCAGAAGTTAAACCGATACACACACTTGCAGATCCGGTAATGTTTGCAACTGCTGCATTAACGGTAACAGTTGTAGTACGTACACAGCCACCAGTTGCATTATAAGAAATAAGTACTGTGCCGGTTCCGATACCCGTTACGACACCGGACGTTACACCTACAGTAGCTCTTGATGTATTACTACTACTCCAGGTTCCACCAATCGAAGTATTAACTAAAGTAATAGTTTGTCCGATACAGACTATTGAGTCGCCAACATTTGGACCTGCACCTACAGATAGTGTAGTAGTTCTGGAGCAACCGGTATGTGTATAGCTGATGACTGCAGTTCCCTGAGCCACACCAGTAACAACGCCTGAAGATGTACCAACTGTTGCTTTAGTAACATCAGCACTGCTCCAGCTGCCACCACCAGGGCTACTGCCAAGGGTAACAGACGCCCCTTCACATACAACTGACGGCCCACTGATTGCGGTAGGCGCTGTTTTAATGATCATTGTAAATGTCTTGAAACAACCTGCACCAATTGTATAAGATATAGTAGTGGTACCGCTAGTAAGAGCCGTAACAAGACCGGTACTACTACCAATAGTAGCCTTAACTGTATCTGTACTGCTCCACGTGCCGCCTGCTGTTGCATTGAGCAAAGTAGTGGTATCACCCGGACAAAGTGATGTGAGTCCGGTAATATTTGCTACTGAACTGTTCACTGTTACGATAATAGTACTAAAACAACCAGGAGCAGATGTGTAAGTGACAGTAGCTGTACCTGAACCTATTCCGGTTAAAATACCACTACTTGCATATACTGTAACCACCGCAGGGGCGCTACTGCTCCAAGTGCCGCCTGAAGTAGCGTTACTCAACGGTTTTGTTTGTCCAACACACAATATCGCATCACCAGTAATTGCTCCTAAAGAAGTATTGACGGTAACAATTACTGTACGTGCGCAACCACTGGCATGTGTATAACTGATAGTGGCAGTTCCTAATGATACACCAGTAACCACTCCGCTTCCAGAAACTGTTGCTATAGATGTATTATCGCTGCTCCAAGTGCCACCTGTAGTAGCAGAGCTCAGTAATTTTGTACTACCGACACACATAGATAAAGAACCCGTAATTACTGCCGGCAAAACACCTACCGATACATTTACTTTACGACGACAACCGGTTGATAATGTATAAGAAATTGAAGCGGTGCCACCTACGTTTCCGGTGACAACGCCTGAACCAGACACTGAAGCCACTGTAGAGTTACTGCTGTTCCATGATCCACCTGTAGTAGCAGAACTTAATGCAGTAATACTCCCTGCACAGGTAAAAGTTGTACCTGTGATAGGATCAGGCAAAGGATTAACCGTTAACACACGGGTAGCAGAGCAACTTGTACCTAAAATATAAGAGATAGTAGTAGTTCCTGCAGCCATTCCTGTAACAAAACCGGTGGTTTCGTCAATACTTGCAGTAGAAGGAGCGCTGCTACTCCAGGTGCCACCTGAAGTAGTATTAGAGAGCGTAGCAGTTCCGTTTACACAAACCTGACTTGCACCATTAATAGTTGAAGGAGAAGAATTGACTACAACAGTAGCAGATGTATAACAGCCTACATTAACCATGTAAGTAATATTAGTAGAGCCTGAGGCAATACCATAAACAACACCAGTACCTGCATCTACCGTACCTTTTGTAATATTACTGCTACTCCATGTACCACCAGTTGCGGCAATACTCAGTGTAGTTGTAGTGCCAATACAAATACTGGTTGCACCGGTAATCGAAGGTACTGCAGCATTTACAGTAACCTGAGTGGTCGTGTAACAGCCCCCACTATTCTTTATATAAGAAATTGTAGCTGTTGCAGCAGAAACACCTGTAATAATTCCGGTACTGGCACTTACTGTAAATATCGCAGGATCACTGCTGTTCCATATTCCACCACCTGAAGGATTTGCCATTGAAGAGTTGGTTTGACCAACACAGACAATAGGATTACCAGTGTTTGAAGGTAAAGTTGCAATAACACTGATAGTTGCAGTACGTGAACAGCCATTACTTCCTGTATAAGTAATTGAAGTTGTGCCAGTACCTATACCGGTTACTAATCCACCACTTTCTGTAATAGTTGCAACGGAAGGGCTAGAACTCTGCCAGGTTCCACC
>JAIOYR010000071.1 GCA_021740995.1 Taibaiella sp.
GCAGGCGTAGCATATCGCTGATAGCCCCCAAAAAGCTCATCGCCACCATCGCCGCTCAGCACCACCTTCACGTACTGACGTGCCAGCCTCGATATGCTGCCCAGCGATAGCGAACTGGATATGGCAAATGGCTGGTCTATATCCTGAAACTGTGTGGTAAAGTCGGTGAAAAAATCATTCTTCAGTTCGTAAGCATGATGGGTAGTACCCAGCTTTGCGGCTGTGTTGCCCGCCACTACGCCCTCATCCTCCGGCTCGCCCGGAAAAGACGCTGTGAAACTATGAATACCGGGATGATGCGCTGCCGCTATTGCCGTGATCAGCGACGAGTCTACTCCTGCGGACAGGAACGTACCCACCGGCACATCTGCCACCAGATGGTCTTTTATTACCTCAGACAGCAAGTGCTCCACGGCATCTGTTACCTCTTGTTCATTTTTCCATTTCGCTGTAGCTATCGGCACGTCCCAATACCTGCGTATAGTATGCTTGCCTTGCTCTATAGTCAGGTAATGACCTGGCTCCAGACATTGCACCCCTTTGTAAAACGTATTAGGTGCAGGTATACTCATCAGTCTGAAATACTCAAACAGCGATGTGTAGTCTATCCGTGGCTCAAAAAGCCCTGTATGCACTATTGGGTTCACCTCTGATGAGAAGACCAGTTGCTGCCCTATGCTGCTGTAGTACAGCGGCTTTATACCTACGCGGTCACGCGCCAGCAGCAGCTTTTGTTTGTTTATATCCCACAGCGCAAATGCAAACATACCTGTAAGCCTTGCCAGCAGATTGCCGGGCTCGTTCGGGTATTCTTCATATAGATGCAGTATGACCTCTGAGTCTGAGCCGGAGCAAAACGTATGCCCCTTTGCCAGTAACTCCGCCTTTATTTCTTTGTAGTTGTATATCTCTCCATTGCACACCAACACCAGACTCCTGTCCTCGTTATACAACGGCTGATTGCCCTGCTCCGATAGGTCTATGATAGATAAGCGGGTATGCACCAGTGCTATACTCCGGTCTTCGTACAGCCCCTTGCCATCTGGCCCACGGTGTGCCAGCCCATGCGACAGTGCATGTACAGCTTTGTCTCTTGCTGCTGGTGCCATGCTGCCATAAATGCCGGCAATACCACACATCAGCTAAAATATTTTAGGTACCAGGCAGTATTGTTTTCGGGTGTCAGCACCATGTTTTTGTCTGCGGGGTTCATTGCTTTTTTCACTGCCCTTACGTGTATCTCTGTATGCTTTACGGTACGTGTTACATCTGTAAACCCGTTTTCTTCCAGCATCTTTTTCACATAGTCATACTCCAGCCGCCTGTTGAGCAGTGGCGAGTATATGTCATGATTCTGGTGCAGCCGGGTCTTGTCCCCGTTTGCTTTGTCTATCAGAAACTGTTCTTTCTCCTCCCACGTAGACAATGTATTGTAGTATACCCGGTTCTTAAACAGATTGATGTCGTGCTCAAAAGGTACCGTCTCCCGTCCATATAGATACAGGTAAATAAAGCCACCGTCTTTTACACAATCCATCACCTGCCTGAAGGCAGTATTGAAGCTGCCGCAATGATGCAACACTCCCCACGACCATGCAAGGTCATACTTCTTGCCCGCCGGCAAATGACTTGTCAATTCTTCCAGTGGAGCCAGTATGAAATTTTTCTGCACCGGTATGTCTTTCAGCACTTCTGCCGTAGCAGCTATAGCCGATGAGTTAATGTCTACAGCCGTTATGTTTGCACCCAGCTTTGCCAGTCCGTAAGACCATCTGCCACCTCCGCTGCCGCAGTCTATTACTTCTTTCCCTTTAAACCATTCTTTCTTCAGCAGTATTTCCCTTTCGCTTATTATGTCGGTCACATTTGCCTTATACCATTCATCGCTCAGCATGGCCTCGCCCTCCTGCAGTTCGCTCCACTGAAACCCGAAAGCACCCGTGGTCTGTGTGGCAGCAAATGGCAATGCCTTATCCAGGTCGTGTGCCTGATTGTACAACAGCTTGTATAGGGCATCAGTTTCCCGCTTATTCCTTTCTATCAGCACATCATACTTCCTCAATAGCGGGGAAAGTATTTTTCTTATTATATTTTTCATTTTGCTTCCATACTTATTTTAAACAAGGAACAAATGCCACTTTACCGAAAGTCAATAAGCTTACTAAACTATATTCAAAATCATTTCTCCTTCAACAAAAAAGGAAAAAAAAGCACCACATGATAGTACGCTAATTCTTTAAAATTAATCTTTTCAGAGTACTTTATATAATCGGGCATCCGCCTGAAGTAATGCGACAGTTTTGCCAGACCCGTTTTGCCCTTCGCTTCATATATCAGCCGTGTTTTGGCAAGTGCCAGCAGCCGCTGCCTGAATGTCTTCTCATACCTGCGCCCCAGATACTCATTGAGGTGCAGATACATCTCTACCAGCTTTTCATCGCCTTTTCTCAGGTTTTCTTCCGACTTCGTTACTCCGCCACTGTTGTTTCGGTATACACCCATTTGCTCATCCATGTATTTTGCCTTGCCCTTGTCGGCAGTCATTATCTGAATAAAGATATCGGCACTCAGAATGGTAAGGTAAAACTCCGGAATAGGCTTAGGCATTACATTGCGCACCATGATGGTGAGCGTAGGCACTATCTGCTGATCGGCAAGTATGAAATCTTCGATAGTGAACACATCTTTCTCCAGCCTGGCGAAAAATCGCTCCCGTGGCTGATTCAGACCAGTTTCGTCCTTTATCTTCACATCTGTGAAGCACATACTGAAGTCAGGATTGGCCTCCAGAAAATCTACTTGTTTCTGTAGCTTGTGCGGGTCTATCCAGTAGTCATCACCATCGCATATAGCCACATACTTTGCAGTAGCAGCATTGAGCAGAGAGTAGCCATTGGCTATAGCCCCACCATTTTTTTCACGGTATACAGGAAATATCTTATCAGGGTGTGCCGCCGCCAGACTTCGCATAATTGCACGCGTACCATCTGTTGAGCAATCATCAGACGGCATGATTCTATACCTGAAATCTGTAATCTGCTCCACCATACTATTGAGCGTCTCCTCTATGTATCGCTCATGATTGTAAACAGGAACAATTACATCTACCAGATATTCCATTATTTTTTCTTGGAGCTGGATATGTACAGATTATGTTGCAACCCGTAAAAATCATCGAAGCAATACCCTATAGAAATATCCTCAAATTTTTCTGAAAGGGTATTTTTAAGTTCCTCCTGCGAATAGAATGCTTTGAATTTATAACCATTCCTTATCCCAAATACGTCATTTTGTATAATTACATGCCCATCATCAGTAGGGATAGCCCGCTCCAGTATGAAGTTTACAGGAATACCTTTGATGTCTGTGAATGCAGGGAAGTTTGCAATGAAATATCCACCTGGCTTTAATACACGCACTATTTCATTCAGATTATCATCGAAAGTGCCGTTTTTGTCGATATAATAGCAAGAAGCAGACGCAAGTATATAGTCGAAAAAATTATCCTCGAACGGAATATTATTATTGCTGCCCACTTTAAGCGTTGCATTTATATTGATGCTTGCTAAAGACTCGCGTACAAGATCTACAGTTTCCTGAGTTGTTTCTACACCATACACCTCCATACCGCAGTTGTGCAATAGCGACATATTCCTGCCATCACCAAAGCCCAAATCCAATCCTTTTCCTCCCTGATATTTAGACCTGTCTAAACTAAGACCGGGATAATTACCCAGCATAGTGCGTATTACCCATTCGGTAGGGTAAAGGTGTGATGATTTTTTCTTCAAATGAAAATCGGTATACGACTTCTTTACATCTTCTATCATAATTTATATATTTTTAAGTTCAAAGTAACCAAAGCCGTCTCTGCCATAATTATTTCCGCAATAAAACAAAAATGTTTTATCCTTAGTCTGCAGTACATCGGGATAGCATACCATTTCCGAATCCCAACCGCTTTCAGATGGGTGGATGTCTACGGTTTCATCCATACGAACCCATGTTTTTTTATCGTCAGATACCGCATACCCTATCTTGTATGGACCGCTTTTCCCATGTTCGTCTACACCTGGTCTTACAGAGTACCACATGTGGTATTTGCCATTTATTTTACGCACACAGGGCGTTGCTATAGCCTCATTACTGTTAGATGAAGGAATACTTTTCTCTCCGAATTGCCAATCCATTCCATTTTCCGAAAATGCGTAGCCAATATCGTATGTTGGTCTGTAGCCCATGCTTGTTTTTATCCAAGGGTTGTAATGCGTGTACCATAAGTGAAAAATACCATCCTCTACAAGTGCACTTACACAGGCAACACCATAAGGTAAAAAGCGGGATGAACCCATAACCGGACCATCACTTACTTTGGTGAAATTTACACCATCTTTGCTGATTGCCAGACCCAGCCAGTTGATGTAGGGTACTGTATCGCTGCGCTGCCAACTCACATAGTACAGATAGTATTTGTTATCGTGAAATAACACATCGCCCAGCATAGTACCATGCTCATCGAACGCACCCGGCAAACCAAATTCAAGAAGTGGCTTGTCATGTACATACAACACTTTTGACGGGTCGTTTTTATCGCAATCTATGAAGGTAACGTATGTGTTGAAAAATCCGTTTTCGTCAAGTTTCTTTCTGGTAGTGAAATATACTCTTATGAATGTATCAAACTCTATAGCACTAGGCTGTGCTGCATAAGAGTACATCCAGTCATAATTATTTTTAGCCTGAAATATTAGTCCCTTTTTTATGTATTCCATTATACTGATTCCCTAATTAAAGTTATTGAAATAAAAAACAAAGATAAAAAATAGGGATTAGCAAATTAAGATTATTCTGCCGTATATTTTTTTGCAGACTCCCTGATGGCTTCTTCCAGCCAGTCGTGCATACTTTTACCTGATTTCTCACGGGCTATATGTGCCAGTTTTTTAACCTCATCAGATACCCCTTCCAGTTTGCCATAATATCTGGACCAATAAGTACCCCCCTTTTCGCTGGGGATTGGTATGTGATAATTGCCTACTGGCTCGCCTTCACCTACTGTAAACTCGAGCAGGAAAAATCCCCCCAGCATAATCCATTCTATTTTTACATCCCGTGCTGTTACCGGAATAGATGCAAATGGTATTTCGAAATTATAGTTAGGATTAGAATTGGCCATTATTCTTCCCATTTCGGTATTACGCAGCCATGGAGCCATGCTTTCATCTCCTATTATTACCTTGCCACCCGGCTTTACAACTCTTGCCATTTCTTTGAGGCAACGATCAGGCTCCGAAAAAGTACTGAATCCTCCAAAATGAAATGCAGCATCAAAATAATTATCCGGAAAAGAAAGATAAGATGCATTCGCAATAGAATATTCTACTATACCGGAATATTCCTTTAACCGCTCAAAGGATTTCTTGAGAAAACTTGGCGATAGCTCCTGTAAAAAGTAGTGACCATTTTTTCCAAGTCGTTTAGCCACATGTGTTGCGCCTCTTCCATCACCTGCACCAATTTCAAGCACTACAGAATTTTCATTTATATTAAGCTGGTTAGCTACTTTTTCCCTGATGTCGGCAGGGTTTGTAAAAAAATTCATAAATGGAATATCGGCATATTTATCATACTCATCAGCCAGTTTATCGTATGTTTGTCTCGTCTTCTCATCGGTAATTGCCAGATCTTTAGGCCAGGTAAAATCAGGTATTCCATCTGCAATAGAGAATGAATGTCCGTTTTCACATACATATTCCCCGGTTGTAACTTCAATTCCATCAGTCACCTCATTTTTTAAATCGAAGCTGCTGCAACAAACAGGACAGATATAAACTGATTTTAGGCTACTTTTCATTTTCTTTATATTTTATACATTTCTTGTATTAAGCACTGAAATATTATATCAGTCTTCCTATTCTTTTTACAACTTCAAAGTACAGTTATATACATCAGTAAGCATCTATGCTCTTTATATTTTCTTTTTTCAAGGCAGGATTACCTACATATACTCCCCAAGGCTCAGTATTACGGGTAATATTTGAACCCATAGCTACCAAAGTACCTTCACCCAAAGTTGTAAAATCACGTATAGTGGAATTTACCCCAAAGAAGCAATAAGACTCAACCAAACAATGACCTGACAATACAACATGAGACGTGAAAAAAACATGGTCTTTTATAGCTCCATGATGACCTATATGATTTCCGCTCCACATCACTACATTGTTGCCGATAGATGTAAAAGGCTGAATTGTATTGTCCTCAAGAATAAAACAATTATCCCCAATCTCATTGTCGAATCTGGAAACGCGGGAACTGATATAACTTACAAAACGATAACCCTTTTGCTTAGCCTGATTATATATTTCTTCACGGTTCTTGTTCATTCGCCTACCGGTCATAGGTGCAAAAAAATAATAATCATCCGGGTTATACATTGTTTCCACCATCTCGAATGGAATAACCGGCAAACCTTTGAAAAATGGCTCTTTTATATATTGCTCATTCACAGTAAATGCTACTACCTCACATTCTGAATCGTGCGTAAGGTAGTAATGAGCCAATTCGGCAGTATCTAACACTCCGAATATTACCACTTTTTTACTTTTTGCTTTCATGTATTCTATCAATTAATAAAACAATATATTCTCCTGTTATGCGTCTCCCTAATCCAGATAATACAATGGCAGTATCTCGTTATTTATGTCTTCTTTACTGTTATACATAAGCACATCTATCATAGACAGCCAGGGTACAAATGCACCGCCAGCCTGCTCATATTCATACTTCTTCGGGTTCAGAAAATCCAGTTCTATTCCCCTGGCAGCATAATATTCCTTCTCGTAAATAGCTTTCCCGCCCGATGCGTTTATGTAGTGCGTTATTCCTTCCGCATGGCAAATATCTATCAATCTGTCCGCTTTTTTCAATTCCCGGTTGTCATATTGCTGTGAACTATACCTGAAAACCCGGCTTATACCCAGGTAGCCACATATTTTCAGCACACTGTCCGATGCCATATCAGCTATACTCGGGGGTGTATCATCTTTGTGTGGAGGCAATGCAGCACTTAGTACAGCTTCTATAAGCGGATATACAGCCTGAAAAAAAGGTGCTTTTGCGTAAGCTGCCTTTATGGTAGTTAGTATTTTCTGAATGCCCTTAGCATCGCTCAGTACCTCTATGTCCTTTATCAGCTTATTCTGGCTTGCATCTTTGCAGGGCACAGTTATCATGTGGTCGCTGCCATTCAGCAATATGCGGTTGCGGTTTATCCATCCCCGGTTTATATAGTTCACATCATCATAAAACACAAACACGTTTGATGCATAGATTAACTGGAAGTAACCTATGTAGGGAAAAATGTATGGCTGCATGATGGCAATGCTCATATCGGGTTGTTTTGCACCCGCAGCAGCAGCCGGGATATATAGTCTATATCTTCCTGCTTTAGCGAGTGATACATGGGCAGGCACAATGACCGCTTACTGATACTTTCTGATACAGGCGTTTCGTATCTGTCTACATAATGCAAGGTAGACAAGCTGGGGTAGAAGTACCGGCGTGGATAAATGTGATTTTTATTCAGGGTTTCTACGCTTTGCAGCAGCAGCTCTTCTGTTTCAAAAACTATAGGATAATAAGAGTGATTCCACTGCGCCCCTACCTGTATCTCTGGTCTTTGCACATTCAGCGTAGTCAGTGCCTTGTCGTATGCTGCTGCCTGCTGCCTGCGTGTGTTCAGCAGATAATCTATATGCTTTAGCACCGCCAGTCCCATTGCTGCATGAAATTCAGAGTTCTTACCATTGATACCCGCTGCACCAAAGGTTTCAGGACCTGTATGTCCGAAATTGCGCAGCAGCGACATACTGCGAATCAGCGCCGGGTCGCTGGCTATCACTGCACCACCCTCTGTGGTGTGAAATACCTTAGTAGCATGAAAGCTGGCTGTAGACACGTCTCCGTATTCATACAGGCTTCTGCCCATATACGTTACACCAAATGCATGCGCCGCATCGTATATTACTTTCAGATTGTGTTTCTTAGCTATCTGCTCTATCTTCACCACATCGCAGGGGTTGCCATATACATGGGTAGCCAGTATGCCGGTTGTTTGAGGGGTAATCCGCTCTTCTATTTTTGCAGGGTCTATGTTTAGTGTTTTAGGGTCTATATCTGCAAACACCGGCTTACAACCCTCCCACACCAGGCTGCTGGTAGTAGCCACATAGCTGAAGGGAGTAGTAATAACCTCGCCGCTCAGCCCCAGCGCCTTTATGGCTATCTGTAAGGCTATCGTGCCATTGCTCAGGTATAGCAGGTGTTTCAGCCCCAGATAATCCTTGAGCTTCATTTCCAGGTCATTCACCAGCGGACCATTGTTGGTAAGCCAGTTTCGCTCCCAGATACCATCCAGGTACTGCTTGTACTCCTCGAACGGTGGCAGAAATGGTTTAGTTACATTAATCATATCTTCTCTACTATATATAGTACCGAGCGGGCATGAATACCGTGCCGCTCAAACTGCGCTGCGCCAAAATAATCTACACCAAACAGATTAACTTTAAACCCTGCCTGCTGCAGATTATTGATAAAGCCTTTTTTGGAGTACATGCGCACATGATCATCCTGCCCGTAATATTTCCACCTGTCCCCGTCTGTTACTATGTTGTCGTCTTCAAAGGTCTCTTCTATACTGGTATTTATGGGCACCATCGCTATGCCCCACCCGCCGGGCTTCAGCACCCTGTGCAGCTCCTTCATTGCCTTTATATCATCTTTTACATGTTCCAGCACATGAGAACATACGAAGATGTCAAACCTGCTATTTTCGTAGATATTCATGTCTGTTATATCCACTTTGTCATCAGCCCTCGGGTTATTGAGGTCGGCAGAACGATAATTGATATAAGGCAATGTTTTGAGCAGCACTTTCAGTTCTGATGGTGCTATGTCCAGCAGATTGTATTTTGTGCCGGCAGGCGTGTTGCCCAGTCTTTTTTCTATATACAGCGCATACATACGGTCTCTGTCGCTGGCATAACACCGGGGACAGGAATACTTGAACATATTGATGGTCTCAAACGAAAACATGGGGTAAACAGACTGATACTTATCTGCCATTTCCAGCAATTCAAAATCTATTGGTTTGAAGTATGCCAGATTTGTTTTGCACACCGGACAATGATAGTTGTCGCCCATGTAAGGTAGCTTATACGGGTCAGACTTCATCTCTTTGAGAAAGCTATGAACCGCCTTCTTAAATCTAAGCACATTCTTATTCATTGCCATTTCATTTTAACGAAAAGTCGAGCGTAGGGCGCACTGCACCTACCCACTTCCCAAACCATGCTCCTTGCCGCTGTTCGTCCACTACTTCAAAGGTTAACAAATCATGTATTACATACTGCATCGCAGCCGTATCTTTTACAAAATACAAAGAAATCGTATAAACATCATCATTCAGCAGCTTTCCGGGCACCTTCAGCGTACTGCTGTGTATACCCTTGCTCAATGCTGCTGCAGGCGTTCCTACATTAAATATACACACACCAGACATGGTATTGAGCACCAGACTCAGATTGATGTTCGCATTGTCTACTCCATTATAAAACTCAAACCTGAATTCAAAAGGGGTGTTTACATCTATAATATTACTGTTATCAGGGGTTTGCGGTATCAGCTCTGCCGAGAGCACTCTTATCTTGTCATTTCCGGGCGCATCTACATCCAGTGTCCACCGTTGCTCCAGACAGTTTTTTACCTCGCGGCTCAGGTAATTGTTAATTACCTTATCCGTAGGGCCCACATCTATTACTTTGCCCGCCTTCATATACATGGTGCTCTTGCATAGGCTCTGCACTGCTTGCATATTATGACTCACAAAAATTATCGTCCGCCCATGGCTAGCCACATCTCCCATTTTACCCAGGCATTTCTTCTGAAATTCCGCATCACCTACCGCCAGCACCTCATCTACTATCAGTATCTCCGGCTCCAGATGCGCTGCTACTCCAAATGCCAGACGCACATACATACCCGATGAGTATCTCTTTACCGGCGTATCTATATACAGTTCTACCCCTGCAAAGTCTACTATCTCGTCAAATTTGCCTTTGATCTCTTTCTTGGTCATGCCCATTATGGCACCATTCATAAAGATATTCTCCCTGCCCGTAAGCTCCGGATGAAAACCGGTACCTACCTCCAGCAGCGATGCTATTCTTCCTTTTACCTTTATCTGTCCGGTAGTAGGGCTCGTCACGCGGGACAGCAGCTTGAGCAAGGTAGACTTGCCCGCACCATTCTTTCCTATTATACCCAGCGTATCTCCCTTATATATCTCAAAATTCACATCCCTGAGTGCCCAGGCATATTCACTGGTAGCTTTTTGGGTACGGTCATTATCCATACCCACTTTCATATATGGGTCTTCCCTGCCCCGCGCCAATGCCCACCACCGCTTCAGGTCGTGGCTCAGCGTGCCGGTACCTACCTGACCCAGGCGGTACTGTTTCGATATGTTTTCGGCATGTATGACTACTTCCTTACTCATGTATTTTATACAGTGTCTATAAACTTTTTTTCTACCTTATTAAAAATAATCACACCAAAAAACAGCAAAACTGCCGTGAAAACCGTACTATATCCTAACCAGAAAAAACTGAACGCACCATGACCAAGGAACGCAAACTTAAATGCCTCAAACAAAGACGTAAGCGGATTCAGCCACAGCCAAATCTGCTTATCAGGAGATGCTAATGATAAGGGATAAATAACCGGTGTGGCATACATGAGCAACTGTATACCGAAAACAACGAGAAAAGAAAGATCCCGATACTTGGTAGTAAGCGATGTGATAATTATACCAAACCCCAAACCCATAGCAGCAAAGACCAAAAGTAATGCCGGGAAAAAAACTACATGCCAATTGGGGGTAATAGATTGCTCTACCAGTATAAAATACAACCAGACTACTAAAAACAAACCCAGCTGAATCATCAGCTTCAGTACGCCCGATGCAACTTTCGAAAGGGGTAAAATAAGCCTCGGAAAATATACCTTTCCAAATACGGCTGCATTCTCAGAAAATGTTTTTGATGTTACATTGAGCGTCTCCGAGAAGTAGTTCCAGAGCGTCACACTACCCATATAAAACAACACCGGATGCACCCCATCGGTTGAAAGCTTAGCCATACGCCCGAATATAACTACGTATATCAGGGTAGTAAAAAGTGGCTGAATGAGAAACCATATAGGACCCAGAATTGTTTGCTTATATACCGTAATGATATCCTTTTTCACAAACATTGCCAGCAAATCCTTGTATCGCCACAGCTCTGCAAGGTTTATATCCAGACCCCTGCGCGACGATGTGATATTTATATCCCAGTGTTCCGCATCATTGCCGGTAGCATGTTGTGCCATAGAATAGTTACATTAACGGAATTAAACAATACCGGTTATTTCGACTTGGTTTTATTAAATAACCCTGCCAATCCCTTCTTCTTCTTCTTTTTGTTATCCTCCAGATAGTATCCGTTACCATAAGAACCGTAACCATAGCCGTAACCATAGCCATAGCCGTAACCATAACCGTAGCCATAACCGTAGCCATAGCCATAACCGTAGCCGTAGCCATAGCCTTCTTCATATCCGTAGCCATACGCAAATCCTCTGTTTGCTACCACATCATTCAATATAAAGTTTAGCTTAGGTATCCTGCCGCCGTAGTACAGCTCATTTGCTATACCCAATTGTTGCTTATAGGTATACCCCTGACGCACCACATATAGTGCAGTATCGGCATGTTTATTCAGCAACTGGGCATCTGTTACCAGTCCCACCGGCGAGGTATCCACTATAATATAGTCGAAGTTTTCACGCAGGTATTGGAATAGATCGTCTGTACTCTTCAGCAATATCAATTCTGCTGGGTTGGGTGGTATAGGCCCCGATGGCAGCACAAACAAATGATCGTCTACACCTGATGGTATTAATATCTGCTCAAATGATGCCTTACCTATTGAATAATTGGAAAAACCCACTTCATTATTCAACCCCAGCAGCTTGGAGATCTTCGGCTTACGAAGGTCAAGCTCTATTATCACTACTCTCTTGCCGGACATAGCCAGCGTTACAGAAAGATTGATGGCTATGAACGACTTGCCCTCACTACTCATACTCGAAGTAATCATGATTACCTTCTGATTCTTGTCGGTAAGCAGATACTGAAGGTTGGTACGCAATGCACGAAACTGCTCTGAAATGACCGTACGGCTGTTCTTACTAACTGCCACATTCTCTCCGCCTCCATTATTACCTATTTCCCCTATGATAGGAATAGTCGTTACTTTCGAGATGTCACCCTTGCTGATGATACGTATATTGAGACCTCTGCGCAGCAGTATCACTGCAAATGGTATTAAGGCTCCCAGCAAGAAAGAAATCATGAGTATACGCTGCTTGTTAGGTGCCACCTGCCCATTGGTCAGTGCAGGGTCTACTATCATCGCATCAGCTACGGTAGATGCTTTTTCCACCGCTGTTTCTTCGCGCTTTTTCAGCAGAAAGATAAACAACTCCTGCTTGATGGTCTGCTTCCTCGAATATTCCAGATACTGACGCTCTACAGATGGTACATTCCGTATATCACTTACGTTACCATCCAGTTCTTTCTGAATCTTGTTTACTGTCAGCTCCAGCTCTTTTTTAGACGAAGCCAGCGCAGCTGCCAACCCTCTTTTTACATCCTTCTTCTGGTTTGCAAGCGTTCTTGTAATAGGATTGTTAGGGGTCATTGTAATCATAGACCTTTCAATCTGCTCCGTAAGCATATTATACTTATTCATCAGATCTGAAAGACCTTTATTCTCTAGCAGCGATGCAGGCAGGGTCATAGAGCCATCATCTACTTTTTGCAGGTAATCACTGATTGAACCTATTACTTCCAGTTGCAGTCTTGCCTCTACCAATTTCGACGATGTAGTTGCTTTCGCACTCAGCAGCATACCCGCCTGTGCACTCAAATCAGCAATGCTGTTTTTTTGTTTAAACGTCTCAATACTTTTTTCCAGTGAATCCAGTTCACTACCCAGTATGTCTATGCGCTCTGCAATGAATGCAATTGTATTCTCAGCTATTCGGGTGCGGTTTTCTACATTCTTCTTTTTGTATACCTCCATCAACTTATTGATGACATCTACAGCCCTGTCAGGTATTGTATTCACCATTATTATCTGAATACTACTGGCAGATTTATTTGGAATGAAATAGGAAACGGCCGATTGCAAACCAAGTGCTGTATTCAGTGCCGGAGAAAGATCCACAAAATACTCCAGTGGTGCCGTATTGAACTTATCTGACTTTACCAGCATTATCCTACCTGTTTCCGGTAGTTTTAGTGTGTCGCCCCAATGCCCTTTTATCTCTTTACCTGCTGCGTCTGTAAGCAAATACTCATTTTCATTGACTACATTCACTTTGCAACTGTAGTAATCATCAAATGAATCGATTTTTACAAAGTCAAATGGCCTGTTGTGATATAACTCAGTTCTTTTGAATCTTCCTTCAGTAGAATATCCAATATTCAGATTGAGCTCGTTTACGATCATTATCATCGTAGTACGGCTCTTTAGTATCTGAATCTCATTGTCAATGTTTATTTTACTGCTGTTCTTTTTAAGTGCACTCAGCACATCATCTGACCCTGAACCGCCTTTTTTAGAATCATTTAGCAGCAGCTCGGCAGAGGCCTTATATATAGGAGTATAATACCGGAGATATATATTGCCGGCTATCAATGATATAATGATACTGCCCAAAAGCCAAGGCCATATTGCCAAAACAGTAGTAAGCAGCCATTTTATATTAAATGTGCTGCCTCCACCTCCATCTTCCATCTTTGGTAAAATGGGTTCAGGACCTGGTTTAACGGTTACATTAGCTAAAGGCTTAACATTATCATCCATGCAAAAATAGGTTTACTACTAAATATTCTTTATTTTATAACTCCTAATAGGAATAGTATCGAAAATACTCCAATCAAACCACTACCATAACTTATATAACGTAACACCAGGTTATTACTCGTTTGACGTTTAAAATTATTCGGCTCTACATATATATAATCTCTTTGCTTTACATAGAAGTACGGAGATTTATAAATATCTGTAGACGTAAGATCAAACCTTACAAACTTCGTCTGATCACCTTCTTTTCTTACCAGCAATACATTTTGCCTTTTTGCTGTCAGATTGAGGTCTCCTGCCAAGGCCAACACTTCTAATATCGATGCCTTCTCACTCTGCACATTTACCGGCCCGGCCTTCGCCACATCGCCGGTTACCATTATCTCAAAATTCGCAATACGCACATTGATTACAGGATCTTTGTAAAACTCTTTCGCTTTTTGTTTTATCAGCTCTCTGGCTTCAGTAGTTGTAAGCCCGGCTACTTTCACAAATCCAATTAGCGAAAGCTCTACATATCCATTTTTATCCACTAAGAAACCGCCTATTTGACTCGAATTTGTGGTGCTATTGGCTGCCACAGGGGCATTTCCTTCATTTTGAGCCAGTGTTTGCACTGTGATGGAAAGGATGTCATTTGTCTGAATAGTAGGATCTGTAAACTGTGTGCCACCGGTATGTACCATTTCACGGGGATATAGACTGTCAGTCTGTAAATTATGCAAATAGACATATTTTTTTGCCGGAACACAGGAATATAAAAAAAATGTAAATATAAAAAAGAGGAACACCAGGCAAAGGGTATTGTTACTTCGCCTTAATATTTGTTGCATTTCAGGAATTTTCATCAAAAATAGTTTAAAATAAGCTAAAAATGAAACAACGACACAATACGCTCCATGAACTCAGACAAAAAATAATAAATAAATCTAAAAATACGTGCCAGTTATAACCTTGCGTCAATCGCACTTTTTTCAAGACATCCCTTCACATCATAAATTATACCTCCTTTTTTCACATGGCTGCGCCAATCTGTGGCAATAAAACTACTATGGGCCACTGCCAGCACTATCGAATCAAACACCTCGCCTTCTCTCAATTCGGTCATGATGCTGATACCATATTCATGTGCTACATCCTCCGGCTTTGCCCAGGGGTCATATATGCTTACCTTGATACCGTAAGTTCCAAGCTCCTGCACTATATCCACCACTCTTGTGTTACGCACATCGGGGCAGTTTTCTTTGAAGGTGATACCCAGCACCAGCACATTTGCCGACTTCACTGGTATATCTTTCTTTATCATCAGCTTCACTACCTCTCCTGCTATATACTTGCCCATACCATCATTCAGCCTGCGCCCTGCCAGTATTATTTCGGGATGATAGCCTACCTCCTGGGCCTTCTGGGCCAGGTAATAGGGATCTACACCTATACAGTGCCCACCTACCAATCCCGGCTTGAATGGCAAAAAATTCCACTTGGTGGCAGATGCTTCGAGTACCTGATGGGTATCTATACCCAGCCTGTTGAATATCATTGCCAGTTCATTCACAAATGCAATATTGATATCCCGCTGAGAATTTTCTATCACTTTCGCTGCTTCTGCCACCTTTATGCTGGCTGCCTTGTGCGTACCTGCCGTTATCACACTACGATAAAGGCTGTCTACCACCTCTGCAATCTCCGGAGTAGAGCCCGATGTGATTTTTTTTATCTTGGAAACCGTGTGCAACTTATCTCCCGGATTAATACGCTCCGGTGAGTAGCCGCAGAAAAAATCCTGGTTAAATACAAGGCCCGAATGCTTTTCCAGCACAGGCACACATTCATCCTCCGTTACACCGGGATAAACAGTCGACTCATATATTACTATATCTCCCCGCTTCAGCACCTTACCTATTGTTTCACTGGCTTTATACAGTGGGGTCAGGTCCGGACGGTTATTTTTGTCTACCGGGGTCGGTACAGTTATTATGAATACATTGCACCTGCCAAGGTCTGCAGTATCGTAAGAACAATACAATCCGTTTTTACTATCAGCGCTGCCTGCGTCAGTCAGTACCTTATCCAGTAGTGGTTTGTCTACTTCCAGTGTGCTATCTATGCCTTGCTGCAATTCACTTATACGGCTGCGGTTAATGTCGAACCCCACTACCGGGTAATACCTTGCAAACTCTGCCGCCAAAGGCAATCCTACATATCCAAGACCTACAACAGCTATGCTATACGATGATTGTTCCATTATAATAATATAATAATTCTACCTGCTCCTCTTGCTCAGGCAAAAGGACTTCAGGTTTTAGATTCCGGCAAAAATATACTTTCCTGTATTATAACAGAAGGATTAGACAGACAATCTTGAATTTAAAAAAGGATAACCGGTTATTTTGTGGTAATCGCGGGAGCGACCCATAGCATTTAGCACTGCCAGATGCTTTTCGTGGTGGGCATCGCTGCCACAATAATCATACATTCCTTTTGATAATAACTGCTCTGCCACCATTTTTATATTCTGACCATAATAACCAGCTATAGACAGCATATTCATTTGCAGCAGACATCCTCTGTCCTTGAGCTCCTGATACTTACTCAGGTCTCTGTGAAAGAACACATACCGCTCCGGGTGGGCTATGATCGGCTTATAACCGGCCGTTTGCATATTGAAGAGTGTTGTTGCCAGCATTGGAGGCTCAAACATCATAGAAAACTCAACAAGCACTTCATTTTTATGAATAGTTAGCAACGGCTCGTTTTCCAGTAACTGTGTGAAATAGTCGTCTATATAATACTCGGCTGCGGCTCGCAACTGTATATTTATGTTTTGCTCCTTTATAGCTGCCTGTACAGTGTGTAATGCATCTGTAATGGTTTTGGTCGTATTAGGATAATAGTCAATCATTACATGAGGAGTAGTAATAATAGTTGAATACCCCATATCCGCCATTGTGCGCAGCAGCACTATGCTTTCTTCCAGACTTTTAGACCCGTCGTCTATACCCGGCAGAAAGTGCGAATGCATATCGGCACCCAGCACGCCCCAGTTGGCGGTTTCAGGCACAGGAAGATTATCATACTGAGAATCTTCTTTTTTCCTTCTGCCGAATAGTCTTGAAAACATGGTGGCAAGGTAAGAAAAATTATGACCGCTACCCATATTCACTTCATTTTTGCTGTATTCCGGCAGCTATTTAACCTTTCTGTCTGTGCTTTTATTACTTTTGCCCCTTTGTTTCTTATTATGGAATTACCTGATCATTTATCCCTTCTGCTGATTGAAGAAGGCCTCTGGAAGGACACGCTCTCTGTGTCTGCACAAGCTACAACACGCATATCGCACAATCGTGCTTACCTCGATGATATTCTGAAAAAAGGTGAAACCTACTACGGCATCAATACCGGATTTGGCTCACTCTGCAATGTGCGCATAAAAGACGACGAGCTGGCACAACTACAGGAAAACCTGGTATGCTCGCACGCCTGTGGCATGGGCGACGAGGTGCCACAGTACATAGTGCGGCTGATGCTGATGCTGAAAATACATGGCTTAGGCAGAGGCTATAGCGGCGTACGACCCGAAATTGTGCAGCGCCTTGCCGATTTCTATAATCTGGGTATTACACCGGTTGTCTACGAGCTGGGCTCTCTGGGTGCATCCGGCGATCTGGCCCCTTTGGCTCACCTGAGCCTACCGCTTTTCGGGAAAGGCGAAGTCTACTACAAAGGAGAGAAAATGACTGCTGCCGCCGCGCTACAAAATTCAGGCTTACTGCCTATAGCCCTGGCTGCCAAAGAAGGACTGGCTTTGCTCAATGGCACCCAGTTTATGAATGCCTACATCTCCTGGTCGCTCATGGCTTGCCGCAGGCTCATGATATGGGCAGATATTATTGGCGCCCTGTCGGCCGATGCGTTTATGGCAAAAAACGAACCATTTCAACCACCTATTCACAGGGTACGCCCCCACAAAGGACAAATAGCTACCGCCGCACGCATACTGGCATTGCTGCAGGGCAGCGAAATACAACAGTTGCATAAGGAGCAGGTACAAGACCCCTACTCATTCCGCTGTATGCCGCAGGTGCACGGCGCTACCAGAGATGTGATAGATACAGTACTGAATGTAGCTGAAACCGAAATAAACTCGGTAACAGACAATCCTATAGTGTTTCATGATGAGGATGCCATAATGAGCGGAGGCAATTTTCATGGACAGCCACTGGCGCTTCATGCCGACTTTCTGGCAATAGCTATTGCAGAGCTCGCCAATATTTCTGAGCGGCGCACCTACCTGCTGGTAAGCGGCCAGCGGGGTTTACCACCCTTTCTCGCTCCTCATGCGGGGCTCAACAGTGGCTTTATGATCGCACAATATACCGCTGCAGCCATAGTAAGCCAGAGCAAGCAATACTGCTCGCCGGCATCTGTAGACAGCATAGTAAGCAGCAACGGACAGGAAGACCATGTGAGCATGGGCGCCAACGCCGCCACCAAGCTTCGCCGTGTGGTGCTCAATGTGCAGCGGGTGTTGGCTATAGAGCTGCTCACGGCAGCTCAGGCACTGGAGTTCCGCAGACCACACAAAACTTCTCCTGTTCTGGAGCAATTGTTGCGGGAACTAAGGCAGGTGGCACCATTTATGAGTCAGGACGAGGTGCTGCACTACCGCATGGCTGCAGCCGAAAAGTTTCTGGATAAAGACCCGGCTGAATTTCTGGAATTTAATTTTTAGGAGCTTGTTATATGGAACTACAGACCAACTATATTGTTTTTCAGTGTTATGGCAATGAAGCCATTTTTCACGAGTGCGCTTATGCGATCTTATCTCTATCGCGCCTCTATGATGGCAAGAGCCCCGGCTATACTCAGGTATGGATATATACCGACAATGCCGCATGGTTTAGCACTTTCAAAGACATAGGCTTAGAGTTACATTTCAGCAATCTGAATACCGATATAATCACAAAATGGAGGGGAAGTATTGACTTTGTGCACCGGGTGAAAATCGAAGTACTTAAAGACTTCACCGGCGACAAACAAGGCAATGTACTATATGCCGATACAGATGTGGTATTCACCCGTCCTATAGATGAAATGATGCAAGGCATAAGCAATGGCAAACTATACATGCACGTTATGGAAGGCGTGGTAAGCAGCCGCTGCAACCCCATTTTCACAAAGCTGGATGCCTATCTGCGCGAGTACACCCCCATGCAGGTAAATGGTAAACCTTTATGGGATCTCTGTATGTGGAATGCCGGCGTGCTGGGTTTCCACACCCGATACCGTTACCTGCTCGATGAGGTGCTGACATTTACCGATAGCGAGTACCCAAGATTCCCAAAACATATAGTGGAACAATTCGCTTTCTCGGTATTTTTCAGGCAGGCTGGCGACATCAAAACCGCTGCACCATATATACTACACTACTGGAACCTCAAAGAAGCAAGAACTGCACTGGCATCATTTTTCAACTACTTCAGCAGCAATAGCTGGAATGATCTATGCAGGTATAGCCAACTCATGCAGATGCCCGTG
>JAIOYR010000072.1 GCA_021740995.1 Taibaiella sp.
TATACACTAGTCGCATAAGCAAAACTTGAAGCTAGTGAATTAGGGCCGGACGCATTTGCGTTTGAACCCAATGCAATAGCGTTCTGACCAGACGCCCTTGAGTTCTGGCCTGCTGCGAATGAATAATCTCCCGTAGCTTCGGTATTTTCGCCCAGCGCTACAGCACTTGTGCCTTTTGCTTTTGTCTTTCTACCCATTGCTACCGAATAGTCGCCAACGCTGTCTTTGTCCCACTGCACACCATCTACATAACCTGCCCTGAAGGCTGCTTTGTCGGCATACCACATCATACGTCTTCCAGCACCACTTATTGCAGGGTTGCCTGCCGTAGTTGGCGTTTCTCCGTTTGCGGCAAACACCACACTACTATCCGCCACATGCAGCTTCGCAGCTGGGGCAGTAGTGCCTATGCCCACATTGCCGATATTGTTACTATGAATGTTAGTGCCTGCGGTTGTCCACTGCGAAGAACCGCCCTCTAATGTTCCAGCCAGGCTGTCTACGTAGCCCTTATCTACCAATGAGCGGTTGTCATAGCTGCCGGCAACGTTATTCAGATACTTTATTATGCCGGCGCCGTTCAGCACAGCTCCCTGGCTGCCGTTGCGATCCGTATAAAGTTTATATCCACCTTTGAACCGGGAAACGAATTGATTGTCTGTATCATTACTCGTAGTGGCGTAGCTTACTCCGTCGAAATTGAGATCTCCAATAGCCAGAGATCCGCTTCGTCCGCCGCTTGACATATTGCTGCCCAGGGTTGTTGAGTAGTTGCCGTCAGCATTATTGAGATACCCCATTGCTGTGGCGCTTGTGCCGCTTGCTGTAGTGAGCCAGCCGGTTGCTAACGACGAGCTGCCTGCTGCTGTTGTGTTGTTGCCAAGCGCTACCGAGTTTATACCGTTCGCAGCAACTTGTTTTCCCAGTGCCACTGAGCTGAAGCCCTTTGCTTTCGATCCGTCGCCCATAGCCACAGATACCATGCCTATGCTGTCTGCATCCCATTCGGCTCCGCGGGCATAACCAGCCCTGAACGCACTGCTCGCCCCAATCCACATCATACGGCCGCCGGCACCCGACAGTGGTACCGGTCGCTCAGAGGGAGAGGACCATGGGTCTGTAACGCCAGTAAAAAGCACGCTGCTATCCGCAACATGCAGGCGAGCCAACGGTGCAGATGTACCTAGCCCAGTATTGCCCTGGTCCACAACCAGACCAGCGCCATTGGGCGCTGTAAATCTTGCCGCAGTTCCAGAATCTGAATAAGCGCGGAGCCCATTGCCTCTGATTGAACGCCCCGATACCCCGGCACTGTCTAAACCAAAACCCAGCATACCAGTGGCTTGGCCAAAAGCGCCAACAGCCACACCGGTTGCACCATGTGCCTGTCCCACAATACCATAGCCGCCAGGATGATCATTTTCTACCTGAAATTTTGTGTTATCCCAATAACCTGAGGCAGAATCTCCACCAATTTTTACAAATCCGGGTTTTGCGAACTTTGCATTGTTTGCACCTGCGTATGGGCTCCAGAACGAGTCGCCGCTGCCGCCACCCAGATTTATCCAGGTTGTGCCGTCATAACCCTGAAATTGCCCGCTGCTGGTGTCAAAGCGTATCGTTCCCGCTATCGCACTGCTGGTACCGGAGATACGTATCGCACCATTTACATCCAGTTGCTGCTGCGGGTCGGGATTGTTTATGCCTACTCGCCCATTTCCGGTTATCAGCGCTTTGCCATTTGGGCTTTCAAAGTAACCGGCAGTTCCGCTGTCAGATACTGCCCACAACCCCCGATAACGGAATCCAATTGCTTTTACACCAATACTATCGAAGCTGTATCCCAATACTCCTGTGCGGTCACCCGATCCATAAACCCCGGCATAGACACCCGCTCCATAAACCCCTACACCAGTTTCCCCTCTTGCATCTCCTATCAGCCCAAATGAAAGACTACCAGGAAGCACACCTGTATCACTGTAGTTGATGACCTGGAGTTTTGCATCGTTATAAATGAAAGGAACATCACCTATATGTACAGATCCGCTATTACTATTCCTGATATTGTTTGTGCCAAATGATGGCACCCAGTCGGTAGCGCCGTCTGCTATTTCCTTCCAAAACGTGCCTGAATAATAATAGAAGCCCGCTACACTATCTGTCTGGTAAATTAATAGACCTGTTGCCGGGCTGCTGATAGCATTTTTCTGCACCGCAGTCATTCTGGGTACCAGCATACCCTTGGTTGTCGATTTTACGTCCAGCATTGCGGAGCTGTTGGCTGATGAGCCGTCATTGTTTACTGCTATGCCTTGGGCATAAGCATGGTTGCCGGTCACGATAAACACAACGACAAGCAAGAGATTCAGAATACGCTTCATAAAAATGATTTTATGAAGGTGAAATTGGAAATTTCGAATCAAACTAATCAAGGACAATTAGCAGGTGTACACATTTATGAGTATCTGGCAATTATTATGAGTAATTGGGCGATCATATTTTAGAAAACTGGTCTATGAATCCACTCCGTCTGTTTCGTGCTACTGTGATATGTGTTCCATCACTCATCATTACATACCCCCCATCACTTCTTATGTAGCTTTGCACATGAGTCAGATTTACCAGATGTGAATGGTGTATCCTGTAAAATCCAAATCCGGCAAGTACATCCTCCATGTCTTTGAGCGTTTTGGCAACAACTATTTTTTGTTTAGTATCCAGAAATACCTTGGTGTAATTGCTTTCCGATTCGCATCTAACTATTTGTTCCGGTTTCACAATCATCAGTCCGTCGTTCGATGGTATGGCTATTCGGTTAGGACTTTTATATTGCAACTGTGCTGCCAGGACTTTTAATTGTTCCTTTACTGAATGGCCTTTTTTTCCCGCATACCTTATTACAGCATTCTTAAGGTCATCCGCATCTATTGGCTTTAGCAAATAGTCAAAAGCCGAGAATTTGAATGCTTTGATGGCATATTGGTTGTAAGCAGTAGTAAATATGATGTCGAAGTTAGGATTCTCAAATGCCTCAAGTAGGTCAAAGCCATTTTGTACAGGCATCTCTATATCCAAAAACAATAACTGAGGGCCTGTTTCGTGAATCATTTTAATACCGTCTGCAACATTTCCTGCACAGCCCAATAATTCTATCTGCGGACAATATTGTTTTATCTGCCAGGCTAGCACTTCCTGAGCATTTTTTTCATCATCAATAATTATTGCTGTTATCATGTAGTAATTTATGTTTATAAAAATTGTAACATACCCGATTCCGTAGCTAATTTTGTGTAGGGTATTTTTAATATTACCCTGGTACCCCGCGGCTCATTGTCTGCAGACTTCAGGTCTTCTATGGTTACACTGGCACCGGCATCATAAAGCTGATTCATTGCCTTTATGCGGTCGTTCGTTATTTTCATACCGTAAGATTTCTGTTTTAACGTGCTTTTACTCTTCATTTCTTTTGCCTTCTCACGACCTATACCGTTATCCTCTATAATCACTTCCAGTTCGCCGGGCCCTTTCCCGGCTACCGTTACCAGCAGATGCCCGTTTACACCTTTATTCAGCAAGCCATGCCAGATTGCATTTTCTATATACGGTTGTATAATCATTGATGGAATACTTATTGTCTCGCAGGATAAAGATTTGTCAATGCTAATGTCGTAGGTAAACTTACCATCAAATCGCATAAACTCCATTTCTATATACAGGCGTAAAAGCGCAATCTCATTGTCCAGTGAGGTAGCATCATTCGCAGAGTTATCAAGTATCAGGCGTATCAGCTTCGAGAATTTGGTAAGGTATCCCGAGGCATTTACAGTGTCATTAACTACTATATATCTGTTTATTGAGTTCAGGCAGTTGAACAAAAAGTGAGGGTTCATCTGTGCTCTTAGAGCCTTCATTTCTACCTCAGCCATCATTTTGCTGAATTTTGTTTTTGTGTCTTCTTCCTTTCTTATTGCGGCAACGCGGTATCTGAATATTGCAATTATTATTACCGTAACTACAATGACACACAATAAAATGAACCACCATGTTCTCCAGAAGGGAGGGTTTATTAATATCTGCAGGGTAATTTCTTTGTTGGCTGCCAATCCCATTCCACTAATGGCCTTAACATGCAAAGTGTATTTATCGGGTGCAAGTCTTGAAAATGTAACGGTCCTGTCGCTGCCTACGGGTTCCCAGTTCTCGTTTATGCCATCCATCTTGTAGGCATACTGAATTGCTTGAGGAGCTGCGAAGTCCAGAGCAGTAAAGGCAACACTAACGGTATTCCTGTCATAAGGTATTTCTATCGCAGACAACTTCTCCACATCAATCGTGTCATTATATTCCTTGTCAAATATTTTCACTGAAGTAAGGTATAAATCAGGTATTGTTAACGATGCCATGACAGAGTCAGGATGCCACGTCAAATATTCACCTACGGTACCTACATAAAGGTATCCATCATCAGCGCAATAAACTTCTGAAAACTCAACTCTGTTGTCTGATATCAGGTTGTTGACACTATAGCTGACGAATCTATCCTGATGCTCAAAATAGACTGAAGGACCTCCATAAGTGCTTACCACAATTCTGTTGTTTTTATCAAGTACAGCGTTTGTCAAATATTCTGATGCCAATCCTGCTTCTTCTCCATATTGTCTTATTGTAAAAGAGTCGTTTTGCTCCCTTTTTAAAGAGAATACGCCCTGATTTTCTGTACAAAACCAATACCCGGCATCTGGGCCTTTGAGGAGGCATTTGCCAAAAAACGTTTTATCTGCCTTGTTGTTTATCAGTTTCAACGAATTTGTAGCAGGATTCATCCTGTATAGCCCCGAATCGAAGACACTTACCCAAATCAGAGTGTCATTTTCTACATAGACCACGTGTTGGCGTGGACTTGTAAAATTAACAGGAGATGTTTTTTGTCTGCCATAGTGTACACCTGTTGTCAATTCATTGTTGATAAAATAGTATCCGTTGGTTGGGTAGGAATTGCACCAATAGCCATCATTGGCTTTCAGAAATTCTAAAGCATATACAGGCTTGCCTTCCTGATCTCTGATCCTAATTCTTCGAATTTTTCTCGTCGACTTTTGATACACACAAATCCCAAGGTTTGTAGCCAGTAGTAATTCCTGACTATTAAGTGGCACTATAGCACTAATGCTAACCGCATCAAACTCAGAAAATCTGACTTTTGAATCTGGTACTTTTACAATAGTTTCATCATCGGTTTTATCGTCGATAATATATAGCCCTTTTCCGGAAATGCATCCTACATATAGTAGGCCTGAAGCGGTGTCTTTGAAGAATGCGGCAGGATAAAATGTTTTGTTATATTCACGTGTTGATTTGCGAATTGCAGTGCGTTTTATATTTTTCTGGGTCAAAATAATTCGGCTGAGACCAGAATAAAATCCAGCCCACAACGTACCCGACTTGTCTTTAAGAAGCTTGTAACATTCTCCGGGTAGTGGACTCTCCGGGTTTTCGGGGTCATGCGGAATAAACCGGAATTTTCCGCTGACCATATCAAAAATCCCAAGTCCTTTATCTGCCGTTCCTACCCATAATTCAGTACCGGTTTTGGGTACTATCTGCAAAACTATATTATGAATACTGGCAACAGGGTTTATCTTGTCATACAAATATTGCGTAAATTGTTTTGTGCGCGTATTGAATTTCTTCAGTCCAGCACCCCAGGTTCCCAACCACAACGTGGTGTCATCGGTTTGCAGTATGCTGATAAACAGGTTGTCAGGGGTAGGCGCGTTTTTTCTGTTTATATCGTGATAAGTAACGATGTGATTATTGGTATCGTGAAAGTGCAGGCCGCAGGCGCTGGTGATCCACATGCCTCCATTCCTATCTTCAAGAAACGGGTCGGGGGTATTGGCTCCATCAAAACCATAAAAGTTTATATTAGTAGGTTTTGCCAGGTAGTGACGCATATTCTTGGTTTTCAGATCATAAACCGTCCATCCATCCCCTGCATATCCTATCCATAACCTGTTTTTGCTGTCTATATACAAGCGCTTCATCCGGTTAGATACTATGGAATTATTGTCACCTTTTTTGTGTCTGTATTGTGTGAACCTTTTTTTTATCGGATCAAAACAGTTAACACCCTCTGTTGCGGTTGATATCCATATATTGCCGTCTTTGTCTTCCACAATTGAGTACACCGAATTTTCACTAATGGTATTCTGCTTATTGTATTTATTTACATGTCGCTCTGTTTTGTAGCCATCATACTTGTACAAACCGTTTAGGGAACCATACCAAATGTATCCCTTTCTGTCCTGTATCATACTGGTAACAATAGCCGGGTTAAAGCCATCTCTGGCTGTAATATTCAGAAAACGATAACTTCCCTCTTGTGCATTTGACAAAAGTGAATAGTGCAACACCAGAAAGATTATACAGTATCGTAATAGCAAATTATTAAGTATTGGCGATACAAGGTAAAAAACAGTATGCAATCATACAGGTGTTTCTTATTAACAGGTCGATTTTCTTAGCAAAATGCAAAGCGTTATAGTACGTCTTCCGCTTCCAGGTGTCAGATAGCTTAAAATTATGTACACTGAAGCCTAAATAAACATTAAAATAAGTGAATTTATCCTCATTCCTTTAGTAAATTATTACCTTCGCCACAAGAACTAAAAAAACTAGAGCCATGACAGGAAAAGTATATGACAACATACTGCAAACTATAGGAAATACCCCATTGGTACGCCTCAACCGAGTGGTAGCAGATCTTCCTTGTAAAGTGTATGCCAAAGTAGAAACCTTTAATCCGGGCAACAGTATAAAAGACCGCATGGCACTAAAAATGCTGGAAGTAGCGGAAAAAGAGGGTAAAATAAAACCAGGTGGCACCATTATAGAAGGTACAAGTGGCAACACCGGTATGGGGCTTGCATTGGCGGCTATCATCAAGGGATACAGATGCATCTTTGCTACTACAGATAAACAAAGCAAGGAAAAAGCAGATATATTAAAGGCGCATGGCGCTGAGGTAATTGTATGCCCAACTAATGTAGACCCTGAAGACCCACGTAGTTACTACCAGGTAGCACGCAGGCTGCAGGAAGAAATTCCTAATAGCTGGTATGTAAACCAGTACGATAATCTGGCTAACCGACAAGCTCATTATGAGCAAACGGGCCCGGAGATATGGCAGCAGACGGAGGGAAAAGTAACGCATCTGGTTGTAGCATCCGGTACAGGAGGTACTATTGTGGGTACAGGCAAATACTTGAAAGAGCAGAATCCGGATATTCAGATTTGGGCCATAGATTCTTATGGCAGCTTGCTGAAAAAATGGTTTGATACAGGTGAGCTCGATATGGGCGAGGTGCATCCATATATATCAGAGGGATTTGGCGAAGACTTTTTGCCCGAAAACTATGACCGTGCAGCCATTGACCACTTCGAGAAGGTTACTGATAAAGATGGCGCTGTAATGGCCCGCCGCATAACCCGTGAAGAGGGTATATTCGTAGGCTACTCTGCCGGCTCAGTAGTTGCCGGACTCAGGCAGCTGAAAGATAAACTGAAAAAAGATGATCTGGTGGTAGTTATATTCCACGACCACGGCAGCCGCTATGTGGCCAAGATATACAATGATGAGTGGATGCTGGATCGCGGTTTTCTGGAAGTAGACACAGTTGGAGATCTTATAAACGGGCTCGGTCGCAGAAGATTGGTGACGATAGACCACCAAAGCAAAGTAATGGATGCGCTGGAATTGATGAAAAAATATGATATTGAGCATCTGCCTGTAATGAACGGACTGGAAATTACCGGTAGTATTTCGCAGGGTGGATTGTTCAAGAGGCTAATAGAGCAGGCCGATGTAAGGGATATGCAGGTGGCTGATGTTATGGATAAACCTTTGCCTATAGTAAGCAGAGATACCGCATTAGAGCGGCTTACAAGCTTTATCAACAAAGATAATGGAGCAGTACTCACCAGAGATGAAAGCGGTCAATATAGCATATTAACCAAGTATGATATTCTCAACGCTTTCTCTAAAGGTTAATATTAATAGAGAGGGTAGTCCTACTGCATTTTATATGCATTTTGCATGTAATTACTCCGCTGCATATTTCTATCACCGTTTATTGTAAAGTTGTCGTCTATCCTTGCTTAATTATTTGTAGTTATTGCTTTTATCATTACCCATTATGCGCAATTTCAGAGTATTCATTAGTGATGTTGCACGGAAACCACCGTTTATAATGCCGTTTATAGGTGTGGCGCACATACTGTGGTTGTTATGGGCTATTTGGGGAAACCGGTATTTCCCAATAATGAGTATGCCATGGCTACAAGTAATATGGCTTATAGCCTATATTATCTGCTGGGTGGCGGCCTGCGACCTACGTAAGTGGGGTGCACTAGGCTATATTCTACTTACGCTACTCAACGTTTCTTTATACCTACTAATAAAAGATGTTTATCATCGCGATATGTATGTGAGTAACTTATTTCTGATAGACGGTATGTTCAGCTTTTTTCTGCTGTATTTTTTTAAAATCTTTCATTAACCAGTATGAAAACAATACATACATAAATCCCTGATTTTAATGAAATTCCTTACTACAATTGGTTTGCTTATTACGCTGCTGTTGTTGCGGGTACCTGATATATTTGCTCAGCAAAGTATGATGAGTGGAATAGTATTGGACGAACAAAACAAACTGGTGCCGGGTGCAGTTATCAAAATCACCAAAAGAAAAGAAGGTATAGAAGTAAGGGTGGGGGAAGACGGCATGTATTATTCACCTCTATTGGATCAAGGGTATTATTTGATAGACATATATGTGAACAACAAGTACTACACTGCTAAAAAAGTACAACTAAAATCTACAATAAATAAAACCCTTTTTTACAATTACCGACTTAAAGCAGGTGGTACAGCAACGCTTTACACCGATGAATTTGACCCTTTGCTGCGCCTAAAGGCCGGAGAACGTACACCGCAAGAGTAGTTATTATAGTATATCGCTAATAATATTTCTCTCAACCTCTGCGTTATCATACTACTTCTTTATTTTTACAGATAGAGAGCAAATAATTTTTAATTCTACCTTGACGGAAATTCTACGAATGGGTATTTATTCTTAAATGTACCAGGCAACAATATGCGCTTCAAAGCATCAATTATACTTTTGGCAGTAGGGGCAGTATTCCTTTCTTTGATGTGGGTTTCCTGCAAAAAAGATAAGAACATCCTTACAGTAGGCGGAGAACTCAAGTTCTCTGACGATACACTGGCGTTCGATACTGTTTTTACTGCAGCCGGCAGTTTCACTACAGGGTTGCTTATTTTCAACCCACAAAACCGGGAAATTGTACTCAGCTCTGTGCGCATGCTCAATGGTGCCTCCTATTTCAACCTGAATGTAGACGGCTTTCAGGGCAACAATATCAGCAATCTGCGCATAGCACCACGCGATAGTATATATGTGTTTGCTACGGTAAATATAGACCCCAATAATACCCGAACACCATTTATTGTTACCGATTCGCTGGTGGCCACCCTCAATGGCAAGGAGTTTTATGTTCCATTTACTGCCTACGGTCAGAACGCACGATATATTAGAGACAGCGTAATAACAGCTAATTCAGTTTGGGACACATTGCTGCCCTATGTTATCATCAACAGTGCTGGAGTGGCGCCCGGTGCCACACTTACACTCAATCCCGGTTGCCGCATATATATGCATCAAAATTCCGGTTTGGTAGTTTTCGGAAGGCTTATAGCCAATGGTACTGCAAAAGATAGTGTTATCTTTCAGGGAGACCGTCTCGACCGCAGATACTTTGACTACGAGGGGTATCCGGGAGAGTGGGGTGGTATCTACTTCCACTCACTCAGTAACGGCAGCAGACTTAGATATACCCGTATTCAAAACGGTGGCAATGGAGCATTAGGCAACCCAACCTCCATATGGGTGGATATAGACTCTAATGCTGCCGGCTCTCCTGCACAACTGCGCATGGAAAACTCCGTAGTTAAAAACTCAATTGGCTCAGGTATATACAGCCGCAAGGGAACCGTTTCAGCTACCAACTGTCTGTTTCATACTACCGGGGGCTATGCGCTTGCTATCATACAGGGTGGCAGAGACACTTTTACCAATTGTACCTTTGCCAACTATGGCGGCACGGCTCTCAGCCACAGCGCGCAGGGCACAGTAGCAATACTCAACTATTACAAACCCGACCAGAACACCATCTTTTATGGGGACCTATATGCTGCCATGCGCAACTGTATCATATATGGCTCGCTGGACAGCGAGATAGTTTGCAGCTCGGTACCGGAAGCTGCTGCTGTGCTGGAGATGAACCATTGCCTGCTGCGTATGGGTACGATACGTGAGCCATTCATCAACTTTACTAATTGTATCTTCAACGAAGACCCGAAGTTCAAAGACACTCAAAAAGGCGACTTCAGACTGAAAGAGGGTTCACCCGCCATCAATAAAGGAAATTCAGTCTACACTCCGCTTATAGACATAGAAGGTACCAGCAGGGCAGGCACTAATGATATTGGGTGCTATAAGTTTTAGACTGACGTATAATCATATTATAAGCTCACATTTACGGCTAACAAATAATCTTCCGCCACCTTCTCAGAGCGGGTATATTCGTCCATATTCAGCAAGGCTGCATGACCACTACCAGATGAGCTGGCCCAGGCATGAGTGCCGTAGCCATCTATATCAAAGTTAGCCACGGTATGTCCCATATTCAGTACATCGCTAAACCAGCGTGTACCGATATCCAATTCGTAAAAGGCACCGAAGGGGATTGCCTTACCCAGTGGCATTGTTACAGCTCTTGCCTGCTTCATGTTTATCATTGCTGTCCACTCGTTCAGTCTGCATTCGGGTAATGGCCATGGGCGTTCTTTGCGTGGCAGGTCGCCATAGTCCTTTTCCCGCCTGCCTGGGTAGCGTTTCATGAGTTCAGTGAGTGCTGCAAAAGATGGTTTGTAACTGGTATAAGTATCCGGGGTGCAAACTCCGGCAAAGTGGGCCGAGCAGTTCCAGCACTGACCCACAGGCCCTATGCCTATGTTGTGGCCTATGCGCTGCAGCATAGCACCTATTACGTCATTGGTATACAACACATCGTTATGAGTGATAAACAGATGGTCTTTATCTGTGCGCTCCCAGCCATACTGGTACCTTACAGCCATCCGAAACGGCTTAAATTTAAACACCCACTTGGTGCGGAATGGTCGTACCCATAGCCACAATCCGGGAGTATAGCTAACTATCCGTTTACCAAAGGCAGCCTTGATGAAGTCGAAGTTGCTGTTGTGTGGCTGTTTTCGCTCCTGTATAAAGTAGATTTTGTCTATCCATTGCCCGCTGTGCAGCAGTAGGGTATAGAGGGTTACCGCCGTGTTGCAGGGCTTGCCATATATGTTCACTACTACGTCTACCTTCTTATCAGCCTTACGGGTAGCAATCTTCCGTTCCACATCAGCTATGAGCTTGTCGTATCCGGGAAGCTGGTTCATAATGGCAAATAAAATATTAAGTTACAGGATATCAAAAGTTGAAATCCACACCTGTATAGTTATGTGGTGTTATAGCTTTCAGTTCTTTTTTTACTTTGGCAGTTACTTTCAGTGTATCTATGAATGAGTGAATATCCTGCTTTGTGATGCTGCTTTTGCCTCTGGTAAGCTCCTTTAGTGCCTCGTATGGTTTTGGGAAGTTCTCTCTGCGCAGTACTGTTTGTATCGCCTCGGCGACCACTGCCCAGTTGCGTTCCAGATCTTCCTTCATTTTATCCTTATTCAGCAGCAGCTTGCCCAGTCCTTTTTCGAGCGAGCGCAGCGCCAGAAAGCTATGTGACAGCGGTACGCCTATATTGCGCAGCACAGTGCTGTCTGTGAGGTCGCGCTGCAAGCGGCTAATAGGAAGCTTTGCACTCAGGTGCTCATAGAGGGCGTTGGCTATGCCCAGGTTACCTTCTGCATTTTCAAAGTCAATCGGGTTTACCTTGTGGGGCATAGCACTGCTTCCTACCTCTCCGGCTTTCACCTTTTGCTTGAAATACTCCATGCTAATGTATTGCCACACATCACGGCAGAGGTCTGTAAGTATTGTATTTATTCGTTTCAGCGCATCAAACTGTGCTGCAAGGCTATCATAATGCTCTATCTGAGTGGTGTATTGCATACGCTCCAGCCCCAGTTTCTTCTCCACAAAATCATTACCGAACTTCTGCCAGTCTACAGCAGGGAAAGCTATATGATGCGCATTGAAGTTGCCGGTGGCGCCGCCAAACTTGGCAGCAAAAGGAATATTTAATAGCTGGTCTATCTGCCCTTCCAACCGCTCTACAAACACCATCCACTCCTTGCCCAGTGTGGTAGGCGATGCAGGCTGTCCGTGTGTACGCGCCAGCATAGGTATGCCCTTCCACTCCTGCGCCAGATGGTAGAGCGACAAGTGAGTATTGAGCAGCAAAGGGAGATAAACTTCTTCCAGTGCCTCTTTCCAGAGTAGTGGTACAGCGGTATTGTTGATATCCTGTGATGTGAGCCCGAAGTGTACCCACTCTACGCTGTCGCCGGCGCCCAGTGCCACCAGTTTGTCCTTCAGGAAATATTCTACGGCTTTTACATCGTGGTTGGTAGTTCGTTCTGTAGTTTTTATAAGTGCAGCATCCGCCTCTGTAAACTCCAGATAAATATTGCGCAGCTTCGCAGGTTTTACACCTGCAGGCAGTTTAATAATCTTCTTTTCAGCCAGAAAAAGGAAGTACTCTACCTCTACCCGAACCCTGTATTTTATGAGTCCGTATTCAGAGAAGTAGGGTGCCAGAGTAGCCAGTTGTGAGCGATATCGCCCGTCTATTGGGCTAATAGCGGTGAGTGCATTCAGTTCCATTGTACAAAGATAGTTTACAGTTGTCAGTTTGCAGAGTATGCATGTTGTTTCGTTTTAATAATACCGTATTTTTCCCGTATAAAAATGGGTAATAATACGGTGTGCGACAAACGGATATAGTTGTTGATTTGTGTCATCAAACAAAACAGATCGTATTTATGAACACTTTGGCAAATTCACTTTGGAGTATTAGTTGTCCAGGCTCAGATAGTGCCTCTGACATCATCAAGTTCTATCCGGGAGGCAAAGCCATCATTGCTTTTCCTTGTGGAGCAACTACAAAAGGATTCTGGGCAGAAGCAACAGATGGTCATTTTGTAATACAATCACCTTTTTCTCCGGCAGACCCAAACAAAAGTCAGGTATATTTTGGGACTCTGGATCAAGAGTCGGCAAAAGGATACTGGTGCGAAACTAAAAATATGTTGAATAGCTTTACTATGAAAAAGGAGTCTTAGACCAATGTCATTAATTTGAGTGTAACAACGAAAGGTGAACACAAGAAATCATATATTCTCACCTTATTTTCAATTAGCAAAACATCCATTGTGTCGCTGGTACTTTAATATTGGAGATACCCACCAATAAACCGGTAACTTCCGTTTGATACTCTTAAATTTTTGGCATTGAGTCCGGGACCACTATCATGGAGGTCACCTTTTACAACAAACAAGGCATTTAATCAGATTTTAGTTAGAATTTGATGTAAATGCCTCTTTTTGTATGATGATAAACATGCTCAAATATAGTTATCATAAAGGAGCCAATAAGGTTATAAAACGAAAACCATGAGGTTCTAAACAGCTGCATTAACTATTTTATTCATGTTATCTACCATCTTCAGGTACATTTTTTCCAGAAAGCTAACAAAGGTTGATTTTATAAAGAATGGCCCTGTAAATATTATCGTTTCTGTAAGTTTAGTTTTACCGTTACTTTCCGAAAAATCAAATATAAGTCTGAGCGTAACACCTTTTCTGATTTCAGAAAACATAATTACCTGAGTGTGTGGTACTGCATGCTCAATGACAACCTTGTAAGAAAATGATAGGCTTAAGCCGGCAAACTTTAAGCGCTCGTAAAACAAATATGAATTTTCTGCCAGCAAATCGCATTTGTAAATGACAGGGTGTACACTAACGAACTTATTAAGATCGAAAAAGAATCCATAAGCATCTTCCAGTTTATGCTCGAGCATATGAATTATTACTTTGTCTGCCATGAGTTCTTTTGATAACTATTTGTAATTGAGTTTAAGATACTGTTTAAATAAATTTTTTGTCTGCCCCTGTTATCCTACTTTTCTTTTTGCTTCGCCAAAAAGAAAAGTAGCAAAAGAAAAAGGCGATTTTTTATTCACATCTATTTGTCTTTCTATTGGCGTTCATGAGTCGCTGCGCTGGTTGCCAAAGGCTCCGCCGGCAAAAAAATAGCTCTACGCTGATATCTAAAGCCCTATTTAGCTACATGGCGCTAGCTTTTTGCCTATCACCAACAACAATTCGACTTGACCGAAGTCTTTGAGCTTCCGACTTCATTTTAAGCACCATCAACCACATCTACGACATAAAGAAGGCGCCATCAAGTCCTCTGCGATTCAGCTCCAATCACCAAAAAAAAAATTTAGCAATAAATGAGACTATCCTTTTTCGTCTTCTAAACCTTTTATTAACGTTTGCGAATGTAACTTACTTTTATCTCCTGCACTCGAGTAACTTTCCATTGTTTTTGCGCACATTCTTGCAACAATTTTATTTTTTTACTAACTAGTTGATTAAGAGGTAGTTAGTACTAAAACAGCACCTGATTCTTGCGCAAAAGTTGCGCACTTGCTTCCTTTGACCACCAAGGATTTTTTTTCCGCGGAGGCGCTAAGACGCAAAGGGAGTGTGTTTTAAGATTGCTTGAAAGTTTTTAAGGACAAAGGTCTGATTGTGTACCGGTTTTCACAAATTGGGAATCTGTGATACTACGCTTTTCGTACTATGATATACAGCCAGGCGTATATCATAGAAATTTCTTTCAGCCATGGGCAAAGATTACGGCTGATTTTGGCTGTGTTTTAGGATTAGTAAAATGATGTGTAGTAAAAGGACATGTGAACCTTTTTTTTAGCACTTCAAGTTACCGATTTTGGTTTGTAGTACAATAGGGGCTAAGAGGGTAGCATTCTGGTAGTTCAATAGCAGAATGTATATTAACCTGTTCATTGTCAATAGATTATCTTAAAATTACGTACTTAACATAACCTAAATTATAAGACAAAACGAATTTATTTTGTCATCTTGCCGCTAAGTTAGGAAAATAAAACTATAAAAATCTACCATAATCAATTTTATTTTCCTAACTTAGCGGCAAAAGGTAGTTTTTGTCTTATAATTCACATTCATGTTAAATAGGCACACAGCTACCGCACAAGGATAAAGAAAAAATTATGGAAGTAGATTTGACAGGCATACACCGCGAACTATCTCGCATGACTTGCTCCGAACATCACAAGGGGGCTGAGCTTAATATCAATGAACAGTCTATTGAATCAAAAACATGCTGCGAGAATTTCGCTAATGAAGTAAATTCAGCTTACGTAAGTTTGCTAACTGAGGAAGTCAGGCGAACTACAATTCAGTCATTAACTCAACAATAGGTTCCCCTATTTCGCTGTAGGAAAGGCGATGAACGATAATTTTTTCTTTTCCCTTTCGCTCACGCACACTTGCCCACGCGTTAAAATTCGTACTAAAAAAGTTACGAATTTTGCTTGCTAACCTATATAACATAATGTTGGTTAAATTATAGGACAAACTGCTATCAAATGGATTGGGCTCGCTTGTAATTTCGTATACGGCATAGCTAAAGCAGTCCGTAAGTTGTTTACGAAAAGAGAGATAGACCCTATTACAGGAGTACAAGTAAAAGGTAAAGAAGTTTTACCTATTTAACCATAGACTGAAGTATAATCAATCCCACATTAGGTACATGTGTGGCTGTAATTTCTCCATAAAGGCGAAATCCGTTACTTATCCCTTTGTTTACTTCGGCTTGTACGTCAACTATTGTCTTACCACTTGCCAAAAAATACTCTTTTACTTCGTTCATAAACATTTACATTTAGTTCGCAAAGCAAATGTAAACAAAGCCCCCGATAAAACGGGGGCTTTTCTATTACCGAACATAGCGTAGGCATCAGCAGCATTGCATCCCATCAGCTTCACCGCAGTACCCTACTAAACAGGACGTTCGGTTAATACTTCAACTACCGCAACTTGTCCTATAATTAGACGTTATGGTTAAGTATCATTTAGTCAATCCACCATAATTAAATGCTACATAACATAACGCTAACATTATAGGACAAACTGCTATCAAATGGATTGGGCTTGTACGTAATATCTAAGCGTTGATGTAACATAGGAATAACCCTCGGCAATATTGCCGACTAACGGAGTTAAAGACTAATATTATGACACAAGAAGAATTACGATTAAAGTGCTTAGAATTGGCAAAAGGCTACGCTCCATCATATGAAGATATGATGAAAAAGGCAAAGGAAATTTACGAATTTATTAGCCCTATTCGGTAATAAATGGTTGGTAAACTAATTGGTGCGCCTTAAACTCGAATTTTCTGTAATCGTTTTTTGCACTATCCCACCAGCAACATTCTACATAGTTTTGACCTACAATGTTTACTACCATAGTCATGCTGCCTGATTTCATTTTAACTAAATCACCAACTTTAAATTCTTGTTCCATAACATTTACATTTTAGTTCTTTAATAAAGGCGGATAGGAAACGAACCACGGATTTTGTCCTTAGTGGTAACGGTTGTTGCAACAACCATTTTAGTCATATAAAACTCCCAATGAGTTATCAAAATATTGCTGTTTGGTTGCGACCCAAACAGCGTAGAATGAAGGATGACTTTTATACGTTTCAAACCCAGAACAAATGTAATTAAAAAAGCCACCCGAAAGAGTGGCTTTTTTATTATATAAAATAGTAACTTATTTTCATGCGTCTCCCTTACTTATAGACTGCATATTTGCAAAAAGTTCTTCGTATGGATACGCCTTTTGAATTTTACCAAGTTCTGTTTTTATGTCTGTAAGCTGTGTATTTACACCTTGCATACCTTGTTTGCCTTCTAATATAGCCAAACGTTGATTTACCTCGGCAAAACCATCGTTTACTGCATTTGATAGATTAATAATCAGCCCAATGACATGGGATAAAGCAGAACGCTGCGCCTCTATATCTTTAGATAGTTTCTCTAATAAAAGCTCATTTTTCTCCATTATGTGCGGGATTTTATTTTGCAAAGTTACTCATTGTGTTGATAAGTTACTAACATTTTGTCCACAAATATACACTTTAACAAACCGAACATAGCGTAGTATTCAACTAAGTGCAGCCCATCAGCTTCGCAGCAGTACCCTACTAAACAGGACGTTTGGTTAATACTTCAACTACCGCAACTTGTCCTATAATTACACGTTATGGTTAAGTATCATTTAGTCAATCCACCATAATTAAATGCTACATAACATAACGCTAACATTATAGGACATTTATGCAAAAAAGCAGATGGACCAGCATGTTTCAAGCAATGACATTCGGGTTGTTATACAATACAAAAAGCGGATTGCAATTCCATAAGTCGTAAGATTTATATAGGCAACTAGCATGCAGTTCACATGACAAATGCAAAAAAGGTGACCTTCATTTTGTATATTTGAACTTATGGAATTCACTTCCGAACTACTCCATAACCAGGAAAAGAAAGAAGCGCATCTCAGACGTGCTTCTATATTCATTGGCTGGCTGCACAAGCCAGAATATGGCTACGCCAACTACGTTGACGACAATTCTATTCATAACCTGGCAAAACTGATAAAAAGACTGGTTATATGGGCACTGGAAGTATCTATGCCTAAAAAAGACTGGCAAATGTTTCATGGGCGACTTCTTGAAATATCGGAAGCCCTTTATCAGCCTTCGGCTGAAACTATGACCGAAAAACAGATCTATCTCCATTGTGTGGAGCAACTGCGTGCTACTCTTCTGGATTATATAGAACATATAAGCAAAATATACGTACAGCAGCCTGTCAACTAAGTATAATAAACAAAAATGTCATTTGCCGGAAAAGTATTTATCAATGTACGACTGCAAGGTGCTTTTATTGATAGTATGTATTGTTTAGTTTACTTCAACTAAATATATGATAGTCAGTTATTTAGATGATATATGATTTACATAATTATTTGCGATTTTAGCTTAAAATCAGGCTATTGATCAATATAGTGCTGCTTACGATAATATTTATTCAACAATTAAGTTTCAATAAATAGACATAACGTATTGTAAATCAATTACTTATAGTTATTTATTTCTACTTAAAGTATAGCCTTGTATACATTTGGTATCCTGCACGAGAAAACCCTCCCGATAGTCATCGGGACTGAAGGGAGCTATTACGTAATTGGTGAGCCTTTATCATGATTTCAAGCCGCGAACTTTTATAGAACGCTACTCTAAGTGTAAGGAGTTTTCATATTTCGTACCCCTATTCAACCCTTTCAGGGTTGGTGTTTTCTTTTCATATTCCGCCCCCCCGATATC
>JAIOYR010000073.1 GCA_021740995.1 Taibaiella sp.
ATCCCACCTTTGTCCCAAAAACTCTGACTATGACCTACGCCTTCTACTTGATGCCCACTAATACTACATACTACACCAGTTCAACTTTGTGCCCCTCGTGCCCTTTGTGGTGAACTCCTCTGCAGTAAAACCCTTTGTGCCCCTCGTGCCCTTTGTGGTGAAACCCAATGCAGGTCCGCGGTAAAACGCTTTGTGTCCTTTGTGGTGAACCCCTCTGCGGCTCCGCGCCCCTGCCTACCGCAGGCAGGTCTGCGGTACAACCCTTTTTAAAATTTTGTGTTCAAATTATAAACGCCAAAAAATGCTTAACGAACAAAAACAACAAGCCCGAAACCTCTACTTCCAGACAGAGCTCACCAAAACACAGATAGCCTCCATGCTCAATGTCAGCCGCCGCAGTATATCCTACTGGGTCAAAGAAGGCGAGTGGGACCGCCTCCGTCATTCCGCAGCACACATGCCCGCTATCCTTGCCGACAACTGTTACCACATATTCGGTCACCTTACCGAGGGCTATCTGTCAGAGCGACGTTTGACCAACCCCGTTACGCTTCGCGAGGTCGAAACCCTCCACAAGCTCACCCTTACCATCAAAAACCTCAAAAACCGGGCAACGCTCAATGAGAGCATGGAATCCTTTGGTTACTTTCTCAATGCCCTCAAGCAGAAAAACACAAAACTGGCAGACGAGCTCATGCCTTACATTGATGAATACATGACCGCCGCTGCTAGTACCAACAGACGCGATTACGCTCCGGAACACTTCACCGGCATTGGTGGGCGCATACCCTGGCTACCCGAAGACACAACAGAGAAACAATTGGACAACCGCGAAAGCTTCTTCTCAGACCCCGAAACCGTAGAAACCTACAAAATGTACGATATCCCATTTCCTACGGAAGAGGAGATTACCACCCTGCCAACACCTACACCCCTGCCACCCCCGCACGACCCCACCATCGAAAACCGCCGGCTCCGTGATGCCGCTATTGAATCACGCAAAGAACAACGACTGGCAAAACAAAGAGCACAGGAAGAAGCCGAGGCAGCATTGTTCAAAGAAGAAGCAGACAAACCGCAATCCTCGCTTGAAGAACTACTGTCCAGAGCACAAGCACTCCTGCCACAACTCCCATCGTTCCCCGAAATGCTACCGGAAGAAGAAGAAAATAAGCCAACCCAAAATGTCCCTGCGACAACTACCCCAGCCGACGCAACAGGAAGCAACTGCGCAACTTTTGCGCAAGAATCAGCCCCCGTTTTAGACCTATGTACCACAGAATCAATCAGTTAGCCAAAAAATAAAAAATCTGCAAAAAAGTGCGCAAAAACATCATGGCGCTGCATTCTATGCTCACAGCTCATACATCAACCTCACACAAAACAGATTATTAAACTGACCCTTGGTACCGTAGCCATAACTATAAGGCACACGGTCTATAGGTCTTATCGATAAGATGGAATATTGAAAGCGAAGATTTAGAAAAAGCTGCTTATACACTTTGGTACCTGCACCAAACACATACTCCAGGTCGGTATTGTTAAATCGGTTTTTAACCACGTCCACTATCACAGGTGGCTCTGCCACTATCCATTCATTGGTCTTTACCAGCCGGGAGTAGGATGCACCTGCCTCTACGAAAAATAAGGAATACTGATACTGAAAGGTAACGGGGATAGACACATAGTTCAGCCCTATATGGCACTTGGCAACGTAGGTGCCCAGAAACGGCGACTCTATTACAGCGTCGCCCCTGCTGCCCTTTTGCGAATACAGCATCTCAATATTGGTACTGACCCGGGGTGTAAAATGAATGCACACAAAACCACCTGCACAAAGCCCGGGCTTGTTGTACCCAAAGTACATATCCCCGTCTACCTGTGCCAGATTGAAACCCGCTGCTATGCCTCCTGTAAACACCTTTGGCTGCTCTATATACATACCAGACTGTGCCTGCACATGAGCGCCGCAAAGCAACCCCTGAAAAAAAAGCAATAATAGAAATCGGGTAGATACCATGCACCACAAAAGTAAGGAAGGAAGACAGTTAAAACCCAATCAAAATTCTTCCCGCTTTTCCTGCTCACCACTCTCTGAGTAGTATTCCCAAATTCCGGTTTTGCGCGGCGTGTATACCGACTTATAAACGGTCTTGTTTATTTTAGCGCCGGTTACAGGGTCTTCCACCGTTTGTGCATCAGGAGTTCTGTTGCGCAAGGCAGTATAAAACCCGCTTACCTTAAGTTTACCGTTGTTATAATACTCCAGATACTCACCAGACATGCAGGTATTTGTGCCGTCTTTATCAGTGATTATAGCATAGTGGTAAGATAGTTCTATTCTGCCATCCGGATAGTATTCTTCCCACTTACCCACGGGCATACCACGCAGATAACTGCCCGCTATAGCCGCATTTCTGTTGTTGTGATACTGTACCCATCGGCCATGCTGCAGATAGCCTTCACCTTCGGCCAGTATACCTCCTTCGGCCACTACCCGCTTCCGGTCTTTTTTGCTCACCAGTTTGTAAGTCAATGTCTCCTCATTTATAGCCACCACATTGGCAGTATCACCCGTAGCCGCATAAAAGCTTAGGGAATCATTTTCCTTCAGTAGTCGGTTATCATCCTCCGATTTGAATTTTAACGGAATCAAAGACTGCGCCTGCGTCACACTGCAAGCCACTGATATCCAGAACAATACCAAAGTTATCCGCTTCATCTTATCACGTTTCTATTATGCACCGTATCACTATTTTGACCTGCCTTTCTTTCCACCTGCTACCAATGAGTAGGAATGATCTATCTGCTCCGTCAGCAGTCTTCTGCTCAGTGTACCGTCCACTATCACGGTATTCCAGTGTTTCTTGTTCATATGATAGCCGGGAATGATTGCATCGTATTCTTCCCGCAACGATACTGCCAGCTCCGGGTCGCACTTCACATTGAACTGGACAGGATCGGCCAAAAGCCCCATTAACAAAAATATCTTACCATTTAACTTAAACACAAGAGTGTCTTCACCAAACGGAAAAGACTCCTCTACACCCGGCTTTCCGATACAATATTCCCTGATACTTTCTACATTCATAAGCTATGCATATTCACCTACAATTCCTTTCTAAGACGGGCTACCGGCACATTCAGCTGTTCGCGGTATTTCGCTACAGTTCTGCGGGCTATATTGTATCCCTTCTCCATCAGCATCTCCGTAAGGTGCTCGTCCGAAAGAGGTTTTTTCTTGCTCTCTGCACTGATCATTTCATGCAGCAGATTTTTCACTTCTCTGGTCGATACTTCTTCGCCATTTTCATTATGCAGTGCTTCAGAAAAGAAATACTTAAGCCGGTAGGTACCATATTCGGTCTGCACATACTTACTGTTTGCCACCCTCGATACCGTAGATATATCCAGACTGGTCATTTGGGCAATGTCCTTCAGTATCATAGGTTTCAGCATGGTCTCATCTCCCGTCAGGAAAAACTCTTTCTGAAATACAAGTATCGCCTGCATGGTATGGATAAGCGTATGCTGCCGCTGCTTTATGGCGTCTATAAACCACTTGGCCGCATCCAGCTTTTGTTTTATGAAGAGTACCGTTTCTTTCTGGCTCTTGTTCTTTTTCTCGCTGCGGTCATATGCCTTCATCATCTCCTTGTACCCGTCTGATATGCGTAGCTCAGGTGCATTTTTTGAGTTGAGAGTCAGTTCGAGAATACCGTTATTGTTGAAAACAAAAAAATCAGGGATAATATAACTCTCTGCCTTGTTTACCACCGCCATAGATGCGCCGGGCTTGGGGTTCAGCTTTATGATGTTGTTAATCACCTGCTTGAAGTCTTCATCATCCAGCTCCAGATGTTTCTGAATTTTGTCGTAGTGCTTCTTCGTAAATTCGTTAAAGAATTTATCCAGCACTTTTATAGCATCAACTACAGATTTTGTCTGAGGCATTCTTTTAAGCTGCACTATCAGGCACTCCTGCAGCGTCCATACACACACACCCGGCGGGTCAAACTGTTGTATCTCTTTTATCAGCTCTTGTATTTCGTCTGTGTTGGTTTCTATGTTCTGCCCAAAAGCAAGATCATCTGCAATAGAGCCTGCTTCTCTGCGCAGGTATCCATCCTCGTCCAGACTGCCTATTATCTGTTCTGCAATTCTGTGTCGCCGCTCGTCCAGCTCCAGCATACCCAACTGGTCCAGCAATGCATCATGAAAACCTGTCTCTACACGTGCCGGTGTTACCTGCTTATCTTCGCTGCTGCTGCCATAGTAGTCGTCGCTATAGTCATAACCACCACTGTCATCATCTTCTCTGCGCAGAAAGTCGTCGAGGTCTACCTTTTCAGCCGCATCGTCGCTTAGTTCTATCTCCTCACCTGCAGGCTCACTATCATCACTATCTTTACCGTTGTCATCCAGCTCATAAGTATCCTGATCCGGAGCAGTATTATCCAGCTCAAACTCGAGGGCCGGGTTTTCTTCCAGCTCTTCTTTTATACGCTCCTCTAGGTTAGCAGTAGGAATCTGCAGCAACTTCATCAACTGAATCTGCTGTGGCGATAATTTTTGTAGTAGTTTTTGTTGGTTCGACTGTCTTAGCATATTGTCCCGGTTATAACATCACAAATCAAAGGACTACTCATCTAAAACAGCGAAAACAGTTAACGAACATATCACCATACCCGCTTCTCTGTAATAGACAGTTGCCTGTAACTAATTATATCCTTTGCAAAAATAAAATATAAAGCCACAAAACCTTAGGAACGTTGATAAAATAAAGTAGACCAAATCAGATAATTGATTTTCTTTTGTGCAAGTCGCAAAATCTGCAAATTGTTAACTGTTTAAAGACTTTTGCAACGAAGCACAAATGGAAAAGAACAGCTCAATTGGCGTACTTTATTTAATCATTGTTCCTAATTACAGTTGCATTTCAGGCTGTTAATATTTATTTTTTAACTGCTGTTTGTTAAAATTCTTCTTTTGTAACAGTTAAATTGTATATTGTCGTGTATAAATAAACCCGTTTTCGGGAATGAGTAAAAAACCATACATATCTCCTTCGTTTTCCTACGTGCCGCTGGAAGAGACTTTACAGATAGCTCCCAAAAGGAAGCAGTTGTTTATAGGCATACCCAAAGAAACCGCTTTTCAGGAAAAGCGCGTGCCACTTACACCCGAAGCAGTGTCGGTGCTGGTAAACGACGGACATGATGTAGCCGTAGAGCATGGGGCGGGTGACGGCTCGTTTTATTACGACAACGACTATAGCGAAGCAGGTGCACATATAGTGTACGATAAAGCCGAACTGTATAAGGCTACTACTATCATAAAATCGGCGCCTATATCTGAGCAGGAAGCAGGCTTACTGCAGCCCAACCAAGTTGTTATATCGCCTATACACATGCCGCTGTTGAAGCCTGAAATACTGGAACAACTTTTGGCTAAAAAAATTATCGCTATTGCATTCGACTCCATAAAAGACGATGCCGGCACCTACCCTATAGTGCGCTCTATGAGCGAGATAGCCGGCAACTATGCTATACTTACAGCAGCCCGCTACCTGAGCAATACGGATAACGGACAAGGTATATTGCTGGGTGGCATATCAGGCGTGCCACCGGCACGTGTGCTTATAATAGGCGCCGGAGTCGTGGGCGAGTTTGCCGCCAGGGCCGCATTCGGGCTTGGTGCCTCAGTAAAGATTTTCGACAATTCTATCTACCGCCTTATGCGCCTGCAGAACAATATAGGCAGGAGGTGTTTTACGTCCGTACTGGAGCCGGTAACACTGGCAGAAGAATTGCGTAACGCGGATGTAGCAATAGGTGCACTGAAGCCTGTGAATGGCATAACACCCGTAGTGGTTACAGACCAGATGGTAAGCAACATGAAAGCCGGCTCTGTGATAATAGACGTAAGTATGGACCGTGGCGGATGCTTTGAAACATCGAGAGTAACCTCTCATGAAAAACCGATTTTTAAAAAATACGATGTTATACACTACTGCGTACCCAATATAGCATCCGGCGTATCGAGGTCTGCGTCCAGGGCTATCAGCAATGTGCTTATGCCCATAATGCAGCAAAGCGCAGATATGGGCGGCGTAGAAGGCATAATACTTTCTAAAAGCGGTATACGCAGAGGCGTATATGTATATAAAGGTTGTATCACTAATGCCCCCATAGCAAGGCGTTTCGGATTTAAGTATACAGATCTGGATCTGCTGCTGGCATCACAAAGCTGATTATTCATTTGATTCGTAGAGACCAATATGCCTAACAACAGGATGAATAAAACTATAGCCGGATATCATTTGTTAATGATACTATCTGCAGTTGATTACAGAATCACCGGCAATGAAGACATGGTAATACGTAACTATCTTGCAGAAGAATTTCCATTCAATGTGAATCTGGATAAACAAATGGAAGTAATAAGCCACCTGAAAAGAGATGAATGGGAAAGCCACTACCACAAAGCCATGGACGACTTTTATGACGATGCTACACCTGAAGAGCGCAAAAAACTAATACAGTTTGCGCTGCAACTCGCAAAGGCTGATGACGTGATAACCAAGGAAGAAAACCACTACCTCAATTTACTGTTTGAAAATTGGGAGGGTTTGTAACACTGCTATTACACTATAACTTTTGCGCTATGATTTCAGCAAGTCGCTCTGCTGCATTGCTGCCTAATGCCACCCCCATACCACCCATCCTGAAAGCACCAAATACTCTCTCAGAAACGGCTTTCACAATCGGTTGTTTGGTGGCACCAAATGCCATAATACCTGCCCAACGCTGAGCAATAGTAAAGGCTACTCCCGGCAAGATGATAGTAGACAGCTTTTCTTCGAGATCAGCCTGTATCTGTTGATTGAGGGCTATTTCGGTAGTGTTTTCTGTTTCAAAATCTATATTTCTACCCCCACCAAAAAGTACACGCCCATCTATCTCTCTGAAGTAATAATATCCCTTATCAAAATGGAAAATACCCTTCAACCGCAAGCCTGGTATAGAGTCTGTAACAAGCACCTGCCCACGGCCCGGCACTACATCTTCATCAAGCAATAATTGCCGAGTAAATGCATTGGTGCAGATGCTTAATGTATCGCATCTCATCAACCATACCTCCTTCCTGAATGGGTCTTTTACCGTTACTGTGACATCGTTTACCTCTTCCTCAAATCGCATTACCTCCGCACCTGTCTTTATCTCAATACCCTTTTGAATTGCCATATCAGTAAGTGCGCGCATCATCTTACCGGAGTGGAGCGCACCCTCACAGGCGTTCTCTATAAGTGCTTTGGTATGGCGGGTGCTAAAACCAAAACTTCCCATATACTCACTTGCCGGCCTGAAAGCCGGTATGCCGGTTACCGGCAGCAGCAATGTATTGAGATAATCCAGCTTATCGAGCGCATCAGTCTCCTGCTCACCTATCAGCTCATAACTACCATCGGCTCTGTACCCTATCCGGTCATCGCCCAGTCTGTGCCTTAATTTTTCCAGCCCTTTCTTCCGTGCTGCAAATAGCGCTATTACTTCTGTCTCGGCAGTATGCGAAAGGTCATCGAGCAACTCTGTAACGCTGCCCATACACGCAAAACCGGCGTTGCGGGTGCTGGCACCTGTAGGTAGCAGCCCTCTTTCCAGTACCATTATACGAGACTGCGGGAACCGCTCGTGCAGCTCTATAGCCAGGCTGAGACCTACTATGCCCGCACCCACTATTATATGGTTGTAGTAAGAAAAACTTTGCTGCTCCCAGTAACTAAACATAGATGAGTTTGACAGACAAAAAGAAAATTACTGTTTCACCAGCTTCAGCACCTGCTGGTCTGTAGCCGAAGTAGCTTTAAGTATATAAACACCAGCGGGAAGACCAGCCAATGATATTGTAAATGGACTATTATAACCTCTGCTGAATTGGGCAGTCCTGATAAGTACAATTTTTCCGGTCATATCTGTAATAGAGAACGAGACCATTTGCTCATCATAAGGTGATACAATCAGTGATAAATCATCGGCAAAAGGATTGGGCGCAGCCGATACCCAACGGGAAGGTGAAAACACCTGCGGTGCATCAGACACATTGAGCAGCATAGAACGGGAACAACTAAAATCCGGGATACCATATCCTTTTTGTGCCCCGGGAGATGTGTACATGCTGGCACATTTTATTATTGCCTGTCGCAGATAATGTGGCGTTGCAGCCGGATAAGCCTGCCACAAACATGCTGCCCAACCGGCTATCTGCGGGGTAGCATAAGAGGTACCACTCTGATTTACGTAACCACTGCTGCCCAAAAAAAGTGCTGCCCCCTGCCCCATACCGCATACATCTGGCTTTACCGTGCCAGCGGCATTGGGCCCGTATCCACTGCTGGGTGCGCTCACACCGGTCTCGCTCACAGACCCTATTGTCAGTGCGCTGTCAGCATCGCCGGGTGTCAGTATTTTGTTCCATCCGCCTCCACCCTCATTTCCGGCAGTAGCCACAAAAAGCATGCCTTTTTTTGTAGCCATATTGGCCGCCTGTGCACCTACTGTCGTTTTACCATCAAAGTCTGTTGTGAAATCAAAATTATCTGCCGGATTGTCGAAGGTATTATATCCAAGTGCTGAAATAATTATATCTGCACCTATACTATCTGACCGCTCTGCGGCAAAGAGCATATTTATCAGCTCTATAGGTTGCTCAGAGTTGCCATCTTCAGTGACATAGAGTGCATAGGATGCCATAGGCGCACTACCTACATAGGTATTGGGTATATACCCCGCCATAGTAGAGAGCACTTTTGTGCCATGAGTATCGTAACCATAAATGAAATCGGTACGTAGTTTAAAGTTGTACTTGTCGACCATTCTGCCACCAGCCCACATAGCGGCAAAACCGGGGTGGCTTTCTGCATCTATAAACCCTGCATCAAATACTGCTATAAGCTTGCCATTACCCGTATATCCGCCATCATGTAGTGTAGCACCATTCACAAGTGCAGTCTGTTTCCAGGTATTGCCATAATAAACAGCATCACCTGCTGTTGTCTTTTGCAATTGTTTCACACCGTCGTGGGGCGGAGCAGGCTTGTGCAGGCTGTCTGCATAGTACGCGGTAAACTGAGTGCTGCTTACATATGGCTTACCATCGAGCAGATGTATATCTACAGAATCGGAAAGGAGCACTACACAAAAATTCAACCAACGCGAAGAGCCGTGAATCTTACCACCCGTGAGGGTAAGAACACTGTCTATATAGTTGCTGCTAACGGGGAGATCGGTGCTGTCTACAGCAATACTCTGAGCCGTGCGGCGGTCTACAGACCTTGAAGAAAGATAAGAAAGTGGACTAGACAGGCTAAATGGTGTATTGTTTTTGTCTGTAAAGCGTACAATGTAGGCATATTGTACTGCAGACAATTTTCCGCATATCAGCATTGCGGTGATAAGGAATATTACACTAAATCTCCTGCACATAACATCAGTTGTGGCCTATAGCCTGCATCACTACCGAATAGCCATTCAAACACTGCGAATTGTAGGCCTGATAGGTCGTGTGTGTCAGCTCGCGGTATACCAGACCTACATTGTAGGCATATACAGCCTTTGAGTAAGTACGGTATGCTGCTACGCCGGAATCTACACCCGGATAGTTTACAGATTCATCATTTTCAAGTACTGTTACCGTATTATCAAAGTTGACAAAACCGGTATTGTATGATTTGCGTAAATCGCGGTACTGATAGTTCCAGTTTTTCAGAAACGAGAAGTCAGAATCATTCACAGGCGCATTCACATTTCCTTTCCAAGTAAAACCTTCCTCAATAGGGAACATCATTTTTATGAATTTCACATTGTCCTGAGACCAGTTGAGACCAGTAACTGTAGGATTGAGAATAATAACACTCTGAGGTCTCCAGGCAGCACCTTCGTAAGGGCGGCTATAGACATCGAGTATGTACGAGAGCTTGGATGTAAAGTTTCTTCTGTCTGTAAAAGTATCTGTAATTACATACTTCATTTGCGACTTTACCCGGTATTGCGAGCAGGTAAGTTCGTTGTAATAAATGGAGTCTACGGCAAACGTTACCGACTTGCCAAATGTAAGCGGAAAGTAGTTTCGCGTAATGTCTGTTTTGGGCTCACTGTGCTTTTTGCACGATATGAACGAAGCGGTGCTTATAGCCGCCAGCAATAAAAACGTAAAAATCTTATTAGTCATACGATTCCGCAAGGCAAATATTTCACGTAAATATAAGGAAAGAAATGGAATTAGGAGAATATTTTAGGGAAAAGAGGTTTACGGGAAAAAACCTTGTATTTGCTTCCTGTTGCAAACTTTATCAAAAGTAACAACGAACCCAATCAGAGGCACAATAACAGTGTTGCAGCTAGATACATTTTCAGCACAATATCGGAACTAATTCTCAAAGAAAAACCCGCCAAAGTAGCGGGTTTTATACTGACTGTAAAATAGGGTTTACAGGCAGAAAGGATTTGGAGGGGCTATTTTGAGATACGATAACCTAGAGTAAAGCGCATATAGGGAACTGAGAGCGAACGGTTAACATTATAACCGGCTTGTATGTTTTGTTTTACAAAAGTCTGTTGTACCAGCACGTCTGCCATCCAGCGTTTTCTGAGTTCATAACTAAAACCCAACATATACCCTACTCTTACAGAGCCACCCTCACCTGAAGTAGGGAAGGCAGGACCCGTATATGCAGAATAAGGGATTCCCGTATACGTTATACCCGTGGTGTTTGGCAATACTGCCGGAGCATATATGCTCAGTAATGTAGATGTATTGCCGGTTGCAGCTATATCCTTGATGGTCGTTGTATTTTCCTTGACCGAAAGCAGTTTGCTGTATATGGTATTGAGTCCTCCGTATATAGACAGTTTGGATGTCAGTTTATACTGCAGGAGCAAAGGGAATTCTACTTCTACATAAGTTCCGCCCACGCTATTTGTTTTTACTATAGAATCATGCGTCTCCGTGTAAGCATAGTTTCTTTTCCACAGCGTATCATTGGTGAACACGAGAACGGTAAGCGAGCTGTCTACCAATGTATACCTGCCACTTCCGGCCTTCACATCGTAATATGAGCTTGCGGCACCGACATTCCGGTTCCTGAGTCCGGCAAGTTTGAGGGAAGGCTGCACCATCAGCGAAAGTTTATCACTAAGATGATACTGCAGGTATGGCGCTATGAGCATTTTATTAGCAGCACCAGAAGAGACACTTCCTTCGAAGCCGCCTTTTATACCATACACAAATTTGGATTGCCGTTTTGCACTGTCTTCCTTTGGTTCATTTGTGACAACAGGGGCTACAGCAGTATCCGTCGGCGCTGCCTTTGCGGCCTGTGCTACAGGTGATTTAGCCTCCGTTACTTTCTCCATTGGCTTTGCAGCCTCAGGTTTTACTACTGACGGTACATCATTTTGCTCATGCTCATTCTTTGTAGCTGCAGCCAGGGACTTTGCAGTTTTGCTATTCGTCTTGTTGATAACACTTGCAGACAGCACTGGGGCATTATTTTGCTTTGCAGATTGCAACTGACCAGATGCCGGTTTAGCTGTACCTGCAATAGCTTGACCAGCGGCCTTTTTTTGCTTGCTAACCTGAATCGCCTTAGTTGATGGTACAGATATATTTTTGACCTTCTTTACGTTCGAAGCCGCAGCTGTGTTGTGCTCATCAATAGTTGCAGCTGTGCTTACTGACGGTATATTAGTTGCTGTTGATTTTTGTACCGTTGGTTGTCCATCTACTTTTGTTGCCACCACATTAGTATGCTTATCTTCTCCGGCAGCATTTTTCGCAATAACAGCAGTTGGTTGCTTTGCAGACTTGTTGGCTTTGATTGCAGCAGTTGCTTTTGCTGGCATATTGCTAGTGCTTTGCGCGTTGCCTTGCTTTTTTACGGTTACGTTTTCCATAGCGCTATTGTTTATTTTACCCGCTCTTGATTTCGCTTTGTAATCAGTACTGTTTTTGATTTCTTTAGTTGCAGTATTTTCTACCACGACTGTTTTTACAGGTACAGTCATTTTAGTAGTCGCGGCAGTTGTATTCTTTTGTTGAGACTTAGTTGCCGAAACAGTTGAAGTGCCTTTCCCCTTTGCCGCCACAGCTTCTGATTCAGATACTACATCTTTTTCCTTGCCCATTGTGTGAGTGGCTCGCGCAGCGTTGCTTGCTTTTGATACAGCTACCGTTTTCTGCACATGGGTGCCCGCAGAAAGAACTGATTTTTCTTTTGCAACCATTGCCACTTCCGTTTCTGGGGCTGTTGCCATTGCACCTGCAGTTATGGTATTCTGTGGTATTGTCTTCTCTTTTGTAGCAGTAGTCATGGCATAATTTCTTTTAGCAACGGTTGTATTTGAGTTGTTAGTTACTACCGTTTGCCTTACTGCCTTGCCTGCTGCGACACCTGGTGTGGCCCTCTCTGGTGTATGCGCGGATGCACTAATCTTTGTCACATTTGTGGTTGCCATCGCAATACCCGCCTGAGCAGTAACAGTATTCTTAGCCGTGGATTTTCCACCTATAACAGCAGGCGAAGCAACAGTTGCGACCAGAGCAGTACCAGATTTTGATATAGTCTTGTCTGTTATAGCCTTAGCAGAAGCACCTTTTTTCGCCTTCCTAGTTATTACTTTCTTTTGTGCTTTTTTCCCGGGTACTACTGCCATTGAGTATTCATTATCTCTGGTGTTATTTATGTTTTCTGATGTTGTCTTTTGCTGTTTACTGTTTGTAGTTACAATTGCATCATCTGCAGACACCACAACTTCTTCCAAATAGTCTTTTTGTGAAACAGGCGTTGGTTCAGGTACAGATTCTGCAACAATTATTTTGCCTCTTTTAGCTTTTTTCTGCACATATACCTTGCCATCGTCTACCGGCATAGATGCTCCAGGCTGCATACTTTCGGTCGTCGCTGTTTCATTCTCAAAATCATCATAACTATAGGCACTTGTGCCAGTAGTGGCTGCATTCAGCGTTGTTCTTTCTGTAGTAATTTCTTCTTGTTTCTGGTAAGCATGAGATTGTGTTGTTTTAGCGTATGTAGTTGTTTTTATGTCTTTGCTTCGCCTATTGTATTTATTATGTTTATTGTAATTTTCTGTGTTTTCCAGTTTATTACTTGCTGGTGTCAATTCGCCAGATTCTTCAGCATTTTCATCAATCACATCTTCGTTGTTATCCACCACATTTTTCGGCTTCACTTTACCTTCTGCTGTTGTGGGATTGGGAGCACTTATCGTATTGTTCCCATTTTCAGAAGCATCGGCGACATCAGTTGATGCGAGTACGTTAGCAGCATCCGAATTGCGGATATTATTCCACAACAGAGAAGCGCCCAGCAGGGTTATAGCGGAAATGATACTGAAGTACCAAAACCACCGCAAAGGAAATATCCTTCTCTTTTTATTGTGCTCCAGCCTTCTCTCAAGGGTCTGCCACACGGCAGGTGGCGGAGTCTCAGCATAATCTGAGAACTCTTCCCTGAACACGTCATCAAAATCTTTTAAGTTGTTTTCCATCTTTTACTTACTTGTTGATGAAATTTATTTTATCCTTCAACCTTTTTCGGGCATCATTCAGGTACCATCTACTGTTGGGCTCATTAATGTTCAATAGTGTTGCAATTTCTTTGTGCGAATAGTTTTCTACCACAAATAGATTAAAAACCGTTCGTTGTGCACGTGGTAATGCTTGTATGATCTCCAGCAGTTCTTTATGGCCCATTTTGCTTACCGGCTCGCTGTTTACTATAGCTACATCCTCATGCAATTCTTTGTGCTGTTCTTTACTTATAGCTTTTCGCAAGTAGTCGGTTATTGTATTCACTACTATCCTCCTTATCCACCCTTCAAAGGAACCCTGAAAAGAATACTGATCCAGTTTGGTAAGCACCTTATAAAACGAATCATTCAATACTTCTTCTGCGGCATTTTCGTTATCATATATATACCTCTTTATCACCCCATATGCCCGAGGCGCGTATATATCATACAGCCTTTTCTGTGCTGTTCGCGACTCGGCAATACAATCCCTCACCAATGCATAGAGTTCACTCTCGGTGTTTGCCCTATCGCCGGACGCCGGAATCTGATTATATATGTTGCTCGAAACCTGCAATATGCTAAATATTATAAATTCATCTATGGTTACTATAAACTTACAGTTATACACATAGACGAGATAAAAACAACAATTGTTAGGAATAAAAAAAATATTCTGCTATTACTCACGTTTTTATCATTCCACTCGTCATTATTACTAACTGAAGGTGGGTAATGCTATAATAAAAATAATTGGCACTATTATTGTTGCATTTACCTTATTGCCTCAGAAATAAAAAAATAGGATTTTATAACAACAAAAGATTTTTAGATTCAGCAATACTCGTTCTTTTGTTCATATATTTTAACACGATTTAAAAATAAGCTACCATGAATAGATTCCTTATCGCTTTTGCTGCATTGTTTACATATAATACCTGTTCTGCGCAACTATCATCACTCAGTGAGAACTTTAACTCAAGTTGCCCGGCTGCAGGTAAACCTTATAGCTGGGACGTATACAATCCAGTATTTTCAACGATACCACACGGCCAGTGGCAATGCGATGCGTCTTATGGCAGGAGTGGCACTACAGGTATCAGTTGCACAGGGCTATATGGTCCCTGGCCGTTACCAATCACGTATCACATAGACACTTCTTTCCTGATTTCCCCTGAGTTAGATCTCCATGGTTACACCGGCAATATCTATGTGAACTTTGACACCAAAACTACTAACTTCAACCTTGGTGCTAAATTTGAAATATTTGTATCGGGCGACTCTACTATGGGCTATGATACTTCCTCATCAGTAGCCGATACTGTTTACAACAGGACCTCTGCTACACTGCCAATTTTCAGCATCAATGATCAAACAGATTGGGTAACCCATCAGGTAGACATCACCGCCTATAAACACATAGTACCATTACACATTGGATTCAGATATACATCCGCTTCAGGCACTACCGGCAGCAGGTGGTATCTCGACAACATTGAAACCACCACTACGCCGCTGGGAATAGATGTGATCTACCCTTCTTCCGACAAACATTCTTTGCAGGTAAAGGGCTCTGTTAATTCAGGCACGCTTACTCTTACCATGGACGTTCTGACATCAGGAAACTACGATATTTCTGTTTTTGACATGACCGGCAGAACTATATATCGCCAACAGGTATCTCTGCAAGCAGGTCAATCTGTTAAATCTTTTTCCGGATTCAATATCTCTGCAGGTTTATACCTTGTAAAAATGGGTAATGAAACATCTTTTGGCACTGCTAAAGTGTATGCACAGTAAATTCGCTCTTATAAAAAAGCTACCTTTACTGCCTGTACATTTACGAACATGCATACACTTTCAGAAGAAAATTATTTAAAAGCTATTTACAATCTCTACAAACAGGGACTTGCCAAGATTACACCTACTGCCATATCTGAGGCGCTGGGCAACAATCCGGCGTCTGTAGTAGATATGATTAAAAAGCTGGTAGATAAACAACTCCTGGAATACGAAAAAAGCAAGGGTGTAAAACTTACTGCATCAGGCAAAAACGTGGCCATATCTATAGTGCGCAAGCACCGGCTTTGGGAGGCATTCCTGCTAGAAAAACTGGGATACGGATGGGATGAAGTACATGACATAGCTGAACAACTGGAACATGTATACCACCCGGAACTTGCTGACCGACTCGACAAGTTTCTCGGCTTTCCGCAATACGACCCACATGGCGACCCAATACCAAAAGCCAATGGAGATACTGCCCTTACTTATAAAACCATACTTGCCGAAATACCTGAAGGTAAAACCTGCCGTGTGGTAGCCGTAAAGGACACAAGTACTCCTTTTTTGCAATACCTAAAAAAACTGGACATCGGGATTGGAACAACCATTACACTAACCGAAAAAATTCCTTTCGATAATTCTATGTCTATTGTCATCAACAATAACACACACACCAGTGTGTCGAAAGTATTTGCTGAAAATCTGCTGGTGCAGGAATAAACAGCAGCAGTCTTAGGAATACGGCTACATTATTTCCTTTATTTTATGCTTGTCTGTATCCGGCACATCTTTACTGCTCATCATGTAGTTGCCTATCCGATTGTATAAATCAGGGTCAGCAGTTTTGTTTTCTTTAGCCAGCAAATAGGTAAGAAGTATAGCTCTGTCTTCATTTATCTGACCATTATAATTCAGTATACCCGGCACATTGCATTGTACGGCAAACCGCAGGTAGCGCAGCTCCACACTTTTCGGATTAGTAGATATAGCTTTTTCAAGCTTACTTCTGCCGTTATAAAAATACTTTAGTCTGGAGTAAGGATTAAGCACATGGTTGCACATCATGATAGAAGCAACTGCATTGTATCCTTGCAGTGTGGCTATTTGCAATGTTTTTGCTTTTACATCAGTTATTGCATAAAACTTTTCTGCAGCTGCTTTATCGCGGTAAGCTGCATAATACATGTCTCGTAGTTCTATTATTCCTGGCTGGTGCGCGTATGAGCACACACCATTAATATGTAAGAAGAACCCCAGTATTAGTATTCGCAGCATTTTAGGTCTAATTTTCTCTATGCAAAATAAATAATTGACCAATCAGACCTTGTTTATTCTTTCATAAATTATACACAAGATGCGCGCTGAGGCACTGGCCGTTTTTCAGAAATAATTACTTCACAGTGAGGCCAGGAAAAGCAAAACCATCAAGAAATACGTTTGCCTTAGCCTCCGGAATTTCTTTAGCAGCTATTACTATCAGCACAGCTATATAACCGCCATTGGTCCATGCTTTTACCTTCATGTTGTTGTTGTCTTTATCTTTCCAATAGTCTACAATCCCTCTGGTATTTTCGTTTCCTTTTAGCCTGTGCCCTTTTCCATATCCTGTAGAACCAGTCACCTGAAATGAAGACTTTATAAAATCAAGATATTGCACCAGCATACTTTCTGCACCATCTATATCTTTTATCTGTTCCTTCATTTTCACACAAATGATGTCATAGGTAATGCTATCAGCTATACACTCGCCAGTATAGACCCTTGAAGAATCGGGACTGAATGAGAGCTCGAACTTTCCGGGATTGCAGAAGAAATAAGCAGAACAACCAGATTTGTCAATAGGATATTTCTTCAGTGTCTGCGCATCCAAAACCTGAATTATTCCAGTAATAAAGAATACAAGCAGCAAGTAGTTCTTCGTCATAAAACTTTATTACACTACAGAATCAATAATAAACACAGGTGCATGATGTATCGGAAAATTGCAAGAGTTGGCTATAAAGCACTTTTCATGTGCCTGATGGTGCAGCGCGAGTGCCTTTTCTTCTTTTGCAGCATCTGTTATTGTGATAGTGGGTCGCAGCGTAACCTCAGTAAATCGCCCCTTACCTTCTGCAGAGGCCTCCACCATTGTACCCTCAGGATTGTCGACATAGTTGGTGACGATTATTCCTGCATCAGCACACAGATGGAGGTACCAGAGCATATGGCAAGACGAGATAGATGCTACCAGCCACTCTTCGGGATTGTACATTGTATCGTCGCCCCGAAAGGCGGGATCTGACGAACAAAAAATATCGGGCTTCCCTTTTACAGACAGTGTGTGGCTGCGCTCGTAGGCGGCGGCATGGCTGGTACCGGTGCCATTGTTGCCGGTCCATTTTATGGTTAATTTATAGTGGTGCTGACCTTTCATTATTAAAGTATTTTGCTATTTGTTCAATACACAACGATTCAAATCGTATCTAATTTCTCTCTGGTAAGTTCACCACCGGCATTACCGGTGTTTACTGTTGCTGCAGGCTCAAATAACATTACCGAAACTTCTTCCTTAGCTACCGGCCTGTGCTCCACTCCTCTGGGCACTACCAGCATATCGCCTTTATTAAGTGCTACATTTTTATCTCTGAACTGCATACAAAAACTACCCTCCAGTACATAAAACAGCTCATCTTCATCATCATGTTTGTGCCATACAAACTCCCCTTTAAATTTTGCAAGTTTGACATGCTGCCCGTTGAGCTCTGCCACAATTCTCGGATTCCAATGATCAGCAAACAGGCCTAATTTTTCAGCAATACAAATCTTGTCCATATAGATATTGGAAAGTGAAAACCGCCCCATTTACACGGGGCGGCTCCAAAATTAATAGAATGAATCAATTATCGCAATAAGGTAACGTTACCTGATTTGGTAAAATCTCTACCTGTATTTGTTACTGCACTCACATCGTAAATATACACGCCTACCGGCTGTGGCACTCCCTTGAATGTACCATCCCAGCCTTCGTCTATGTTCGATGTCTGGAACACTACTACTCCCCAACGGTCATATACCCTGAA